>DAHUYP010000085.1 GCA_027315105.1 Gammaproteobacteria bacterium
CGGCGAGCTTCCAGCCCGATACCGGCAGCTTCGACTACGTGAAGCGCGAAGAGATGATTCCGATGCGCGATGGCGTGAAGCTCAAGACCTTCATCCTGGTCCCCAAGGGCGCCGCGCATGCGCCGATGCTGCTCACGCGCACGCCCTATAACGCCGCCGAGCGCGTGCTGCGCTTCGACAGTCCGCACCTGGCCGCCGTCGTGCCGCAGATGGACGACACGGCCGTGGCTGCCGGCTACATCATCGTGTTCCAGGATGTGCGCGGCAAATACGGCTCGCAAGGCGACTACGTGATGAATCGTCCGCTGCGCGGCCCGCTCAATGCGACCGCGGTGGATCACGCGACCGACACCTACGACACGATCGACTGGCTGGTCAGGCACGTGCCCGAGAGCAACGGCCGCGTCGGCACCATCGGCGGCTCGTACGAGGGGTTCACGACCCTGATGTCCACCGTGCATCCGCACCCGGCGCTCAAGGTTGCGGTGCCCTTCGCCCCCATGGTGGACGGCTGGATCGGCGATGACTGGTTTCACAACGGCGCCTTTCGCCAGGATGGCACGCTCGATTACATCTACGATCAGGAGGCGACGCGCAAGGGCGATGAGAAATGGTGGAGCGGCACGCGCGACACCTATCAGGCCTATCTCGAAGCCGGCTCGGCCGGCGCGATGGCGGTCAGCCATGGGCTCGATCAGCTCGGCTTCTGGCGCGAGCTCGCGGCGCACACCAGCTACGACGCGTTCTGGCAGGATCAGGCCGTGGACAAGCTGCTGGCCGGGCAGCCGCTGAGCGTGCCGATGCTGATCGTCTGCGGCCTGTTCGATCAGGAAGACATCTACGGCGGTCCGGCGGTCTATCGCGCACTGGCACCCAAGGATCCGGATGGCGCTCTGGTGCACCTGGTGCTCGGACCGTGGAATCACGGGCAAGGCCGGCGCGATGCCCGCGGCATCGGCCCGATCCTGTTCGAAGGCGACACGGCCACGTGGATGCGCCGCACCGTGATGCAACCGTTTCTCGATTATTACCTCGCGGACGGGCCCAGGCCCGATACGCCGCGGGTACTGGCCTACGAGACCGGCGCCGACCAATGGCGTCGCTACGACGATTGGCCGCGCTCCTGCGCGCAGGGCTGTGCGCAGCCGGCCCGCAACCTTTACCTGCTGCCGGATGGCCGCCTGGGTTTCGAGGCGCCCGCGGCTGCGGTGCCGGGGCCGGCGAAGACGCCGGGCGGCCCGGGCGACTATGACGAATACATCTCCGATCCGGCCAAGCCGGTCCCCTACCGCGCCTCGCGGCCAACCTTGCCGGTCGACGCGCGGGGCTCGACCTGGGGCGAATGGCTGGTCGATGATCAGCGCAACGCCGCCTCCCGGCCCGACGTGCTGGTCTACCAGACGGCGCCGCTCGAGCGGCCGCTGCGCGTGGCCGGTACGCCCGTGGCGCGCCTGTATGCCTCCACCAGCGGCACCGACTCGGACTGGGTGGTGAAGCTCATCGACGTCTGGCCGGACGAGGTGCCCGAGCATCCGCTGCTCGGCGGCTACCAGCAGATGCTCTCGGCCGACATCTTTCGCGGCCGCTATCGCGAGGACCTGGCGGTCCCGCATCCGATCCCGGCCGACCAGGCGCTGCTCTACCGCTTCCAGCTGCCGGCCGCGAATCACACCTTCCTGCCCGGGCACCGCATCATGGTGCAGGTACAGTCGAGCTGGTTCCCGCTCTACGACCGCAACCCGCAGCGCTTCGTGCCGAACATCATGTTCGCCGCGCCGGGCGATTATGCGAAGGTGACTCAGCGCGTCTGGCACACGGCGCTTGCGGCGAGCGCCATCGAGCTGCCGGTCATCGACGCCGTCCCCGCCAGGTCGGGGGCGGCGGCTGGGACCCCGGAGGCGCCCCACTGAGCATGTAACTAATTGATAATGAATAGATCAACTCGCCCCTGGGGCGCCGTTACCCCGGGCGCTTAGCACTCTGTTCTCCAGAGTGCTAATATTGGCGTCCATTCACGATGGAGGTGACGGAGTGATGAACGCTCAAACTGCGCTGATCGCCCAGCACCCCGGCCTGATCCTGTCAGGCCCGATCGGCAGCTTCGATGCCTACCTGGACCGCGTCAGCCGGATCCCGGTGCTCAGCCGTGAGCGCGAGCAGGAGCTGGCGCAGCGGTTCCGCCGCGACAATGATCTCGCCGCGGCGCGCGAGCTCGTGCTCTCCCACCTGCGCTTCGTGGTGCACATCGCCCGCGGTTACGCCGGCTACGGTCTGCCGATGAACGACCTGGTGCAGGAGGGCAATATCGGGCTGATGAAAGCCGTCAAGCGCTTCGATCCGGCGGTCGGTGTGCGCCTGGTGTCGTTCGGCGTGCATTGGATCCGGGCCGAGATCCATGAATACGTGCTGCGCAACTGGCGCCTGGTGAAGGTCGCCACCACCAAGGCGCAGCGCAAGCTGTTCTTCAACCTGCGCCGGATGAAGAAGAACCTGGCCTGGCTCAGCAGCGAGGAAACGCGTGCCGTGGCGAAGGATCTGGGTGTCAGCCCGGCAGAAGTCACGGAGATGGAGCGCCGGCTCTCGGCGCGCGATCTGTCGTTCGACGTCGCCCCGGACGGCGACGATGACGACAGTTACGGTCCGGCGGCCTATCTGCCCGCAGCGGACGCCGATCCGGCCGAGCAGGTCGAGGCCGAGGAATGGAGCAGCGCATCGCGCGAGCGGCTGTCGGCCGCGATAGCGCGGCTCGACGATCGCAGCCGTACCATCCTGCAGCGCCGCTGGATGAGCGACCACAAGGCGACCCTGCATGAGCTCGCCGACGAGTACGGCGTCTCGGCCGAGCGTATCCGTCAGATCGAGGCGGGTGCGATGACCCGCCTCAAGGCGTTGCTGCCGGCGTCGGCCTGAGCCGCGACGCCGCACCCGCCGCGGCGTCGGCCCACGCGCCGGCCCCGGCGGGCTGGAACACGATCTCCACGCGCCGATTCTCGATCCGGCCCTGCGGCGACTCGTTGCTCGCGAGCGGTGCGCTGGCACCGGCGCCGTGTTCCTGCAGGCGGCTGGTCACGATGCCCGCCGCGCCGAGCGCGGCATAGACGGCCTGTGCCCGCTGCTCGGAGAAGCTCAGGTTCGGGATCGTGCCGCCGAGGCTGTCGGTATAGACCTCGATGCGCGCCTGCAGCCGATGGCGCTTCTTGAGCAGCCGCAGGGCGGCCGACATCGGCACCGACAGCAGCGCGTCCTTCTTCAGATAGGCCCGGTCCGGATCGAACAGCAGCCGCGCCGGGATTCGCAGCGTCACCCGGTCGTCATCGCGCCTCACCACCACGCCGCTGCCATCGGGCAGCGCCGACAGGCGATCGCGCAGCAGCGCCTCCGCCCGATCCAGCTCGTGCCGCGGGCCGCGGGGCACCGCCGCCGGCCCGCTCGGCGGGGGGCCCGCGGCGCCAGCCTGTGCCGCGAGCGCCGCCCCGAGCAGCGCCGCGAAGGCGGCGCGCACGCGCAGAGCGGTCATGGGGTCGGCAGCTCACGGCAATTCATGCGCGAATATTAGGGGATTGCGGCCATCAAGATCGGCAGCGCGCGCGCCGCCGACACCGGCGCGGGCGGCCGTCTCGGCCGCAGCGCCGTCCGCGGAGGTCTGATCGGCGCCACATGTGACAGGCCAGGCGCCCGTGCCGGCGTCGCAAAGCGGAGCTGGATCACAAATATTTCTTGCGGCGTTATGGTGTTGCTCTCAAAGAGGGGTTATCATGTTGCGACTTCGCTGCAATCGCCCAGACTGCGGCGAAAAACGGACAGATGGGCTTTTCGCGCCGTCTTCGATGCGAGAAACTCAGGCTGCCGCGGTGAACACAGGCCGCGACCGGCCCTGTTATGGCGCCTGTCGCGAGTGATCGCGGCGCGAAGTGACGCGCCAGTCCCGCACTTTCGGGACGGGCCTTGCAGCCAGGCACTCAGGTCTGTGCAGATTGATTGTTCACCCGCGGCAGACCTGGTCATTGATGGGAAATTAGAGCCCCGCTTTGCGGGGTTTTTTTTGCCCTTCTGCTTCTGGCTCTGAAACAATGGCCCGCACCCGAGCGCCGCTCCCAGACACCCCGAGACACGACATCCACGTGCAGCGCCAGCAGCCGCGCATCGCCGGCCGGGCCGGCGCCGATCCGGCACTGCAGATCGCCGGGCCGGGCACGCGCAGCTACGCGTTCGTGATCGACTGGCACATCCGCCTGCTGCTGGCGCTCGCCTGGCTGGCGGCCGCCTGGCTGCTGCCGCTCATGCTCGGCCAGGCGCTGCCGTCGGCGCGCGAGCTCACGCGGCCATTCGCGCACCTGGCCGTGCTGCCCGCGGCCGGTCTCTATTTCCTCTACCACCCGGTGCTTGAGGTGGTCATGCGCGGTCGCACGCCGGGCAAGCGCATGGCCGGCGTTCGCATCGTCACGCGCGATGGCGGCACACCGGACATCACCGCACTGCTCATTCGAAACATCCTGCGGCTGATCGACTCGTTGCCGATCTGCTACCTGGTGGGACTGATGAGCTGCTTCGTTACCGCACAGAGCGTGCGCCTCGGCGACCTCGCGGCCGGCACGCTGCTGGTGCACGAGCGCGGCGCGGCGCTCGCAGGCGCGCGCGCCTGAGGGGGCCGCGCAGCCGCGAGCAGCGCGCCCGCTCAGCTCGCCGGCAGCGAGCCCCCCCGTGCCGCGAGGTTCCCGCCTTCGCGGCGCAGTTTCAGGTCGTGGTACACGGCGACCAGCAGCGCGGTCATCATCGGCGTCAGGAACACGCGCTCGAGCAGCGACACCGCCTCACTCCCGAGCAGCAGCCCCGCCCGATCGGGACGCAGCAGCAGCAGCACGAAACCGCCGATGAGCGTGAATGTCAGCGAAATCACGATCACGATGATGAGGCCGACCGTCACGGTCGTCGCCGTGCGCCACCAGTGACCGCCCACCAAGTTCCAGCTGCTGCCGATGGCGCGCAGGGCGCTGGCATCCTCGGCGAACAGCGCCACGGTCACCAGCGGCAGCCGGCCCCAGACGTAGATTCCGGGAATCACCATCAGGATCATCCCGATGAAGATCGCGGCCGCCACCGCCAGGTGCGCCAGTACCTGCCTCGGCAGGCGCCGCCATGACACCGCCATTGCCTCGACGGGCGTCAGCTGCGTCCGGCCGGCCGCGAGCGAATTCTGGCTCGCGATCACGGCGCCGATCAGTCCCGCGTAGGCGACGCCGGCGAGCAGGAACCAGAACCAGGCATGCGCCAGCAGTGCCAGCAGCGCCGCGGCCTGCGACGGCACCAGGTGAGGCAGGTTTCGCAGCAGGAATACGCTCGCCGCGCCCGCCAGCGCCGAGAGGATGAGCGTGATCGGCCAGCACTGCCGGAACGACGTGCGATAGAGCTTGATCGCCTGGTCGAGCACGCCGCCGATCGGCAGCGGCGCTGTGGGCGGAGCGTACATACTGTCTCCCTGCTGCGCGGTGCGCGTCGATTACAGCCAGGCCGATGCGACAGCCCCCGGTTGCGTTCCAAAGGTAGCAGATCGGCCCGCGCCTTGACGAATGGCCGATCGGCCGAGCGCGGCGCCGGCGCGCTACGAGCGGAACAGGCGCGTGTACTGGGTCTCGTGCAGGGCGCTGGCGAGCGCGGGCGCGAACACACCGACGCCGATGGCGTCGTCGCCGAGCGAGCGTGCGCGCTCGACGATCGCCGGCATGTCCTGCGAGAGCCGATACAGCAATCGCTGACCGGCGGATTGTCCGAGCGGCACCAGCTTGACCGCGGCCAGCACCTGGTTCTCGGCCCAGGCCCACAGATAACCGCTCATGGCCTCGCCGGCGCCGATGCGCCAGCGCACCGCCGCCAGGCTGAACATGGTGGCGAACCCCGGCCCCGCGCCCTGCCACTGTCCGGCCTCGTGAATCCCGAGCTCCACCAGCACGCGCGCCAGCG
Organism: Gammaproteobacteria bacterium; assembly: GCA_027315105.1. Lineage (GTDB taxonomy): Bacteria > Pseudomonadota > Gammaproteobacteria > Steroidobacterales > Steroidobacteraceae > FEN-1191. The sequence goes on from DAHUYP010000085.1 coordinate 5,959, forward strand.
CGCGGCCCAGGTGCAGCTCCTCCGCCCGCAGCTCGGCGGTCTCGCGCGCCGCCAGCAGCTGCGCGTTCCAGCGCTGCACGGCTGCCGCATCGGGCGCGCCCCAGGCGCCGTGCAGCCGCCACAGCAGCGGCAGATCCAGCGTGCCGAGCGCGAACCGCGACAGCCCCTGCAGCCATTCCAGCGCCGTGACCTCGTCGTGCACCCAGCCCGCATGCACCGCGTATTCCAGGCCCTGCGAATACGCGTACGCGCCGATCGGCAGCGCCGGGCTGACGAGCTGCAACAGCCGCAGCAGCGCCAGCGGGTCAATGGGAGTGGACGTGGCCGTCGCCGTGGCCCGCGTCGCCGCCGGCCGGGTACGCGCCGGCCTCCGGCTCGAATGGCGCCTGCTCGACGCGTACCTGCAGGCCGAAGCCCCGCAGCATCTCGTCGAGCACGTGATCGTGGCGGTAGCGCAGCCAGCCGTCGCCGATCTGCAGCGCGACATGCCGGTTGCCGAGATGATAGGCCGCGCGGGCCAGCGCACGCGCATCGGCCGCCTGCACGGTCGATACGGACTCGGCGCTGGCCTCGACTTCGATCACGCGGCCGTCGGCCGCCAGCAGCAGGTCCCCGCCGCGCAGGATCTGACCGCGCGCGAGCATCACGCCGACCTCCTCGCCGCTCGCCAGCCGGGCGCGAAACCGGCTGCGGCTGCGCAGCTCGAACGGCAGCACCAGGCGTGCGTCCGCCGGCCGCACGGCCTGCAGCCGCTGCGAAATCGTCAACATGGGGCGCGCATGCCGGTGCGCGGCCTCAGAACAGGAAGTAGCGCTGCGCCAGCGGCAGCACGCTCGCCGGCTCGCAGACCAGCAGTTGCCCGTCGGCACGCACTTCGTAGCTCTGCGGGTCGACCTCGATCTGCGGCAGATAGTCGTTCAGGACCATGTCGCTCTTGCGCAGCGCGCGCGTGTCGATGACGCCGACCAGCCGCTTGCGCAGCCCCAGGCGTCCGCCGATGTCGCCCTGCAGGGCGGCCTGCGAGACGAAGCTGACCGACGTGGCCGCGCGGGCGCCGCCGAGCGCGCCGAACATGCGCCGGTAGTGCACCGGTTGCGGCGTCGGAATCGAGGCATTCGGATCGCCCATCGGCGCCGCGACGATCATGCCGCCCTTGATGATCATCGCCGGCTTGACGCCGAAGAATGCGGGCCGCCAGAGCACCAGGTCGGCGAGCTTGCCGACCTCGATCGAGCCGACCTCGCGCGCGATGCCGTGCGTGATCGCCGGATTGATGGTGTACTTGGCGATGTAGCGGCGCGCGCGATGATTGTCGTTGCGGGCGCTGTCCTGCGGCAGCGCTCCGCGCTGCAGCTTCATCTTGTGCGCGGTCTGCCAGCTGCGCGTGATGACTTCGCCGACGCGGCCCATGGCCTGCGAATCCGACGAGATCATCGAGAACGCTCCGAGGTCGTGCAGGATGTCCTCCGCGGCGATGGTCTCGCGGCGGATGCGCGACTCGGCGAACGCCACGTCTTCCGGGATGCCCGGATCCAGATGGTGGCACACCATCAGCATGTCCAGGTGCTCGTCGATCGTGTTGACGGTGTAGGGACGCGTCGGATTGGTCGACGAGGGCAGCACGTGCGCGACCCCGCAGGCCTTGATGATGTCGGGGGCATGGCCGCCGCCCGCGCCTTCGGTGTGATAGGTGTGGATCGCGCGGCCGCGGAAGGCGGCGATCGTGTCTTCGACGAAGCCGCTCTCGTTGAGCGTATCGGTGTGGATGGCGACCTGGACATCGAAGCGATCGGCCACCGACAGGCAGTTGTCGATCGCCGCCGGCGTGGTGCCCCAGTCCTCGTGCAGCTTCAGGCCGATGACGCCGGCGCGGATCTGCTCCTCGAGCGGCTCCGGCAGGCTGGCGTTGCCCTTGCCCAGCAGGCCGAAATTCATCGGCAGCTCCTCGAGCGCCTGGTACATGCGCGCGATGTGCCAGGGTCCGGGCGTGCAGGTCGTGGCGTTGGTGCCGGTGGCCGGTCCGGTGCCGCCGCCGATCATGGTGGTCACGCCGCTCATGAGCGCATCCTCGACCTGCTGCGGGCAGATCATGTGGATGTGCGCGTCGATCGCGCCGGCCGTCAGGATCAGCCCCTCGCCCGCGATCGCCTCGGTGCCCGCGCCGATGACGATGTTGACGCTCGGCTGGATGTCGGGGTTGCCCGCCTTGCCGATCGCGGCGATGCGGCCGTCCTTGATGCCGACGTCAGCCTTGACGATGCCCCAGTGATCCAGGATGAGCGCGTTGGTGATGACCGTGTCGACCACTTCGGCCGCACCGCGCTGCCCCTGGCCCATGCCGTCGCGGATCACCTTGCCGCCGCCGAACTTGACCTCCTCGCCGTACACCGTGTGGTCGCGTTCCACCTCGATCCACAGCTCGGTGTCGCCCAGGCGCACCCGGTCACCGGTCGTGGGACCGTACATCTCCGCGTACGCGCGCCGCTCGATGCGCGTCATGACAGGCTGCCCATGACCTTGCCCTGGAAGCCGTAGACCACGCGGTCGCCGGCGAACTCCACCAGCTCGACGTCGCGCTGCTGGCCCGGCTCGAACCGGATCGCCGTACCGGCGGGGATGTTGAGCCGGAAACCGCGCGTGCCGGCGCGCTCGAACTGCAGCGCGGCGTTGGTCTCGTAGAAATGATAGTGCGAGCCGACCTGGATCGGCCGGTCGCCGGTGTTGGCGACCGTGATGCGGCGCGTGACGCGGCCGGCATTGAGTGTCAGCTCGCCGTCCGCGGTCACGACTTCCCCTGGGATCATGGCGGCCTCACGTGATCGGCTGGTGCACGGTGACGAGCTTGGTGCCGTCGGGAAACGTGGCTTCGACCTGTACCTCGCTGATCATCTCGGCCACCCCTTCCATTACGTCGCTGCGCGCCAGCAGCGTGGTGCCGTAGCTCATGAGCTCGGCCACCGTGCGCCCGTCGCGCGCGCCCTCCAGGATCGCCGCCGAGATGAAGGCGATCGCTTCCGGATAATTCAGCCGCACGCCGCGCGCCTTGCGGCGCTCCGCCAGCAGTGCCGCCGTGAACAGCAGCAGCTTGTCCTTTTCGCGGGGTGAGAGCTCCATCGCCAGTCCGTTTCAGGTCGCCCATATGCGCGGCGGGATCGCGCGCCGGCCGAGCAATTCCGGCCGCAGCGCGCACCACAGTTCGATGAATGCCTGCTTCAGTCGATCCGCACGCGCCGCGCGGCCGCGACAGCTGAGCACGCCGTCCACGAGCGTACAGGCAAGCATCGTGTCGGCGCAATTCGCGCGCGCTGCGCACTCGCGCGCGAGCTGCAGCTGCGCCGCCTGCGCCGGGTACGCCAGCATGCTGCCCAGCGCCGTGTGGCCCGCCAGGCCCCAGCGCGCGCCCAGGCAGGCGTGCTCGAGGGCCAGCCGCTCGAGCAGCAGCGGGGTCTCGCCGTGCCAGAGCTCGAACGACTGGCGCACGCTGCCGTCCTGCAGCGACAGTCCGCCGGCCGGCAGGCCTGCGCAGCCGATCTCCCAGCCGATGAAGCGCGCGCTGCCGGCGAGCCGCACCTCGGTGCGCAGCTCGACCGCGGTGCCCGGATACCAGATGTTCTCCTGCGGCAACCATTCGAGCACGCCGCCGTCCACGCGCAGCGTCTGGCGCAGCCGCGCCACGCGCTGCTCGCCGCGGCGATAGAACTTGCCGGCCGCCGGGGTCGTCAGCAGGCCGTGCGCCTGCGCCAGCACCTCGACCTCGAGCTGCAGCTCATCGCCGCTGACCGCGCCGCCCGGCGGATGGATCACGTAGATGTGGCACGGCTCGGCGGCCGCCGCGCCGGCCGGCGCCGGCGGCTCCGGATAGAAGGCGCGCTGAACCAGCAGCGGGCCGTGGTGCCGGCGGCGCGCGAGCCGCGTGCGTGCGTGCGCCGGCTGCAGCTGCAGCGACAGTGCGGCCTGCCAGCCGCCGCCGCTCATACGGTCAGGTGCGTGCGCACCAGCTCGTCCGTCAACGCCTCGATCTTGCCGGAAACCACCAGCCGGCCCTTGTCGAGCACGCGCAGATCGCTCGCCACCCGGCGCGCGAACGGCAGCTTCTGCTCCACCAGCAGCACGGTCAGGTTGACCTCGCGATTGAGCCGGATGATGACGTCGCCGATCTCGTGCACGATGTTCGGCTGGATGCCCTCGGTCGGCTCGTCCAGGATCAGCAGCGCGGGATCGAGCACCAGCGCGCGCGCGATCGCGAGCTGCTGCTGCTGCCCGCCCGACAGGTCGCCGCCGCGCCGCCGCAGCATCTGCTTGAGCACCGGGAACATCTCGTAGACCTGCTCGGGCACGTCGCGTACCCGCGGCCGGCGCACTGCCAGTCCGATGCGCAGATTCTCCTCCACGGTGAGCTGCGAGAAGATCTCGCGTCCCTGCGGCACGTAGCCGATGCGCAGCGGCGCGCGCGCCTCGGCCGGCAGGCCGCGAAGGTCGCGGCCCTGGTACAGGATCTGGCCGGAGGCCGCCGGCAGCAGTCCCATGACGCACTTGAGCAGCGTGGTCTTGCCCATGCCGTTGCGTCCCATCAGGCAGGTGCAGGAGCCGGCCGGCACCTGCAGGCTGACGTCCCACAAGGTGTGGCTGCCGCCGTAGAACTGGTTGAGATTGCTGATCTCGAGCATGTCAGACGCCGAGGTAGACCTCGATCACGCGCGGATCGTTCTGCACCTCATCGATGCTGCCTTCCGCCAGCACGCTGCCCTCGTGCAGCACCGTCACCTTGCGCGCGATCGAGCGCACGAATTCCATGTCGTGCTCGACCACGATCACCGAATGCCGGCCGGCGAGCGAGCCGAGCAGTTCCGCGGTGCGCTCGGTCTCCTGCGGCGTCATGCCGGCCACCGGCTCGTCCACCAGCAGCAGCTGCGGCTCCTGCACCAGCAGCATGCCGATCTCGAGCCATTGCTTCTGGCCGTGCGAGAGCGCTCCGGCCGGCTCCTCGCGCCGGTCCTGCAGGCCCACGGTTTCGAGCACCGCGTCGATCTGCTCGCGCTCGGCCGCCGTCGTGCGCGCGAACAGCCAGCGCCACACCGACTTGTCCCCGGCCATCGCCAGCTCGAGATTCTCGAACACCGAGTGGCGCTCGAACACGGTCGGCTTCTGGAACTTGCGGCCGATGCCCGCCTGCGCGATTTCCGGCTCGGTCAACGCCAGCAGATCGATCGTCTGGCCGAACCAGGCCGACCCGGTATCGGGCCGCGTCTTGCCGGTGATCACGTCCATCATCGTGGTCTTGCCGGCGCCATTGGGTCCGATGATGCAGCGCAGTTCGCCGACCTCGATGTACAGGGTCAGCGCATTGAGGGCGCGAAAGCCGTCGAAGCTGACCGTGATGTCCTCCAGGTACAGGATGACGCCGCGCGAGGCATCCGGTCCCGATTCCACCCGGCTGCCGCCGCTGAGCAGCTCGCCGGTCCTGGGCGGCGTGGCGCTGCGCGAACGGCCCGAGAAGCGCTCCATCACGGCGCGGATCATGGCGCGCCACCGCTCGGGCCGGCGTTCCCCATGCCCGCGCCCCTCATGCCGCCGCCGGCCGGCGCGCATCCGCCCGGCGCCGCAGCTGGCCGAGCGCACCGACCACGCCCTGCGGCAGCAGCAGCGGCACCAGCACGAACAGCGCGCCGAGCGCATACAGCCACATGCTCGGCAGCGCGGCGGTGAAGTAGGTCTTGGCATAGTTCACGAGCAGCGCCCCGACCACCGCGCCGTACAGGGTGCCGCGCCCGCCGATCGCCACCCAGATCACGATTTCGATCGAGTTCGCCGGCGAGAACTCGCTCGGATTGATGATGCCGATCTGCGGCACGTACAGTGCACCGGCGATGCCGGCCAGCACCGCCGAGAACACGAATACCCACAGCTTGTACGATTCCACGCGATAGCCGATGAAGCGCGCGCGGCTCTCGGCGTCGCGCACCGCCTGGATCACGCGGCCGGCGCGCGAGCTCACCACGTAGCGGCACAGCAGGTAGCTGCCGCCGAGCGCCAGCGCGGTGCCCAGGAACAGCGTCATGCGGGTGCCGGGCGCCTGCAGGCTGAAGCCGAGCAGGTCCTTGAAATCCGTGAAGCCATTGTTGCCGCCGAAACCCATGTCGTTGCGGAAGAAGGCCAGCATGAGCGCGTAGGTCAGCGCCTGCGTGATGATCGACAGGTACACGCCCGAGACGCGCGAGCGGAACGCCAGGAAGCCGAATACCAGCGCCAGCAGGCCCGGGGCCAGCACCACCATCAGGGCCGCGAACGCGAACACGTCGAAGCCGTGCCAGAACCACGGCAGCTCCTTCCAGTTCAGGAACACCATGAAATCCGGCAGCACCGGATCGCCGTAGACGCCGCGCGTACCGATCTGGCGCATCAGGTACATGCCCATCGCATAGCCGCCGAGCGCGAAGAACGCGCCGTGCCCCAGGCTCAGGATGCCGCAATAGCCCCAGATCAGGTCCACCGCGATCGCGAGCATCGCATAGGTCATGTACTTGCCGAGCAGCGTGACGGTGTAGCTCGACAGGTGCAGCGCCGAGCTCGCCGGTACCAGCAGATTGAGCAGCGGCGCCAGCACCGCCACCGCCGCCAGCAGCGCCAGGAATATCCGGCCGCCGCGATCGGCGTGCAATGCCGCGCGCAGTCCGCCGGCCTCGCGGCGTGGCGTGGCGCCCACGCTAGCCGTCCGCAGCGCGGCCTTTCTGCGGGAACATACCCCGCGGCCGCCGCTGGATGAACAGGATCAGGAACACCAGCACGAATATCTTCGCCAGCACCGCGCCCGAATACGGCTCGAGCAGCTTGTTGACGATGCCCAGCGCGTTGCCGCCGAGCTCCGTGCCCCAGAGATTGCCGACCCCGCCGAACACCACCACCATGAACGAGTCGACGATGTAGCTCTGGCCGAGATTGGGCCCGACGTTGGTCAGCTGGCTCAGCGCCACGCCGGCGACGCCGGCGATGCCCGATCCGAGGCCGAACGTCAGGGCATCGACCCATTCGGTGCGCACGCCCATGGCCTTGGCCATGGCGCGGTTCTGCGATACCGCCCGCACCTCCAGCCCCAGGCGCGTGCGCTTGAGCACCGCCAGCAGCAGCAGGAACAGCATGAACGTGAAGACGATGGTGTAGAGGCGATTGTAGGTGAGCGACAGCGCCTCGTTGATCTGCAGCTCCCCCGACAGCCACGGCGGCGATTGCACCGGCCGGTTGTTGGCGGAGAACAGATCGCGTACCGCCTGCTGCAGCACCAGGCTCAGGCCGAAGGTCGCCAGCAGCGTCTCGAGCGGCCGGCCGTACAGATGGCGCACGATGCCGCGCTCGATTGCCACCCCCGCGAGTCCCGACACCAGGAACGCGGCCGGAATCGCGATCACGATCGAGGCGCCGATGTGCTGCGGCATCAGCAGCTGTACCACGTAGGTGGTGTAGGCGCCGAGCATCATCAGCTCGCCGTGCGCCATGTTGATGACGCCCATGACGCCGAACGTGATCGCAAGGCCGATCGCGGCCAGCACCAGCACCGAGCCCTGGCTCAGGCCGAACATCAGTGTCTGGATGGCCGAGTAGAGGTTGCGCCAGCGGTTGATCGAGCGGATCGAGGCCTGCGCGGCGGCGCGCACGCGCGCATCGGGCTCGGCGTAGCCGCCGTCGGCGGACCGCTCCAGCATCGCGGACAATCGATTGTAGACGTCGGTATTCAGGCTGCCCGCCAGGGTCTCGACCGCGGCCAGCCGGGTGCGTGCGTCGCTGCTGTCCAGGTCGGCCAGCGCCAATCCCTCGCCGATCGCGCGCTTCACGGCCGCGTTGCTCTCGTGCGCCAGACGCTCGCGCAGCACCGCGATGCTGTCCTCGTCCACCGCCCGCAGCATCTCGCGCACGGCTGCCAGGCGCACGGCGGCGTCCGGGCTCGACAGGTCGAACTGCGCCATGCCGACGCGCAGTGCCTTGCGCAGCTGGTTGTTGATGCCGATTCTGCCGAGCGCATCCGGGGCTGCGGTACCGAGCGCCGCGCCCGTCAGCGCGTCCGTGAGCCGCAGATTGTCGCCGTCGGCGGCACCGATCACCACGCGCTGATCGGCGCTGCGCTCGTACAGGTTCTCCTCCAGCATCGCGCCCAGGATGGCGCGTACCCGCGGATCGTGCAGCGCGATGAACTGCCTGATCAGCGCGCGCTTGTCGGCATAGCTCGCCTGCGGCAGCTGCGCGAGCAGCTGCTGCAATCGCTCATCGGCCACGGGCTCATCGGCCACGGGCCGCTCGGCTGCGGGTTGCCCGGCGCCGGGGCTCACCGGCGCCGGCTGCGCCCCGGGCGCGCCGCCGGCCGCAGCCGTGCCAGCCACAGCCGTGCCGGCCGCAGCCGCGACCAAGCCCGCCAGGCAGCCCAGCACAGCGCAGTGTCGCAGCCAACGCATCATGGCATCACCCCAAGCAAGCCGCGCGCCACGCACGGCGGTCCGTCGAAACGAAGGCGGCTCCGACCGCGCCGATGCGCGATCGGAGCCGCCCGGGTCGCGCAAGTGCTATTTGTAGTTCTGGCCCGAACACACCTTGGTCTTGGTGTTGTAGTTGCCGCACTTGAGCGTCACCCAGTCGGCGACGATATCCTTGTCCGCCGGCAGATAATGCGACCAGGCCTCGCCGGGCACAACCTTGTCGGTCTTCCAGACTACGTTGAACTGGCCGTCGGCACGGATCTCGCCGACGTACACCGGCTTGGTGATGTGATGATTCGGCAGCACCTTGGCGATGCCGCCGGTCAGGTTCGGCACCTCCAGCCCCGGCAGCGTCGCGATCACCTTCTCGGTGTCGGTCGTGCCGGCCTTCTGCACCGCCTTGACCCACAGCTGGAAACCGATGACGTGCGCTTCCATCGGATCATTGAAGGTGCGCTTCGGGTTCTTGGTGAACGCGTGCCACTTCGCGATCCATTCCTTGTTCTCCGGCGTGTTGATGCTCATGAAATAGTTCCAGGCGGCCAGGTGGCCCACCAGCGGCCTGGTGTCCAGTCCCGACAGCTCCTCCTCGCCGACCGAGAACGCCATGACGGGGATGTCCTCGGCCGAAATCTTCTGGTTGCCGAGCTCCTTGTAGAACGGCACGTTGGCGTCGCCGTTGATGGTCGAGACCACCGCGGTCTTCTTGCCGGCCGAGCCGAAGGCCTTGATCTTGGACACTTCGCTGGCCCAGTCCGAGAAGCCGAACGGCGTGTAGTTGATCATGATGTCTTCCGGCTTGACGCCCTTCTGGATCAGGAACGCCTGCAGGATCTTGTTGGTCGTGCGCGGATAGACGTAGTCGGTGCCCTCCAGCACCCAGCGCTTCACGCCGACGTCCTTCATCAGGTATTCCACCGCCGGAATCGCCTGCTGATTCGGCGCCGCACCGGTGTAGATCACGTTCTTGGACGATTCCTCGCCCTCGTACTGCACCGGATAGAACAGCAAACCGTCGTCCTTCTCGAACACCGGCAGCACCGACTTGCGCGACACCGAGGTCCAGCAGCCGAACACCACCGCGACCTTGTCCTTCTCCAGCAGCTCGGATGCCTTCTCGGCGAACAGCGGCCAGTTCGAGGCCGGATCGACCACCACCGCCTCGAGCTTCTTGCCGAGCAGTCCGCCCTTCTTGTTCTGCTCGTCGATCATCATCAGCACGGTGTCTTTGAGCGTCGTCTCGCTGATGGCCATGGTGCCGGAGAGCGAATGCAGCACGCCGACCTTGATGGTGTCCTCCGCCCGCGCCACCGTGGTCCCCGCCGCCGACGCCAGTAATGCGCACATCACTGGCAGCGTGCGTCTCAAGGTTCTTCCGATACTCATTGTTTGATCTCCAGTTGATGCTTACATCTGCAATTGCATTTTCAGACCGAATTCCTTCGGCGACGACACCAGCGACGACTGCACCGTGGGCAGGTCGTTCTTCTGTGTCAGGAAATAGAAGCCGACGCGGGCGCTGAACTCCTTGATGATGTAGTTCAGGTTCACTTCCGTGGTCTTGAGCGTGTAGGACGGCGTGCCGAGCAGCGTGCCGGGACCGGTGCCGGTCACGGTGCCGGTGGTCGCCGCCACCGCGTCATAGCTCTTGTCGCTGTACTTGCCGAGCACCTGGATCTTGCCGATGCCGATCACCTGCGGAAACATGTAGGCGCCCAGCGCGTACCAGCCGCTGCTGGCCGCGAGCGCATTCAGGCCGTTGTCGTGCACGTATTCGGACTCCACCGTGAGCACCCCGCCATTCGGCAGTTTGCGGTCCAGCAGTCCGTCCAAGTTGAAGGTGGTCTTGCCGTCCAGCGTCTGCCCGGCCATGCCGAGCGCCAGCACGTTCTTGTCGCCGTAGTAGGTGCTGTTGAGGTAGTAGCCGCTCTCCTTGTCCCAGAAGTCCAGCGTCACGCGTCCGGCGTACAGCACCTTGGCCGGATCGGCCACCGCCGTGGTCGGACCGAGTGATTGGCCATCGAAGGCGCCGACCTGCAACTTCAGCATGCCGAAGTCGCCCCAGTAGGCCACGCCGTTGTCGCGGCCCAGGGCGACGGTCGGGTAGTAGTCGGCGACGCCGTCGGCATACGGCGTCCAGTCATTGGCGAAATAGGGTCCGTACAGATTGGCGCGATCGCTCGGCGGCAGGAAGCGGCCGGCCCAGATGTTGACCTGATCCGAGAACTCGAAGCGGCCGATGGCGTCCATGACCTCGACCTTGTTGGCGCCGGGACCGGTGCCGGAACCGGTGTACTCGGTGTTGAAGGTCATCTTGATCTGATCGGTGACGTTGCCGTTGATGTACAGTCGGATGCTGTCGAGCGCGAAGCCCTCGACGCTGCCGCCGGGCGTGGCCGGGGTGCCGGGGCTGTAGAGGCAGGATTGCGTGCAGCTGTAGAAGCCGCTCTGCACGCCGGCGCCGATCGAGACCGGCGGCTCGCTCGAATCGGCGAGCGCGTCGTTCGCAGTCGCGGCCATGACGGCCGCGCAGACCGCGGCCGCCAGCGCCGCCCCGGGCGCGGTTCGGACGCATCGTTGTTTGGGGTCCATGAGTATTCCTTTCTTCGGTGATTGATAGCCGTCGCTGCGCCCGGCGGCCGGGCGCAGTCCCTGCGACGGCGCGCGTCCCGGGTGCGCGATCTTGGTGCGGGATCGGCTGCGGTCCGGCCAAAGTGGTGCACCTTGCTTCGCCGGTCCGCCGCGTCCGTCCCGCGCCGCATCCGCCTCTCCAAGCTCCCTTGATCGAGTCGCGCGCTTGCCGGGAGCAACGCTACGGCAGCGCGCGTCGCGGCTGAATGCGTCGTTTGACGTAGTCGTGGCGGGTGCAAGCGCTGCGTGCCGTGCTCCAAATTGGGTGGCACATGGCTTGCTGTCCCCGAGTACCAAGGGGTACTCGCGTCTCACGACAACGAGCAGGCATGGCCGCGCAGCAGCGAATCGTCCGGGAGCGTCGTCAATACAACCAGTGGGTCGCCACCCAGACGCTGGAGGACTACGCGCTGCGCTTCACGGCCGGCAGCGCCCGCAAGTCCTCGTTCCGGGTCGGCAATACCGCCCTGGGTCCGATCGCCTTCCTGGCCTGCGAGGCCATCGGCGGCACGATAACGATCGCCTACGGCTTTCCCAACGCGGTCTGGGCCATCGCCGCGTTCACGGTGCTGATGTTCCTGATCGGTCTGCCGATCGCCTATTACGCCGCCAAGTACGGCGTCGATATCGACCTGCTGACGCGCGGCGCCGGCTTCGGCTACCTCGGATCGACCATCACCTCGCTGATCTACGCCTCATTCACGTTCCTGCTGTTCTCCATCGAGGCCAGCATCCTGTCGGTGGCGCTGCAGATGCTGTTCGGCATCCCGCTGGCGCTGGCGCACGTGATCAGCTCGCTGGTGGTGATCCCGATCGCGGTCTACGGCATCAGCCTCATCAGCCGCATGCAGCTCGCGACGCAGCCGGTCTGGCTGCTGCTGCAGTTCGTGCCGATCGTCTATATCGCCTGCACGCATCCGGCGGCGCTCGCCGCCTGGCAGCATTACGGCGGCACCCAGGGCGGCGACGGCCGCAGCGTCAACTTCCTGATGCTCGGCATGGCCGCCTCGATGCTGCTGTCGCTGCTGCCGCAGATCGGCGAGCAGGTCGATTACCTGCGCTTCCTGCCGGCGCGCGCGCACGGCAAGGCCGACGGCCAGCCCGCCGCCAGGTCCTCCGCCGTGCGCTTCAGCTGGTGGGCCGCGCTGCTGTCGACCGGTCCCGGCTGGGTGCTGATCGGCGGCTTCAAGCTGCTGGCCGGCTCGTTCCTCGCCATCCTGGCGCTGCGCCACGGCGTTTCGAGCGAGCAGGCCACGCAGCCGACGCAGATGTATTTCGTGGCGTTTCGCGAGACCGTGGGCTCCCCGCGCGTCGCGCTGCTGATGATGGGCGTGTTCGTGATCGTCTGTCAGCTCAAGATCAACGTCACCAATGCCTACGCCGGCTCCATTGCCTGGTCGAACTTCTTCTCGCGCCTGACTCACAGCCACCCGGGCCGCGTCGTCTGGCTGGTGTTCAACGTCGTGCTGGCGCTGTTGCTGATGGAGATCGGCGTGTTCCGGGCGATCGATGCGATCCTGCGCATCTACGCCAATTTCGCCGCCGGCTGGATCGGCGCCCTGACCGCCGACCTGGTCATCAACAAACCGGCCGGCCTGAGCCCGCCCTACATCGAGTTTCGGCGCGCCCACCTGTACGACGTCAACCCGGTCGGCGTCGGCGCGCTGGCGCTGTCGATCGCGGCCTCGAGTCTTGCGTATCTGGGCGTGTTCGGCCAGGTGGCCCAGATCCTCTCGCCGTTCGTCGCGCTGCTGACCGCGTTCGCCGCGGCCCCGGTGATCGCCTGGGCGACGCGCGGGCGCTATTACCTGGCGCGCGCCGCCGAGGGCCTGCCGCCGCACGCCGACGAGCTGCGCTGCACGATCTGCGAGAACGTGTTCGAGCGCGGCGACATGGCCCTCTGTCCGGCCTATTCCGGCCCGATCTGCTCGCTGTGCTGCACGCTCGAGTCGCGCTGCCGCGACGCCTGCAAGCCGCATGGCAGGATCGCCTCGCAGCTCGCCGCCTGCGTCGGCCGGGTGCTGCCGGGGCGCCTGGCCGCGGCGCTCAACACGCGCGCCGGCCATTTCGCCGGCATCCTCATTCTGTGCAATCTCGCCAGCGGGCTGCTGCTGTCGTTGATCTATCACCAGTACAGCGGCATCGAGCCGGCCGCGCGCGAGAACATCCAGACCACGCTCTGGCTGGTGTTCCTGAGCCTGCTGCTGCTGTCCGGCATCGGCGCCTGGCTGATCGTGCTCGCGCACGAGAGCCGGCGCGCCGCCGAAGCCGAATCGGCCCGGCAGACGGCGATGCTGATGGAGGAGATCGAGGCGCACCGGCGCACCGACGCCGCGCTGCAGCGGGCCAAGGAGGTCGCCGAGTCGGCGAATCTCGCCAAGACGCGCTACATCGTCGGCCTGAGCCACGAGATCCGCACGCCGCTGAACTCGATCTTCGGCTACGCCCAGCTGCTCGAGCGCGGCAGCGCGGGCTCATCGGACAATGCCGTGCGCGTGATCCGCCGCAGCGCCGAACACCTGTCCAATCTGATCGACGGCCTGCTCGACGTATCCAAGATCGAGAATGGCATGCTGCGGCTGAGCCGCGACAGCGTGCAGCTGCCCGAGTTCCTCGACCAGCTGGTCGACATGTTCCGGCTGCAGGCGATGGCCAAGGGCCTGGAATTCCATTATCAGCGCCCGCCGCACCTGCCGGCCTACGTGCATACGGATCAGAAGCGGCTGCGGCAGATCCTGATCAACCTGCTGTCCAATGCGATCAAGTTCACCGAGCGCGGCGCGGTCACCCTGACGGTGCGCCACCGCAGCCAGATCGCGGAGTTCGAGGTCACCGATACCGGCCCGGGCATCGCCAGCACCGACGTGGAGCGCATCTTCGAGCCGTTCGAACGCGGCAGCAGCCAGGCGGTACGCGCCGTGCCGGGCACCGGCCTGGGGCTGACGATCACCAAGCTGCTGACCCAGATCATGGGCGGGGAAGTGCTGGTACAGGGCAGCTCGAGCGCCGGCACCACCTTCCTCGTGCGCCTGATGCTCTCCGAGGCCAGGCGCGACGCCGCGGCGCCGCGGCCGGCGCGGCGCATCTGCGACTACGCCGGCGCGCGGCAGAAGATCCTGCTCGCCGACGACGACCCGCTGCACATCGAGCTGGTGCAAAATCTGCTGCGCCCGCTCGGCTTCACCGTGTTCATCGCGCGCGACGGCAAGACCTGCGTGCAGCTCGCGGAACAGTGCGTGCCCGATCTGGCGATGATCGATCTGTCGCTGCCGGACATCTCCGGCTGGGCGGTCGCGCAGCAGCTGCGCGAGGCCGCCGGGCTCGAGCGCATGAAGATCGTGATCGTCTCGGCCAACGCGCACGAATACACGCCCGGCGCGGGCGCGAATCACGACGCCTTCGTGACCAAGCCGGTCGAGCTGTCGCTGCTGCTCGAGCGCGTCGGTACGCTGCTGGGCCTGAAGTGGATCCAGGAGCCGGAGCGTACCGAGGAGCCGGCGCAGCCGGCCGCCGGCGCCCGCAGCGCCGGCGAGCGCTCGCGTCACCATCTCGATGACCTGTACCGTCTCGGGCGCATCGGCCACGTGCGCGGCATCGAGGCCAAGCTGCGCGAGCTCGAGCTCGAGGATCCGTCGAATGAGTCGATCGCCGCGCACCTGCGCGCGCTGGTATCGAATTTCGACCTCAAGCGCTACATGAACGTCCTGGAGGCGATGCGCACCAATGTCTGAAGCCGCTGCCCTGCGCCGCGACACCGTACTGGTCGTGGACGACACCCCCGAGACCCTCAGCCTGCTGACCGACACGCTCGATCAGGCCGGATTCACGGTATTGATCGCCACCGACGGCGAGACCGCGCTCGATCTGGTGGGCCAGGTGACGCCCGATCTGGTGCTGATGGACGCGTTGATGCCCGGCATCAGCGGCTTCGAGACCTGCAAGCGCCTCAAGCGCGACCAGCTGCTGTCGGACCTGCCGGTGATCTTCATGACCGGCCTGTCCGAGACCGAGCACGTGCTCGAGGGCCTGGCGTGCGGCGGCGTCGACTACGTCACCAAGCCGATCGTGCTCGACGAGCTGCTGGCGCGCATCCGCGTACACCTGGGCAATGCGCGGCTGGCGCTCGAGACCCGCGCCGTGCTGGACGCCAGCGGCCGGTTCCTGCTGGCGACCGACCGCGCCGGCCGCGTGCTCTGGTGCACGCCCAAGGCGCGCCAGCTGCTGGGCAGCGCGCC
>DAHUYP010000021.1 GCA_027315105.1 Gammaproteobacteria bacterium
GCAGCGCGCCGCCGAACAGCCGGCGCTGCGTCAGAGCGGTGCGCAGCAGCCAGCGCAGCGCGCGTTCGGACACCGGGCGCCGCGGCGCGCG
Organism: Gammaproteobacteria bacterium; assembly: GCA_027315105.1. Classification (GTDB taxonomy): domain Bacteria; phylum Pseudomonadota; class Gammaproteobacteria; order Steroidobacterales; family Steroidobacteraceae; genus FEN-1191. The sequence continues at coordinate 92 of DAHUYP010000021.1, forward strand.
CTCCGCCACCGCGCGGCCGATGTCGAGCAGATGGCCGTACTGCACGCCCGAGGGGCAGGTGGTCTCGCAGTTGCGGCAGGTCAGGCAGCGATCCAGATGCAGCTGCACCGTGTGCGTCGCCGGTGCTCCCTCCAGCAGCTGCTTGATCTGATAGATGCGGCCGCGCGGGCCGTCCAGCTCGTCGCCGAGCAGCTGGTAGGTCGGACAGGTCGCATTGCAGAAGCCGCAGTGCACGCAGGCGCGCAGGATGGCGTCGGCGGCATCGCCATCGGGCGTGCCCTGGATCCAGGCGGCGAGTCGGGTTTCCATCGTGACGCCCCTAGAGCTCCGCCACCAGCCGGCCCGGATTGAAGATGCCGTGCGGATCGAAGCGCGCCTTGAGCCGGCGGGGCAGCTCCAGGACCGGCGGCGCGAGCGGATGGAAGCGGCTGCCCGATGCGCCGCCGCGCCAGTGCATCGCGCTGCCGCCGGCGGCAGCGGCGATGGCGCGCATCTCGGCCGCCGGCCGGTCGGTGGCGCACCAGCGCAGCGCTCCGCCCCATTCGATCAGCTGCGCCGCCGGCGGCGCCAGCGACAGCGGCGCCGCGGTCGACGGCAGCGACAGGCGCCACAGGCTCGCCGCGCGGCTCAGCAGCGGATGTGTCTGGTCGCGCGCGCTGCGCCAGAAGGCGGCCGCCGGCTCGGACTCGATGCGCTCGCCGCCCAGCTGCTGCGCGCTCGCACGCACCGCCGAGGCGGCGCCGGACAGGCGCACCCAGGCCTGGCCGTCGAACCAGGCCGTGGCGCAGAGCGGCAGCGGTTGCCCGGCCCAGCGGTTGAATGCCGCCAGCGCCTCGCCCTCGGCCATCTCGAAGCGCAGGGTCTGCTGCGCCGGCGGCAGCGGCAGCACCTTCAACGACACCTCGAGTACCGGACCCAGGATGCCGAGCGAGCCGCACAACAGGCGCGACACATCGAAGCCGGCGACGTTCTTCATGACCGTGCCGCCGAAGTGCAGCAGCTCGCCATCGCAGCCCAGCAGCAGCGTACCGAGCACGAAATCGCGCGCCGCCCCGGCGCGCGCGCGCCGCGGCCCCGACAGACCGGCGGCAACGATGCCGCCGATCGTCGGATCGCCGCCCAGGGCGGGCGGCTCGAAGGCCAGGAACTGGCGCTGCGCGGCCAGCAGAGCCTCGATCTCGGACAGCCGCGTGCCACAGCGCGCCGTGAGCACCAGCTCCGCGGGCTCGTACGCCAGCACGCCGGCGTAGCCGTGCAGCTCCAGCAGCTGCCCCTCGCAACGCTCGCCGTAGAAGTCCTTGGTGCCGGCGCCGCGCAACCGCAGCGGCGTCCGGCTCTCATGCGCGTGGCGCACCCGCTCGCGCAATTCCCGCAGCAGCGCCTGCATCTAGAATCTCGGCAGCTCGGGATGCGGCAGGCGTCCGTGGTGCACATGCAGCTTGCCGTACTCGGCGCAGCGCGCGAGCGTCGGAATCGCCTTGCCGGGGTTGAGCAGGCCCGCCGGGTCGAACGCGCGCTTGACGGCGAAGAACGCCGCACGCTCGGCCGGCGAGAACTGCACGCACATGGAGTTGAGTTTCTCCACGCCGACGCCGTGCTCGCCGGTGATGGTGCCGCCCAGCTGCACGCACAGCTCGAGGATGTCGGCGCCGAAGGCGTCGGCGCGCTGCCAGGCGCCGCTCTGGTTGGCGTCGAACAGGATCAGCGGATGCAGGTTGCCGTCGCCGGCATGGAACACGTTCATGCACTTGAGCTGATACTTGTGCTCCAGCTGTTCGATCGCCTTGAGCACCTGCCCGATCGCCTTGCGCGGAATGGTGCCGTCCATGCAGTAGTAATCGGGTGATACGCGGCCGGCGGCCGGAAAGGCGTTCTTGCGCCCCGACCAGTAGCGCAGGCGCTCGGCTTCCGAGTGCGACACCGCGATCGCCGTGGCGCCGGCGGCGCGCAGCACGCGTTCCATCGCGGCCACCTCGTCGGCGACTTCGTCCGGCGTGCCGTCGGACTCGGCCAGCAGGATGGCCTCGGCCGTCAGATCGTAGCCGGCCTGCACGAACGGCTCGACCGCCGCGGCCGCCTTGCGGTCCATCATTTCCAGGCCGGCCGGAATGATGCCGGCGGCGATGATCGCCGCCACCGCGTCCCCGGCCTTGCCGACATCGTCGAACGACGCCATGACGACCTGCGCCAGCGCCGGCTTCGGCACCAGCTTGAGGATCACCTCGGTGATCACCAGCAGCAGGCCTTCCGAGCCGAGCATCAGCGCCAGCAGGTCCAGTCCCGGCGCATCGAGCGCGCGGCCGCCGAGCGTGACGGGCGCGCCATCCATGGTGTAGCCGCGCAGGCCCAGTACGTTGTGCACGGTCAGGCCGTATTTGAGACAGTGCACCCCGCCGGAGTTCTCGGCCACGTTGCCGCCGATCGTGCACGCGATCTGCGACGAGGGATCCGGGGCGTAGTACAGGCCGTGCGGCGCGGCCGCTTCCGACACCGCCAGATTGCGCACACCGGGTTGTACGCGCGCCGTGCGCGCCAGCGGGTCGATCTCGAGGATGCGGTTGAAGCGCGCCAGCGACAGCACCACGCCGGCGGCGTGCGGCATCGCGCCGCCGGACAGGCCGGTGCCCGCGCCGCGCGCCACCACCGGCACGTCGAGGCGCCGGCATTCGAGCAGCACGTCGCGCACCTGCGCCTCGGTATGCGGCAGCACCACCAGCATCGGCCGCTGATGGAACACCGCCAGGCCGTCGCACTCATACGGACGCAGCTCCTCCTCGCGGCTGAGCACGCAGTCGGCCGGCAGACGCTCGCGCAGCGCCAGCTCGACGGCGCGCGCGCGCTCCGGCGACGGCGGCTGGGCGGCGAGCTCGCTCCAGCGCGGCTCGTCTCCCGCGCCGTTGCGCGCCGGGTCATTCACGGGATCATCCGGCTGCGCCGGCATGGCGGCAGCACCACGAGCGCGCCGGGCGGGATGGTCATGATGCTGCGCTCGGATGAAACATTCGTTCTTCGCTGGCCTGCGCTTCTTGTTCAACGTCACACCGATGAGACCGTCGGTCCGGCCGGGCCGGCATGCTACGGTCGCGCCGCCTGGCGGCCCGATGGCCGGCACCCTGTGCGGGCGCAGCTCGCAGCGATGTTGGTACCGGGGTCTATATTCGCCGCGACCGCGGCCGGTTGCAAACGGCGTGCTGCGGGCGCACGCCGCCGCCGCGGCGCGGCGCCCCGGCGCGCCGCAAGTGCCTGAATGACGCGCTTTTTCCCTGATCGCCGGACCCGCGACGGCGTGCTCGATGGGCGCCTCGGCCCGCACCGCGGTCCGGTCGGCCTGATCCTTGGCCCACGGGCAGATCCTTCCGGCGGCGCCGGCGTCCTCCACCTGGCAGGATCGCGTTGCGCTGCATGCAGTGATTCGAGCATGCGATGATTCGGTGGCGGTCTGCACCATCGGCCAGAGCGCACTGCGAGGGCACGGTTCATGATACTGGTCGGCAAAGTCGTCGCGATCACGGGCGGATTCGGCACTCTCGGACTCGCGCTCGGCGCCGCCGCCGCCGCCCAGGGCGCGCAGGTGGCATTGATCGATCGCGCCATCGCACCCGAGGCGGCTAGGCTGCCCGGCGCGCTGTCGGCCGCGCTGCGGCTGGACCGGGTCGATCTGGCCTCGTTCCAGGCCGCCGAGCAGGCGCTCTCGAGCGTCGTGCGGCGTTTCGGCGGGCTCGACGTGCTGGCCAACATCGCCGGCGCCTTTCGCTGGCAGACGCTCGCCGACGGCGATCTGGCGACCTGGGATCTGCTCTATACGGTCAATCTCAAGACCGCGGTCACGGCCTCCAAGGCCGCGCTGCCGCATCTGCTCAGCCGCGGCGCCGGACGCATCATCAACGTCGGCGCCGGCGCGGCATCCAGGGCCGGGGCCGGAATGGGCGCCTACGCGGCCGCCAAGGCCGGGGTCGCCAAGCTCACGGAGAGCCTGGCCGAAGAGCTCAAGGAGCATGGCATCAACGTCAATGCGGTGCTGCCGGGCATCATCGACACGCCGGCCAATCGGGCCGACATGCCGAGCGCGGATTTCAGCCGCTGGGTGACGCCGGACGCGCTGGCCGAGGTGATCGTATTTCTCGCCAGCGACGCTGCGCGCGCGCTCACCGGGGCGCTCATCCCGGTATCGGGGCGCCTCTGAAGCTGCCGGCCCGCCCGGCGCGGCCTGCTCGCCGGGGGCACGCGGCGCACCTTTGGCGGCCGGCGCACCTTTCGCGGCCGGCGCAAATCATTCAAGATGATTCTCCCGGCTGCAGCCCGATGGCGGCAGTCCCATCCCCGTAATCCGGTAGACGCCCATGGATTCGCCCGATCCTGCTGCTTCGCTGCAGCTGACGCATCTGCAGGCTCTCGAAGCCGAGAGCATCTACATCCTGCGCGAGGTCGTGGCCGAGTGCGAGCGGCCGGTCATGCTCTATTCCATCGGCAAGGACAGCGCGGTGATGCTGCACCTGGCGAGCAAGGCGTTTCATCCCGCGCCGCCGCCGTTCCCGCTGCTGCACGTGGATACCACCTGGAAATTCCGCGCCATGTACGAATTCCGCGACCGCGTGGCGCAGCGGACCGGCATGCAGCTGCTGGTGCACGTCAATCAGGAGGGCCTGCAGCAGGGCATCGGCCCGTTCACCCACGGCTCGCAGGTCCATACCGACGTCATGAAGACGCAGGCGCTCAAGCAGGCGCTCGATCGGTACGGCTTCGATGCCGCGTTCGGCGGCGCGCGGCGCGACGAGGAGAAGAGCCGTGCCAAGGAGCGCATCCTCTCGTTCCGCTCGGCGCAGCATCGCTGGGATCCGAAGACCCAGCGCCCGGAGCTGTGGAGCCTGTACAACACCGCCAAGCGCAAGGGCGAGAGCTTCCGCGTGTTCCCGCTGTCGAACTGGACCGAACTGGACGTCTGGCAGTACATCCACCTGGAGAACATACCGATCGTGCCGCTGTATTTCGCCGCCGTGCGCCCGGTCGTGCGGCGCGGCGGCGCGCTCATCATGGTCGACGACGATCGCCTGCCGCTCGAGCCCGGCGAGCAGCCCGAGATGCGCAGCGTGCGCTTCCGCACGCTGGGCTGCTATCCGCTGACCGGCGCGATCGAGAGCACGGCGGCCACGCTGACCCAGATCATCCAGGAAATGCTGCTGACCACGAGCTCCGAGCGGCAGGGCCGGGTCATCGACCACGACGGTGCGGCATCGATGGAGAAGAAGAAGCAGGAAGGATATTTCTGATGGCGCACAGGTCCGGGCTGATCGCCTCCGATATCGATGCCTATCTGGAGTCCCACCGCCGCAAGAGCCTGCTGCGCTTCATCACCTGCGGCTCGGTGGACGACGGCAAATCGACGCTGATCGGGCGGCTGCTGTACGAATCGAAGCTGGTGTTCGAGGATCAGCTCGCAGCGCTCGCCGCCGACTCGAAGAAGCTCGGCACGCGCGGCGAGGAGCTCGACTTCGCGCTGCTGGTGGACGGCCTGGCGGCCGAGCGCGAACAGGGCATCACCATCGACGTCGCCTACCGCTTCTTCTCCACCGAGCAGCGCAAGTTCATCGTCGCCGACACCCCGGGCCACGAGCAGTACACGCGCAACATGGTGACCGGTGCCTCCACCGCCGAGCTCGCGGTGCTTCTGCTCGACACCCGCAAGGGCCTGCTGCCGCAGACGCGCCGCCACAGCCACCTGGTGTCGCTGCTGGGTATCCGGCACGTCGTGCTGGCGGTCAACAAGATGGACCTGGTGGGCTACTCGCAGGAGCGCTTCCTGCAGCTGCTGCACGAGTATCGGCAGTTCGCGCGCCGCATAGCGCTGACCGACATCACCGCCATTCCGCTGTCGGCGGTGCACGGCGACAACGTCATCGAGCCCGGCGATCACATGCCGTGGTATCGCGGCCCGACCCTGATGGGCCACCTCGAGAGCGTGGACGTCGGGCAGCACACGGCGGCGCGCCCGTTTCGCATGCCGATCCAGTGGGTCAACCGGCCGGATCCCGACTTTCGGGGCTTTGCCGGGCGCCTCTCGAGCGGCACGCTGCGGCCCGGCGATCGCGTGCGCGCGCTGCCCTCGGGCCAGGAGAGCCGCGTAGCGAAGATCATCGGCCCGGACGGCGAGCTGCCGCTCGCCGTCGCCGGACAATGCATCACCGCGACGCTGGCCGATGAGATCGATCTGAGCCGCGGCGACCTGCTCGCGGCGGCCGAGGCGCCGCCGCCGGTGGCGGACCAGTTCGAGGCCACGCTGGTGGCGCTGCACGAGGAGCCGATCCTGCAGGGCCGCTCCTATGCCATGAAGATCGGCACCCGGACCGTCGGCGCAACCGTCAATCCGCTCAAGTTCAAGCTCGACGTCAACACGCTCGAGCACCTGGCGGCCGAGCGGCTCGAGCTCAACGACATCGGCGTCTGCGAGCTCGAGCTCGATCAACCCATCGCCTTCGAGCCCTATGAGCAGAACCGCGAGCTCGGCGGTTTCATCCTCATCGACCGCATCAACCAACACACCGTGGCCGCCGGCCTGCTGCATTTCGCGCTGCGCCGCTCGCAGAACGTGCACTGGCAGGCGCTCGACATCGACAAGACGACGCGCGCGGCGCTCAACGGCCAGCGCCCGTGTGTCATCTGGCTGACCGGCTACTCCGGCGCCGGCAAGAGCACGATCGCGAACCTGGTGGAGCGGCGCCTGCACTTCCTGGGCCGCCGCACCTATCTGCTCGACGGCGACAACGTCCGCCACGGACTCAACCGGGACCTCGGATTCACCGACCAGGACCGCGTGGAGAACATCCGCCGCGTGGCCGAGGTCGCCAAGCTCATGGTGGACGCCGGGCTGATCGTGCTGGTGTCCTTCATCTCGCCGTTCCGCGCCGAGCGCGCGGGCGCACGCGCCCTGCTGGCCGAGGGTGAATTCGTCGAGGTGTTCGTCGACACGCCGCTGGCGGAGGCCGAGCGGCGCGACCCCAAGGGCCTGTACGGCAAGGCGCGCCGCGGGGAGCTGAAGAATTTCACCGGTATCGACTCACCCTACGAGCCGCCGGAGCAGGCCGAGATACGTCTCGATACCACCGTCCTGACGGCGGAACAGGCGGCGGAGCGGATCGTGGAGTTCCTGTCCGAGCGCGATATGCTCAAGAAGCCCTGAGCGGGCAGAGCCGGTTGCAGTCCGCGCGCGGCATCGCCCGCTACAACGCGCATATCGACGAAGTCGAGGCGGCGCTGATCGCGGCTACGGCGCCCTCGGCGCAGCCGCCGGCACGAGCCCGAAGCTGCGCATGGTTTCCAGCAGTCTAACGCGATCGGGTGGCCCGGGAGCGTTGATGATCGATGCCACTTCACGGAAGTACTGCGGCCCGATGTCGGGTGTGTTGATCACCAGCGCCCGAGCCATGAGCGCGTGCGGATTGCTGAAACCGTGAACCACTCCGCGCGGCGTGGCCATCGCGTCGCCGGGCCGCAGGTCGCGCGTCTCGCTGCCCACCGTGTAGCGCAGGGTTCCCTCCAGCACGTACACCAATTCCTCATTGGCGGAATGGCTGTGCGGCGGCGGCACATTGGAGCCAGGAGGCACCTGCAGCTCGAAGCAGCCGATCTCGCAGCCATTGCCCGCCGCCCGCACGTAGCGGATTTCCATCTGTCCGATGCGGATGACCTCCGGCGCGGCTGGCGTACGGATTTCATTCATGGCACACTCTTTCGTGTAAAAAAACTGTACTTTGCAGAGTAAAGGATCTTTACTATCATGTCAAGAGCCGGGACCGGTGCCTCGAGGAAACCGGCGCGCCAGCCGCTCACGCCCATGATCGGCTCGCTGCTGCGCCTGCCGCACGAGGCCGTCGTGGCACGCATGCTGGCCGCGCTCCACGGCAACGGCTTTGACGTCAGTGTCACCGAGCTCGGCGTCTTTCTGTACCCGGGACCCGAGGGACGCCGCCCGATCGATCTGGCTCGGCAATGCAACATGACCCGCCAGGCCATGAACTACGTGCTCGCCGGCCTAGAGCGCCGCGGCTACATCGAGCGTCGTGCCGGGACAAGCGCGGCCGCACGCGTGGTGCGCATGACCGACAAGGGTTGGGAGATCATCGTCCGGATCCGCAGTTGTATCGCCGTGATCGAGCAGGAGTGGGCCTCGCATCTGGGTACGCAGCGATTCAAGGCCTTGCGCGAGACCCTGCATGATCTATCCGTGTGGCTCGGAAAGCTGCCATGAATCGATCGCCTGAGGTCCGGGGAATCTGCCGAAGACACTGCTGGCGGCGCGTTCGCTCGCCGGCGCCGCGCGCTTCAGGCCAGCGCGCTCTTGTACAGCGCCAGCAGCCTGCCCCAGGCGCGCTCCGCGTCGGGCTTGTTGTAGGTCGGCGTGCCGTCGGGCTGCAGCGGCATGTCGGGCACGCACCAGCCGTGCCTGGTGCCCGCGTAGACCTCGATCTGCGCCGGCACTCGGGCGGCCGCGAACGCCTGCCGCAGCTTGTCCTTGGCGTCCGGCTGGCGCGCGTCATCGCTGGCCGCGATCGCGAAATACATGTGCGCCCGGATCTTCGGTGCCAGCAGGTGCGGGCTGTCGCTCTTGTCGGTCACCAGGCCGCCGCCGTGGAACGAGGCGCCGGCGCCCACGCGCTCCGGCACCGCCGCGGCGCTCGCCACCGCCAGCGCCCCGCCCATGCAGTAGCCCTGGACACCGATCCTGCTCGCCTTGCGCACCGATTGCTGCGCGTCCAGGAAGCCGATGTAGGCCCTGGAATCGGTCGCCGCCACCCCGGGCTGGTGCATCGAGCCGATGAGCTGATCCAGCCTGGCGCGGTCGGCCGGATCCTGGAACTTGAATGCCGGCACGTCGGTGAACAGCGGCGCTCTGGCCGAGCGATAGAACGGGTTCGGCACCAGCACCGCGTAGCCCTGCGCCGCGAGGCGCTGGCCGAGCTCGCGAAAGGCGGGCCGCAGCCCGAACGCATCCGGCCACACGAGCACCCCGGGATGCCTACCGCTCGCCGGATGAATGAAGACCGCGTCGCACACCCCGTCGGCGGTCCTGATCTCGACCTCGGTCGCGACCACCGGCCGCTCGGCGGCCCCGGCCGCGCCGGCGGCTGCGACCAGCCCCGCGGCCGCGGACAGCGCGACGAAATCACGGCGTGACGGATCGTTCGGCACCGTCGCGTCCGGATCGCGACCATCGGTTTCGTTCGTCATGGGTCCTCGCTTGCGCTGCGTATGGGATTCACATGCCGCCGCCGCACCCGGCGGTGCCGGCATCGAAAGGATACCTCGGCACGGCGGCACCCCGCACCCTCATAGCTCGGTGTACTTCCGGCTGTTGCCGCGGGCCTTGTCCACCGGATATTTCCTGGCGTTGAGATCGATCTTCTCGCCGGCGGCCGCCAGCAGATCGACCTCGAGCCGGTCGGCGAGCCGCACGAGGTACAGCAGCACGTCCGCGAGCTCCTCGCGCACCTTCGCATGCTGCTCGGGCGACAGCCGCGCCGAGTCGGCTTCCGGCATCCACTGGAAATGCTCCAGCAGCTCGGCCGCCTCGACGCTGAGCGCGATCGCCAGGTTCTTGGGGCAGTGGAACTGATCCCAGTCGCGCTCGGCCGCGAAGCGCCGCAGCGCACCGCGCAGCTCGTCGAGGGAGTTCAAATGCCGGTGCGAAGTGGAACTGCTCATGCGCGGAACCTGTGTTCGTTGTGCCAGCTGAGGAATTCGCGGCTCGGTTGGCTTGCCGGGTCTGTCGGCTGCACGCGTAGCGGCCGGCCGTGATGCGCATAGTACTCGCGACCGTTCTGCCAGTCGGTCCTGAGCCTGGGGCTCACCTCGAGTCGCAGCTCCGCCGTCACGGTCACGTACCCCTGATCGAACAGCTTGTGCAGATCCGAGCGCAGCAGGATACCGTTGCTGACGCAGTGAGGGCCCTGCATCGAGTAGGGTTTGATATGGGCCGCCTCGAGCACCGGCAGGGTCTTCTCCCCCGTGACAGCGCAGCGCCGGACGGCATTCCGGCCGTCCCGGTGCCCGATGCGCTAGTTCGCCGGCATCATCATCGCCGCGGGACGCAGCAGGTAGCAGCCGATGGCGATCACGATCAGGTAGGCGAGCAGAATGAAGGTCCAGCCCATGTTGTGGCGGATGACGTCGCCTTCCTTGCGCACGAACTTGCTGGTCGAGACCCCGACGCTGGCGGTCTGCGGCGCCACCGGCTTGCCGATTTCCGCGCCGATCGAGTTCAGCGTCGGCAGCAGCAGTGCCGGCATGCCGAGCTGCACGCCGACGAGCGCCTGGAATTTGCCGAACATGGCGTTGGTCGAGGTGTTCGAGCCCGACAGGGCGACGCCGATGAAGCCGAGTATCGGCGCGACGACGATGAAGGCGGTGCCCAGGCTCGAGAAGCCCTTTGCCAGCGATGCCGCCATGCCGGAGTAGTTGAACGTGTATGCCAGCCCGAAAATGAACACGCCGACCAGACAGGCGCCCCACATCTGATGGAATGTACGGCGGAATATCTCGCCGATCTGCGAGTACTTCAGCTTGCCCATCGCCAGCAGCAGTGCCGCAACCGCGATCCACGATGCCAGGATCGCGCTGCCGCCGACGTACGGGGCGAACTTGAACACCGCGCTGACGTCGGGCTTGGCCGGATCGCAGCTGGCCGCGAGCGACGAGCAGGCGACCGCCTTGGCGCTGAACCAGGTCACCTTCGGCAGCGGCGACCATGGCCCGGTCCAGGCGGCGACCACGATCAGCAGCACGACGAACGGCATCCAGGCCTGCAGCACCTCGCCGGTGCTCAGTCCGTGTCCCTGCGTCTGCCTGGCCATGGCCGCATCCACCGGTACGCCGCCGTAACCGAGTATGGTCTTGGGCTGCCAGAACTTGAGCAACGCGAACAATGCGATGAAGCAAACGATGGCGCCGGTGACGTCGGGCAGATACGGCCCCAGATGCACGGCGACCGGGTACTGGCCCGCGATGTAGCCGAGCGATCCGACCACGGCGAGCGGCCAGCCGCCTTTCATGCCTTGTTTGCCGGAGACCAGGTACAGCAGCACCCACGGCGGCAGCAGCGCCAGCACGGCGACGATGGTGCCGACCGAGGCCGACAGCTTCAGCAGCGGATAGCCGGTCACGGCGGCCAGCGCGATGACCGGCGCGCCGAGCGCGCCGTAGGACACCGGCGCGTTGTTGGCGATCGCGGCCACGCGAATCGCATTGAGGTCGGAGATGCCGAGCGAGATCAGGATCGGCGCCACCACCGCCCACGGATAGCCGAAGCCGACCAGGCCCTCGAGCAGCGCGCCGAATGCCCACGCGAACAGCATCGTCTGCACGCGCACGTCGAGGCTGCCCTGCGCGATCAGCCAGCGGCGGAAATTCTCGAATACGCCGCTCACACCCAGGGTGTTGAACAGCACCATGCCCCACACGGTGATCCAGTCGACATTCCACACGCCGGTCGCCGCGCCATAGACGTAGGCGCGGGTGCCGTCGCCGAACGGCATCTTCCATATCCACATCGCGAGGACGAACGTGACGATCGAGCCGAGCAGCGCCGCCAGCCATGCCGGCAGCCGGTATACCGCCAGCATGATCAGCAGGATGACCACCGGGATCAGCGCCACCAGGCAAGTCAGCGCCAGGTTGTCGAGCGGGTTTATCATTTGCATGAACATGATTTATCCCTCGATTCTCGGGCGGTGTTGGCGTGCTTGGCTGCCGGCGTCACCGCGGTTTGCTTGTTCTGCTCGCGACCGCTCCGCTTTATTTGGGCGCGACTCGCGCCCGGCGCTTCCCCCGGCGCCCGACCCGAACATAGCACAGGGCCCTGACGGGCTCAACGCCGCGCCGCATGCAGCCGCGGCCGATCAGCCGCCTCGGAACACCAGGACCCGCTCGGCCTCGAGCGTCGCGGCTGCGAGCGCGTCCATGGTGCTGCGTCGCGGGCCGGCGGTGAAGCGCTTGAGCATTCGCTCGCGGCTGAAGTAGTCCTCGGTGGTGTTCCGTCCCGCCATCGCGCAGCTCATCGCATCGGCGGTGAGAAACACGGTCAGCTCGACCGAAGGATCCTTGCTGACGAGGGCATTCGCCAGCCGCAGCCCGTCGTAGCAGCTCTCCGTGCCGTACGGCGGCTCGTTCGGGATGAACGGGATCTTCATGGCGTGAGCCTCCATTGACAGGCGGGCGACAGCGGTTACATTCCAGGGGCACTGGCGGCCGCGGGCGGGAACCTGCGCGCTGCCGAGGAATTTTGACATGATCCAAACCCGGAGCCTGAGCCCGCCGTACCGCACGGCCGTGACCAACGGCGGCTTCGAGCTGACCGCCGACGCGCCGCTCGCCAAGGGCGGCGGCGCGACGGGGTTCGGGCCGCACGAGTTGCTCGAGGCCGCGCTCGCCGCCTGCATCAACATGGCGGTGCGCATGCATGCGGCCGCGCATTCGATGCCGCTGCAGGGCGTGGCCGCGCGCGTGCGCCTGGACCGCTCGGCCGCCGATGCGGCGATCTTCGAGTATCAGCTCGAGCTCGACGGTCCCTTGAGCGCCGATCAGCGCCTGCGGCTCGAGCAGGCCGCGCGCGACTGCCCGGTCCGCCGGACGCTGTCCGGGCGACTCGAATTCAGGGCCGTGGACTCGAGCGGATGAGCGCCACGGGCCGGCCCGGCCAGTCACGCAAGCGGAGATCATCATGACGGCGCCGGGACAGGAGCACTGGGATCGGGTGTACACCACGCGGGCGGCCGCGGAGGTGAGCTGGTACGAGACGCATCCGGTGAAGTCGCTCGAGCTCATCCGGGCCGCAGGTCTGGCGGCCGATGATCCGATCATCGATGTCGGCGGCGGCGCCTCGGTGCTCGCCGAGGAGCTGCTCGACGCGGGCTACCGGGACGTCACGGTGCTCGACCTCTCCGGCGAGGCGCTGCGCCGGCAGCGCGAGCGCCTCGGTCCCCGGCCCGTCATGCCGAGCTTCATCGAGCAGGATGTGACGCGGTTTCGAGCCCCGCGCGCCTACGCGCTCTGGCACGATCGCGCCGCATTTCACTTTCTGGTGCAGGCGGAGGACCGGCAGCGCTACGTCGACGCGCTGCGCCGGGCGCTGCGGCCGCACGGCCACGCCATCATCGCCACATTCGGCCCGTCCGGACCGGAGCGCTGCAGCGGGCTCGATGTCAGGCGTTACGATGCCGCGGCGCTCGCGGCCGAGCTGGGCGACGGCTTCGAGCTCGCCGAATCCTCGCTCGTCCTGCACCGCACGCCGCGGGGCGCCGAACAGCAATTCCTCTATTGCCGCTTCGTGCGGCGCACTTGAGGATCGATCGCGGCGTGGCGGCCGCCCTGGCCGTCGCGGCGGTCTGCGGCTCGCGGCCGCCCATCTCTTCATAGATATCATCTACTTCATAGATATCATCTATGTAAGTCGTAGAGACCATCGATTGGACGCTCGGATCCAACCCTCGTACCTTGGCCGACGTCCGCAATGACCGCGCGCCGTCACGAGGAGATCCACCATGGTGGTCGAGGAGATTGGATCACCGCACTCGCAACCGGGGTCGCGGCGAGTCGCGGGCACCGAGTGCCACCTGGGAGGTCTCGGCAAGTCCGTATCGACCAGGCCGCGAGCTGCGGATAGCGTCTCAAAGATTCGGTAACGGCAAGGAGTCGCAACATGGGCCAAGTCAGCGCGCGTACACCATCGATCAACATCGGGATCAACGATGCGGATCGCGCGGCGATTGCCGGCGGGCTCTCGAAGCTCCTGGCGGACACCTATACGCTTTATCTGACGACGCATAATTTTCACTGGAACGTCACCGGACCGATGTTCAACACGCTGCACGTGATGTTCATGGCGCAGTACACCGAGCTTTGGAATGCGGTGGATCCGATCGCCGAGCGCATTCGATCGCTCGGTCATCCGGCCCCCGGGAGCTACGCGCAGTTTGGAAAGCTCGCCTCGATCAAGGACGCGCCCGCGACGCCGCCGAAGGCAATGGACATGGTTCGCATCCTCGTGCAGGGCCACGAGGCGGTAGCGAAGACCGCTCGGGAGATCTTCCCGGTCGCGGACGAGGCCGCGGATCAGCCCACCGCGGACCTCCTGACACAGAGGCTCGACGTCCACGAAAAGACCGCCTGGATGCTGCGGAGTCTGCTCGAGGACTAGATCCAACCGGACGGAACACTATTCGGAGAGGACATGGCAACTGAAGGCAAGTGCCCGTTTGCGGGCGGGACCCGCACACACACGAACCGCGAATGGTGGCCGAACCAGCTGAACCTTCGGATTCTCCACCAGCACTTCGCCCCGTCCAATCCGATGGGCGCGGCGTTCGACTACGCCAGGGAATTCAAAAGCCTCGACCTGACTGCGGTGATCAAGGACCTTCACGCCTTGATGACGGGTTCGCAGGACTGGTGGCCGGCCGACTTCGGGCACTATGGGCCGCTGTTCATCCGGATGGCATGGCATGGCGCCGGGACGTACCGCATCGGCGATGGCCGCGGCGGCGCCGGAGCCGGGCAGCAGCGGTTCGCGCCGCTCAACAGCTGGCCGGATAACGCGAACCTCGACAAGGCGCGCCGGCTGCTCTGGCCGGTCAAGCAGAAATACGGCCGGAGAATCTCCTGGGCCGATCTCATGATTCTTGCCGGTAACGTCGCGCTCGAGTCGATGGGCTTCAAGACGTTCGGCTTTGCCGGCGGCCGCGAGGATACCTGGGAGCCCGCAGAGGACATCTACTGGGGGCCGGAGGGCAAGTGGCTGGCAGACGAACGCCATGGCGGCGAGCGTGATCTTCAGAATCCTCTCGCCGCCGTGCAGATGGGCCTGATCTACGTGAATCCGGAAGGCCCGAACGGCAAGCCCGATCCCCTCGCGGCGGCCAGGGACATTCGCGAAACGTTCGCTCGTATGGCGATGAACGACGAAGAGACGGTCGCACTGATTGCCGGCGGCCACACCTTCGGCAAGACCCATGGCGCAGGCGCCGCGTCACTGGTGGGTCCGGAGCCGGAAGCCGCCCCCATCGAGCAGCAGGGCCTGGGCTGGAAGAGCACTTTCGGCACGGGCAAAGGGGACGACACGATCACCAGCGGCCTCGAGGTCATCTGGACCCAGACGCCAACGAAGTGGAGCAACAACTTCTTCCGGAACCTGTTCGAATACGAGTGGGAGCTGACGGCGAGCCCGGCCGGTGCGCATCAGTGGAGACCGAAAGGGGGTGCGGGCGCCGGCACGGTGCCGGATGCACACGACCCGTCAAAGCATCATGCCCCATCGATGCTGACCACCGACCTCGCCTTGCGCTTCGACCCCGTCTACGAAAGGATTTCACGGCGCTTCTGGGCGGATTCGGATCAGTTCGCGGACGCGTTTGCCCGGGCGTGGTTCAAGCTCACGCACCGCGACATGGGCCCGATCGCGCGTTATCTCGGCCCGCTCGTTCCAAAGGAACAGCTGCCGTGGCAAGACCCGATCCCCGCCGTGGACCATCCGCTGATCGGGGAGCAGGACATCGCTGCTCTGAAGGCGAAGATCCTCGCGTCCGGCCTGTCCGTTTCCCGGCTGGTGTCCACGGCCTGGGCGTCGGCGTCGACCTTTCGCGGCTCGGATAAGCGCGGTGGAGCGAACGGCGCGCGCCTTCGACTCGCGCCGCAAAAAGATTGGGAGGTCAACCAGCCGGCTCAGCTGGTGACGGTGCTGCGCACCCTCGGGGCGATCCAAGAGGGGTTCAACGCCTCGCAATCGAGCGGAAGGAGGCTCTCGCTTGCCGACCTGATCGTGCTCGGCGGCTGCGCGGCGATCGAAAAGGCCGCGAAGGACGCGGGACACGACGTCAAGGTCCCGTTCACGCCCGGGCGCATGGACGCATCGCAAGCGCAAACCGATGTCGTCTCCTTTGCACCCCTCGAGCCGACGGCGGATGGGTTCCGCAATTATCTCGGCCGCAGGTCGCACTTGTCCGCGGAGGAATTGCTGGTGGACCGGGCGCAATTGCTGACGCTGACCGCGCCTGAGATGACGGTTCTCATCGGTGGCCTGCGCGTATTGGGCGCCAATGCCGGGAGCTCCCCGCACGGCGTCTTCACCCGGCGGCCAGAGGTGCTGACGAACGACTTCTTCGTCAGCCTTCTCGACATGAGCACGCAATGGCAGCCATCCCTTGGCGCCGAAGGCGTGTACGAGGGGCGCGATCGGAAGACGAACGAAGTCAAGTGGAGCGCAACCCGTGTCGACCTGATCTTCGGCTCGAACTCGCAGCTGCGCGCCCTCGCGGAAGTCTACGCGTGCGCGGACTCGCAGGAGAAGTTCATGCAGGACTTCGTGGCGGCCTGGGTCAAGGTCATGCAGCTCGACCGCTTCGACCTGGACTGATCTGCGCACCTCGGCGCCAGTGCTCATCGCCCCGATGCCGCGCAGGTACCTCGTGCAATCGCCATGACCAAAATGCCCGCCCTGTTCATCGGTCACGGCAGCCCGATGAACGCGCTCGAATCCAATGTCTATAGCCGCGCCTGGCGTAAGCTCGGGCAGACCCTGCCACGCCCGCGCGCGCTGCTGGTTATCTCGGCGCATTGGTTCATCGGGGTGACCGCAGTCACTGCCATGAAACGGCCGCGGACGATCCACGATTTCCAGGGCTTCCCGCCCCGGCTCTTCGCCGTCGATTATCCGGCTCCTGGCCTTCCCGAACTGGCCCAGGAGGTGGCAGAGGTCGTCAAGCCGCACCGGGTTGACCTGGATCACGACCAGTGGGGACTGGACCACGGCGCATGGAGTGTGCTCGCCCATCTTTATCCCGCAGCTGATATTCCGGTTGTCCAGCTTTCGATCAACGCGCGCAAGCCGCTTGCCTATCATCTGGAGCTCGGCGCGGCGCTGTCTGCCTTGCGTGAGAACGGCGTCATGATCGTCTCGAGTGGCAACGTGGTGCACAATCTGCGGCTGCTTGACTGGAGCAGTCCTGAGGGTGGAAGCGACTGGGCGCATCGGTTCGACGATGCGGTGGCGACGCTGATGACAGACCGGCCCGGCGCGGTCCTGGCCGCGACCGAGCATGCCGATTTTCCGGTCGCGGTACCGACACCCGACCACTTCATCCCGCTGCTCTATACCGCTGGCCTTGCTGCTGCGGAGGGCGTGTGTGCCGAGGCATTGGTGCGTGGCTACGCCATGGACTCGCTGTCGATGAGTTGCTACGGCGTCGGCATGAACGGCATCGCCCGCGAGCAAGCGGTTCGGTGATCATTCGACGGCCAGGAGCCCTGGCCATCGCAGCCTGAGGCGCCGTTCACCCCACGGAACGCATCGTGATGGCGGTGCTGCAAGCTTCAGGACATCCGAATGGAGAGAATCAAGAGCGGGCGCGCCGCCTCTTTTGGGTACCTGTCAAACCTGGGTACCTGTCAAACCGCCGCCGCCAGTCCCGCGCCGAGGCCGCTATGAGCTTCAGTCCGTCTGATGATTGCTTGGCGCTCCAACTGCCGCAGCTCCCGAGAGCCTCTAACCTTCATCGCCCGCGGAGCCGTCATAAAGCACGTGCCCGCCGATCTTCGATACAACGATGACACGACTTGATCGTAGCGCCAAAACGCCGTCAAACCAGGGCAGATACACGTACCAAACCGATTGCTCGACCCAGGTGCGGTATATCCCACCCTGCAGATGATCGGTTACCTTAGATGCTCTCGCGGGCTCGCCCTTGCAGTCGCCGCCCGGTAGCTTTCGCAGTGCCTCGCCCAGAGCAATATCCGTCGCTTCCTCTTTCGAGACTATCCGCGAAATGCAGGATTCCCTCGGTTCAGAATCTGTCATTGGACTGCGCATATGAAGGCGATGAGAGCCGCCAGCTCGATCTTCGCGAACGCCACGGTCGCTACGCCACTTTCTGCACGTACACCGTTTGCGCCTTGAGACTGACTTTGAGACATTTCCTCAGCGCGTCAAAAATTGCCGCCAGGTTATCCATGCTTGGATTGCCTTTGGGTGACAGCATCCGATGAAGACTCTTGCTCGGCGTGGTCGTCGCTCTGGAGAGCCGTTCGAACCCCAGCGTCGCGTTCACGAGATCGCGGAGCATCTGACGTGCCGCCACAGGCTCTCCGCTCAGGAACAGCGTTGCCGCCTCGTCGAGGAGCGCTTTCGCGAACGCGGGATCACGCTCGACTCGGGCCACAACGGTCTTCTTGAAATCGCGACTGAGCGCCATGGTCATCACCGCTTTCGCTTCCCGGCATTGCCGACGACGGGCGGAGGCATCTTTACGAGCCTCGCATTCGGCGTGTAAGACCGTCGCCCGATCGATATCCGATTGCTGCAGGCGCCTGGTTCCACCGCCAAACACTCGCCCCATCCGGGCGAACGTAGTCCTGCATCCGGATTTTCATCGGTATATGGTGACGTTTACGTTACTATACGGCAAGCGCCGGTCGGTATTCGCACCCGGCGCCGCCGATTCTCGACCGACCGAATTCGCCCTGATCAAGCCGCCCAGGTTGCGGGAGCTGCATGAGGCGCTTGACCGCTGCCTTCCGAGTGCAAAAGCCCGATCCAACGTCGGCTGGTGCGGTACCTGCGGCGCAGGTACTGTACTCTCGGTTCCGCTACCGATTTCGCCTGGCTATTCGTTGACATTCAAGTAATTACGGGAACTACCCCGGTTCCGCGCAGACTAATGAGCGGATGCTCGGTCGGCGTCGAATCCTCTGGTCCGCCGATCGCAAATATCATGAAGTAAGGATTTGCGCTAAATGAATCAAAGAGCTGCCCCACCCGGGGGCGAGCAGGTCCTCAATCTCCCAGAGCAGCATATGGCTTCGCAGTCGCCCGCATCCGAAATGCGCGCGTCACGCCAAATCGTTACCGAGAATTCGACCTGGATCAGCCCACTGCGGGAAGAGATGGCGCGCGTCATCGTCGGTCAGAAGCATCTTCTCGACCGACTGCTGATCGCGCTGCTCACCAATGGTCACGTGCTCCTGGAGGGCGTCCCCGGCCTTGCGAAGACCTTGGCCTTGAAGTCCCTGGCAAGTTGCCTGTCGGCGCGCTTCAAGCGTCTGCAATTCACGCCCGACATGCTGCCCGCCGACATCGTCGGGACCATGATCTATAACCCGCAGGACGGCGCGTTTCGCACCAAGCATGGGCCGATATTCAGCAATCTTATCCTGGCGGACGAGATCAATCGTGCGCCGGCCAAGGTCCAGAGTGCACTCCTTGAAGCCATGCAGGAGCGCCAGGTCACCATCGGCGATGAGACCTATCCATTGCCGGCGCCGTTCCTGGTGCTCGCGACGCAGAACCCTCTGGAACAGGAGGGCACCTATCCCCTTCCGGAGGCGCAGATCGATCGCTTCATGATGAAGGTGATCGTCGACTATCCGACGCGGGCCGAGGAGCGGGCGATCCTCGATGCCATGGCGACCACCGAACCCATGATCGTGCCGCGCACGGTGGTCAGCGCATCACAGATCCTCGATGCCCGGCACGCGGTGAATTCTCTGTTCGTCGATGACAAGGTGCGCGATTACATCGTCGATATCGTGCTCGCGACGCGACCGCCCATCGCTGCCGCGCTCGACTTGAACGGTTATGTTCAAAACGGTGCTTCGCCCCGGGCGACCATCGCGCTCACTCTGGCTGCACGCGCCATGGCGTTTCTCAATGGCCGGCACTTCGTCACGCCGCAGGACGTCAAGACGGTTGCCATGGATGTACTGCGACATCGGGTGTCGGTGACGTACGAGGCCGAGGCCGATAACGTCACTTCCAAGGACGTCGTTGAGAGAATTCTGAACACGCTGCCGGTACCCTGAGCGGGGGCGTCTCCGTATGGCGGATGTGAAGCAGTCGACCAAGGCGAGACGCCGCAGCATGCGTGAACTCGAGATCCGCACCCGCCGCATGGTCGACGACAGCATGGCGGGCGCCTACCACTCGGTGTTCAAGGGCCGGGGCATGGACTTCGACGAGGTGCGCGAGTACAGCCCGGGGGACGAGGTCCGGACCATCGATTGGAATGTCACGGCCCGCGCCGGTCGTGCGTTCGTCAAGAAATTCACGGAGGAGCGTGAGCTCACTCTTTTTCTAGTGGTTGACATCAGTGCTTCGGGAAATTTCGGCTCCGGCGCGATGGCAAAGCGCGATCTGGCCGCCGAGGTCGCCAGCGTGCTGGCTTTTTCGGCGATTCGAAATAGCGATAAAGTCGGTCTGATCCTGTACACGGACGGCATCGAACGCTATCTGCCGCCGAAGAAAGGTCGCCGACACGTTCTGCGCGTGGTGCGCGACATTCTCTACCATGAGCCGCGGGGCGTCGGTACCGACACCGTAAAGACGCTCGACGTCGTCAATCACGTGCTGCACCGGCGCGCCGTGGTGTTCCTGATCTCCGATTTCGAGACCGGCGGGGATCCGGGCGCCGCGCGCGCGGCGCTGCGCCGCGCCGCCCGCCAGACCAATCGCCGTCATGACCTGATTGCCGTCCAGATCGAGGACCCGCGCGAGCGGGAGCTGCCCAACGTGGGCATCATCGCCCTGGAAGACGCGGAAACCGGCGAGATCATCGAGCTCGACACGGCGCGCAGCACGGTGCGCAGCCGATTCAACGAGCTTTCCCTGGAGCGTTCCCGGCGGCTGCGCAACGATCTGCGGGCCGAGGGGGTCGACACCGTGCCGCTGCGCACGGATGCGCCCTACCTGCCCACGCTGCAGCGATTCTTCAAATCGCGTGGCCGCCCACGGGTATGAAGGCGTGTGCCGGCGCCCGCCGCTGCGCGAGCCGCTGCGCCCGCCGCTGCGCATGGCTCGCGTTCCTGCCGGCGGCCGTCCTGGCCGACGCCGCGGATGACATCCGCGACATTCGCGGACCGAAGGCCGTGCCGGAGCCGTGGGTGGTGGCGGCGGTGCTGGCGGTCGCCGTTGTCGTGGCGCTGTGCGCGTATGTCCTTCGGCGTCGGCGCCGGCGCGGGCCTCGGGGCCCGGCGCTGAGCCCATCGGCACGCACCCTGCAGCGCCTGGATGCCGCCAGACCCCTGATGCGTCCCGACACGGCGCGCGCATTCGGCGTCGCGGCATCCGAGCTGATACGCGACTACATCGAGCAGCGCTTCGACGTCGTGGCCCGGCGGCGCACGACCGAGGAATTCCTGCAGGCCCTGCTGCTGAGCCCGGATGCAGCGCTCGCGCGTCACCGCCCGCTGCTGGCGCAGTTTCTGCAGCAGTGCGACGTGGTCAAATTCGCGGCTCAGGAGGCGGCGGTCACGGACATGGAGTCGCTGTTCGGCAGCGCCCGCCGGTTCGTGCTGGAGACCAGCGAGGTGCCCCTCGCATGATCCGGTTGCTGCAGCCCGACTGGCTCTGGGCGCTGACCCTGCTGCCGCTCGTGGTGCTGTGGAGAGGACGGCGCGGACCGGTCGCGGCCGTCGAATACTCCGACGTCAGTCTTGCGCGCGAGATCGCGCGCCGCACCCGCAGCCGGATCGGCGGGATCGCTGCGCTGCTGCCGATCATGGCGGCGGCTCTCATGATCGTCGGCCTGGCCCGGCCGCAGCGCACGCACAGTCGCACCGAGGTCACGAAGCACGGCATCGACATCGTTCTCGGACTGGACGTTTCGGGGTCGATGCAGGCGCTCGATTTCAAGGTCGATAACACCCGCGTCAACCGCATCGCGGTCGTCAAGTCGGTCGTCGCCAGATTCATCGACCAGCGTCCCAACGACCGTATCGGCCTGGTCGCGTTCGCGGGCTCCCCGTATCTGGTGAGTCCGCTCACGCTGGACCACGACTGGCTGCAGCAGAATCTCGAGCGTGTCGACGTGGCCAGCGCCGACGACGGCACGGCTATCGGCTCGGCCATCGCCGCCGCAGTGAATCACCTGCGCACGACGGCGGCGAAATCCAAGGTCGTCATCCTCCTGACCGACGGCGTCAACAACAGCGGCAAGATACCGCCGCTCGCCGCGGCGGAAGCGGCCCGCGCCCTGGGCGTGAAGGTCTACACCATCGGCGTCGGTGTGCGCGGCAAGGCCCCCATTCCGGTCCGGGACCGGGCCGGCAACATTCACGTGGTCATGGCGGAGGTGGACGTCGACGAGCAAACGCTGCAGGCCGTGGCCAATGAAACCGGCGGCCAGTTCTATCGGGCGACCGACACGGATTCGCTGCAGAAGATCTACGAGCAGATCAATCGGTACGAGACGTCGGCGCAGACCGTGGAGAGGTTCGAGCACGTGGAAGAGCTCTACAGCTGGACGTTGTTCCCCGCGCTCGGCCTGCTCGGGCTCTGGGTGCTGCTGCAACATACGAGGTATCGCCGGCTGCCGTGAGATTCAGCGATCCACATTGGCTGCTCGCGGGTCTGGCGGCGTGCCTCGTGCTCGTCGGCCTGTGGCGCGGTTACGACGTGCGCCAGCACGCGGCGCTCGCACGCTTCGTCGCGCCGCATCTGCGAGGCAGGCTCACCGGCTCGGTGTCCGGGGTGCGCCGCGCGCTGCAGCGGGGCCTGCTGCTCGGGTCGGTACTCTGCCTGTGCGCGGCGCTCGCCGGTCCGCTGCTCGGCTATCACTGGGAGCAGATCAGCCGCCGCGGCAACGAGGTCATCTTCGCGATCGATACCTCCCGCAGCATGCTGACGCCCGACGTGAAGCCCGACCGTCTGACGCGCGCGAAGCTCGCGATCGACGACATGGCGAGGCAGCTCGACGGCGACGGCACCGGCATCGTGGCATTCGCAGGCAGCGCCTTTCTCGTCTGTCCGCTCACGATCGACTACGGCGCGTTCCACCAGTCGCTGGACGCGATCGACGTGAACACCATTGCGCGGGGCGGGACCAACATTCCGAGCGCCATCCGGGCCGCGCGCGCGGCGCTCAGCCGCCGTCCCGGAAGCGACCGGATCCTCATACTGGTGACCGATGGCGAGAATCTCGAAGGCGACGCCCTGAGCGCGGCCCGGGAGGCGGCGCAGCAGGATGGCCTGAAGATCTACACGGTCGGTGTCGGCACCGCGCAGGGGGATCTGATCCCGTTGCCATCGGATCAGGGAGGCGGCTTCGTCCGCGATGAGAAGGGAGCACTGGTGAAGTCCCGGCTCGATGCCGCCGGCCTGCAGGCCATCGCCGCCGCCAGCGCGGCTGCCTACGTGCATCTCGGGGACCAGGGCGAGGATTTCGAAGCGTTTCTGAACACGGTGTTTGGCTCGGTCACCAAGCACGATCTGCTCTACCGCCAGCGAAAGATCTACATCCTGCGTTACCAATGGCCGCTGACGGCGTCCCTGGCGATGCTGCTGGCGAGCCTGCTGCTCGGCACGCGTCGCTCGAGTCGCCGGCGAGCCCCGGCGCCGGCGCGCGCGGCCGCCGTGTCGGCGGTTTCGGTCGTCATGGGGGTGCTGCTCGTTCCACTGCGTTCCGAGAGTGCCGATCAGGCCGCTGATCAGCCCACGCCCCACGACGCCGGGGCGCCCGTCGTGCAGTACAACGCGGGTACGAGCGCGTATCGGGCGGGACAGTTTTCCCAGGCCACGCAGTCCTTCCAGCGATCGATCAGGGCTGCGCCGGCGAGCGACGCACAGCGCCTGGCCGACCAGGAGGACGCCTACTACGACCTCGGCAATGCGCTCTACCGCGCGGGTCAGCAGTTCGAGAAATCCGATCCGCCGCAAGCGATTCGACAGTGGACCGAGGCGGTCAGGGCCTACGATACGGCGTTGCAGCTGCGCGCCGATGACGCCGACAGCCAATACAATCGCGACTTCGTGCAGCGCAAGATCGACGCGCTGCGACGGCCGCCGGACCAGGGCGGCGGCGGCGGCGGCGGGCAGGGACAAGGCAAGGGCCAGGGACAAGGCCAGGGTGGCCCGCAGGGACAACCCCCGCCGCACGGACAGCCACCACCGCACGAGCCGCCGCCGTCCCGGCCGCAAAGCCCGAAGAATGATTCACCGCCGCCGAATCAACCGGCCGCGCCGCAGGAGCGGCGCGCAGCCGGGCAAATGAGCGTTGCGGAAGCCCGCGAGCTGCTGGACTCCGCCCGATCGGACGAGCACCACGCGCTCCCCGTGCCATCAGGCGCGCGCGCTGCCGACCCGGCGCCGGACAGAGCATTCAGGAATTGGTGACGCGAACCTAAGTCTATGCGGTGGACGATGCATTGGATCCGGGTCTCGTTCGCAATGCTGTGCCTGCTCGCGCCGGCCGGCTACGCGATGGCGCAGGCCGATGACGCGCTGGCCTACGAGACCATCGAGCCGGTCCGCATCAAGCTCGGCGAATCAGCGACTCTGCGCGTGACGAGCTTCAGTCGCCTGAAAGCCTTCGCCTTGCCGAGCGTCTCCGGACTGGTCTTCGAGGAAATAAGACGATCGGACGGCTTCGATTTCATCAACGGCGCAGCGATCCCCGCGAAGTTCATCCTGATCCGCGTGACGCCCCAGTTCGCAGGCGTATTCAGCATTCCGGGACTCACACCGAATTCGCGCCCCATCGGGCTCGAGGTGGTCAACGGCGATGAGCCCGATCCTTACACCTGGCGCAGCCAGCAACCCGCACCGCCGCCGGTGCCATCCGTTGCGCTGCCCAAAGGCGTGCAGCTGCAGGCCCGCGGTGCGGCCTTCGTCCATCTGGCGATTCCGACGCGTGCCATCTACGTGGGCGAAAGCGTGCCGGTCGACGTCGACGTGGGCTTGCGCCCGGGCATCGTCACATCGGTGAACGGCCTGCCCGCGCTCAAGGGCAGCGACTTCACGTTCGACAATCCCTCGAAGCAACCCGAACGTCGCGAGGAATCCATCGAAGGCAGCACCTTCGTGGTGCTGACCTGGCACGGCGCTCTCGCGGCGGTGAAACCGGGCGATTTTTCCTTGTCGGCGCAGGCCCCGCTCACCGTGAAGATGAGCTCGCTGTCGGCGACGGATCAGGCGGTCGCGTCCCGACTGGCCTGGCCGCTGCTGCAGAACCTGTACAACGGCATCGCGCCACGAGACCTGACGATCGAGAGCTCCGCATCCAGGCTCAAGGTTCTGCCGCTGCCCACGGAGGGGCAACCGGAGAACTTCAGCGGCGCCGTCGGAGAGTTCCGGGTATCGAGCGACGCTGCGCCCGCCCGCGTCGCGGCCGGAGAGCCGCTCACGCTGCGCCTGCATATCAGCGGCGCAGGCAACTTCGATCGCGTCCATTCGACGATGCTGGATCACCTGGATCATTGGAAGACGTACCCTGCGAAGTCCTCCTTCACCCCGAGCGATGCGGTCGGATACCAGGGGGAGAAAGTCTTCGAGCAACCGCTGATCGCGGCGCAGCCGGGCGAGCAGTCCATTCCCGGACTCGAGTTCAGCTATTTCAATCCCAACACGCGACGTTACGAGCGCGCGCAGACGCCGCCGATCACGGTAACGGTCACCACCTCGCTGGCCGGCGGCTCGCTCGATGCCCTGGCCGGGGCCCCGAGCCCGAACGGCGCTGCCCCGACGGGCTCGGCCCGCGGCCTGCGCCCCGATCACCCCCCCGCGCGCGAGTCGGTCGGTGATCTGAGACCGCTGTACTTCCGGGTATCGTTCCTGGCCGTTCCGGCGACCCTGGCGCTGATTCTGGCGGGCAGCGGGTTCGCCGTACGCCCAGGCGCCGCCCGCGCAACCTCGAAAGCGGCCGAGCGGGTGCTCGCGCAGCTGGATGCGGCGGCGCGGGCCGGTGATTCGTCGTCATTCTTCGAAGCAGCCAGAACGGCACTGCTGCGAACCTTCGCCGCCCGGTGGCAGATGCCGGCCGAGCAGATCACCGTGGCGGAGCTCAAGGCGCGCCTGGGCACCACGGGCGAGGACGTCGAACGGCTCCTGGTCCTCGCCGAAGAGGCGCGATATTCGCATGATCGGCCCGGTGGCACGGATTTTCAGCGCTGGCTCGGGCTGATTCGCGGCCAGCTCGCCGGCGAGAGAGAGTGAATGCGCGCGTCGAAGACATCGATACCGATGCTGATCCTGATCTTCGGTCTCGCGCCGTGGGCCGGGCCGGCGTTCGCGCAGGCATCGCCGCCACGCTATTCCGCGGATGCGCTCTACAATCTGGCCAATTCGTATGCCCGGGCGGGCAAACCGGGTCTGGCCGTGCTCTGCTACGAGCGCGCCGCGCTGCTGGCGCCCGATGACGCGGATATCAACGCCAATCTCGAATACGTCCGCGCCTCCGCGCATGTGGCCGTGAAGGCGCGAGGCCGTTTTGCACGCCTGGTCCAGGCCGTGAACCCCACCACGGCGGCCTGGCTCGGAGTCCTGGGCGTGGCTCTGGTCGGGACGGCACTGCTGGCGAGAAGGATCGCGCCGCGATCTCGATGGCTGCCCGGCGGCGGCATCGTGCTCGGCATCGCGCTGATCGCTCTGACCGCCTGCAACGCGATGCTGCTGTGGCCGCGCATGCACGAGGCGGTCGTGCTCGTCGACCAGACCCCGGCGCGCGTCTCCCCGGTCCCGATGGCCGACACGGCATTCGTGTTGCGGGAAGCGCAGAGCGTGACGATGACGGCGGAGCATGAGGATTTCATCCTCATTCGATCCAGCGGCGGCCTCTCGGGCTGGGTTGCTCGTGCAAATCTCGGCGCCGTAGTGCCGCCGGTGGGCGCCGAACGTTGAGGGGGCAGCGGCTGGCCGGTCCGCTTCTTGATCCTCAACCAGTCTCAAGAGCACTGTCCGGTACCTCGGGATCGAAGTCGATGACGCGTTGGAAATGGCCGGGCAGACCGAAGTCTAAAGGCTGACGTGCCAGCCAGCGCCAGCGCGAGTCGCTGGCCGGCCAGAAGCGGACCTCGCGCCATTGGTTACACTGGCAATGCGGCGCGCAGATCGTGGCCAACCTCGCTTTCGCGTAACGGCAGCTCAAGCTATTCTGAAGACCATTGGGTGGAGATTTTCCAGCATGGCGAAGCTCATCTTCGGATTGTCGCAGTCCCTGGACGGCTACGTCGACCACCTGGAAATGCGGCCAGGCCCTGCGCTCTTTCGTCACTTCGTAGAGCACGTACGCGGCCTGGCCGGAAGTGTGTATGGTCGCCGCACGTACGAGATCATGCGTTATTGGGACGAAGACCTGCCCGAGTGGGACGCGGAGGAACTCGACTTCGCGGCGGCGTGGCGAGGCCAACCGAAGTGGGTCGTGTCGCGCTCGTTGAATTCAGTCGGCCCCAACGCCACGCTGGTCCGGAATGACGTCGGGACCATGCTGCGCGAGCTCAAGGCCCGGTTCATCGGGGAGATTGACGTCGCCGGACCAGACCTGGCCGGCAGCCTGACTGACATTGGTCTTGTTGATGAGTATCGACTCTACTTCCGCCCCTTCGTGCTCGGTCACGGCACGCCATTCTTCGCCGGTCCCCGGCCGCCGCTCCGCCTCGTGGCCAGCGATCCAATTGGCGAGGACACGATCAGGTTGACATACGTTCCAGCTTAACCACGCAACTCGCGCGACGGACGTCGAGCAGGAGACCACCATGCCCAAGGCCAGGAGAGCGCGCACTAGCACTGGTCTCATGACGCTCTGCACCGCCGCATCGCTGTGGGCGGCGCAGGCGCAGGCTCATGCCAAGCTCGTCAGCGCAGATCCCGCCCCCAGTGCCACCGTCACCGCGCCGAAGACCATTCATCTGGAGTTTAGCGAGGAAATCGCCAAGAAGTTCTCGAGCTTCAAACTCACCGATACCGAAGGCAACGTGGTGACCGTCATGACGATACAGACAAAGGACGCCAAGTCGTTGGAAGCCATGCCGAGTGCCGCACTCGGTCCCGGCGTGTACACCGTATCCTGGACCGCCGTTTCAACCGACGATGGACACAGGATGACGGGCAGCTACAGCTTCACGGTGCAATAGGCCGCCCGTGATCGACTGGACCCTCAGCGTTACCCGGTTGCTGCAGTTTGCGTCGACCTTGACGCTGTTCGGAGTCGCTGCCTTTCGTCTCTATGAAAGAGAGGCTGAAGCAATCGACGTGCCGGGCCAACATTGGGCGTGGCCCCGAAGCATATTGCTGGTCGCCCCCACGGTCGGGATCTTGGGGACGTTCGCCTGGCTGATGGCAGAGGCCGAATCCCTGACCGGGACGTGGACATCGTGGGGAACCGTGCTGATATCGACGCGGTTTGGAGCGATCGCGGCAGTGCGCGCCGCATTGCTGGGCTCATTGCTCGTTAGCGCCCTGATTTGGGCTCCGGCGAAGGGCCTCTGGATGATGGCAGGTGTCCTTGGCGGTGTGGTCGTCGCAAGCTTTGCGTGGACCGGCCATGGGTCGATCGGCGCAGGTTCGGCGGGTCTGCTGCATCGTGGCGCTGACGTACTTCACCTGCTCGCGGCTGGCGTCTGGGTAGGCGCACTGCTGACACTGAGCATCCTGGTCGTGCGCTCGCTGCAGACACTGACGCCGGCCGACACGCGATCGATCGCACACGGGCTCGCGCGGTTCTCTGCGATCGGTCCAGCTGCAGTATCGATCTTGACGCTCACGGGCGTGGTCAACAGCTGGTACCTGGTCGGCCTGGAGCATTGGCATGCGCTCTTCAACACACCCTACGGCCTGGCGCTGATGGCAAAGCTCGTGTTTTTTGTCCTGATGCTGGCGCTCGCAGCAATCCATCGGTTCTGGCTCGCGCCGCAATTACAGGCGGCCCTGCGCCGACCAGCCTCGGCAGCGGACGTTTTACGAAAGCTGCGTGTCAGTTTGATTGCAGAAACCGCGCTTGCGGTCCTGGTGCTGGCTGCGGTCGCAAAGCTCGGGAGCCTGCAGCCACCGGTATCCATCACATGATCTACGCTCATTGAAGTCGTCGGTTTGTCCTTATGGACGCCGGGCGTGGCGTGGGTACCCTAGCCGTCAGAACACCCCATCCGTCCGCCATCTCGGGAGGGAACCCAACCATGCGTCCGATTCTTACCGTGATGAGCCTGACGGGAGCCCTGTGGATCCTGAGCGCTGCCGCGCTGCCAAGCCTGACAGTCGGCGCTGAGCCGGCGGATCACGCCCACACGCACGCCGCAGCGCCTTCCGGCAACAAGATCGACAGCGCGGCCGTGGCGGACGCGATGCGGCAGATGGCCTCGCAGTCCGGCAAGGGCGCCATGTCGTCGCAGATGATGCAGATGATGCAGATGATGATGGATCGGCAGCAGATGAGCGAAATGAGCATGGGCGGGATGCCGATGGGCGGTGCGACGCGCAGCGTACCGAGTCCGACCGCACCGCCCAAATGACAGGATGACTTTCATGTCATGGCACTCCGTCTTGTACTTTCTCCTGTGGGCCGGGGCGTTCGCCCTGATGATGCGCTTCGGTTG
>DAHUYP010000007.1 GCA_027315105.1 Gammaproteobacteria bacterium
GTCCTGGCAGATCACGCCGCGCGTGCTGATGCGCGCCATCGCCGACCCCGACCCGGCCACCGCCAAGCGCGCGTTCGAGGCGATGATGACGATGGGCAAGATCGACATCGCCGCGATCGAAGCCGCGCGGCGCGGCTGAACCTGCGGTCCGACACCGGGAGCAACGCGATGAGCAAACTCAGGGTGCACAGTTTCGGCATCTCGCTCGATGGCTTTGCCGCCGGGCCGGATCAATCCATGCACGATCCGCTGGGCGTGCGCGGCATGGAGCTGATGCAGTGGTTCATGCCCACGCTGACGTGGCGGCGGATGCAAGGCCAGCCGGGCGGCGAGACCGGGGTGGACGACCGCATGGCGGCGCAGGGCTTCGAGGAACTCGGCGCATGGATCCTTGGCCGCAACATGTTCGGTCCCGTGCGCGGGCCGTGGCCGGACGAATCCTGGCGCGGTTGGTGGGGCGAGGAGCCGCCGTACCACACGCCGGTGTTTGTGCTGACCCACCATCCGCGTGCGCCGCTGCCCATGGCCGGCGGCACGGTGTTCCACTTCGTCACCGGCGGCATCGACGAGGCGCTGCAACGCGCCTTCGCCGCCGCCGACGGCCGCGACGTGCGTCTGGGCGGCGGCGCGGCCACGGTGCGGCAATACCTGCAGGCCGGGTTGGTGGACGAACTGCACCTCGCTCTCGGCCCCGTGCTGCTCGGGCGCGGCGAGGCACTGTTCGCCGGCCTCGACCTGCCGGCACTGGGCTACGCCTGCACGCAAGTTATCCCCGGCGGGCGCGCCACCCATGTGCTGCTACAACGCGCCCTCGCGGCTGCAGGCTGATGCTCGCCCATCACGCGGAGATGCGCATGCGAACGCTCAGGATCGTCGAACATATCTCGCTGGACGGGGTGATCCAGCACTCCGTCGATGACGACGGTTTCCCATACAGCGACTGGAGCGCGCCCTACCGCACCGCCGCGGGCCGCGATGCCGTGCTCGCCGCGTATGGCGAGCGTTTCGATCTGCTGCTGGGCCGACGCACCTACGACCTGTGGTCGGGCTACTGGCCCAAGGCGCCCGGCAGCCCGATGGCGGAGCGCCTCAATGCGGCCACCAAGTTCGTTGCCACCCACCGGCCGGACAGTCTCGGCTGGGGCCCGGCCGCGGGCCTGGGGCCGGATCTCGTCGAAGGCGTGCGCCGCCTCAAGGCGCAGGACGGCCCGGACCTCATCCTCGCGGGCAGTTCCACGCTGACCTCGCCGCTGCTCGAACACGGGCTGGCCGATGCGCTCCTGCTGATCGTCTCGCCCGTGCTGCTGGGCACGGGCAAGCGCCTGTTCGCCGAAGGAACCCCGGCGCGCGCCTTCGCGCTGGTGCACTCGCAGACCTTTCCGTCCGGCATCGTCTTCAGCACCTACAAGGCTGCCGGGACCTTGCAGGCCGGGTAGCTGCGCCGCCGCGTGCTTCGGCATATCGGACTTGCGCGACGCGCGCACGGCCCTGACGCGCATTGCACAATCCGCACATGAGCAAAACCGTGCGCCTGTTCCGCCTGATGGACGCGCTGCGCGCGCGGCGCCTGCCGGTCACCGCGGCGCAGCTCGCCGCGCAGTTGTCGGTCTCGGTGCGCACGGTCTACCGCGACATCCAGACCCTCGCCGAACTGGGCGCGCGCATCGACGGCGACGC
>DAHUYP010000023.1 GCA_027315105.1 Gammaproteobacteria bacterium
ATTGGTGGAGCGGAAGGGGATCGAACCCTCGACCTTCGCATTGCGAACGCGACGCTCTCCCAGCTGAGCTACCGCCCCACGAAGCGCGCGATTCTAGCATCCGGCCGCGCACTCGCAAGCGCCGCGCGTCCCGGGCCGGCGTCGCGGCGCCGCGCGCGCGCCGGCGCAG
This sequence comes from Gammaproteobacteria bacterium, assembly GCA_027315105.1. Classification (GTDB taxonomy): domain Bacteria; phylum Pseudomonadota; class Gammaproteobacteria; order Steroidobacterales; family Steroidobacteraceae; genus FEN-1191. The sequence goes on from DAHUYP010000023.1 coordinate 170, forward strand.
CCGCGGGCCATCGGGCGCTAGCGCGCCGCCACGAGGTCCTGGTACTGCGGATTGCGTTCGATGAACTGCACCACATAGGAACAGCGCGGCAGGATCCTCTCGCCGCGCTCGCGCACCAGCGCCAGCGCCCCGGCCGTGAGCTTGGCGGCGACGCCGCCGCCGCGCAGCTCGGGCGGCACTTCGGCATGCGTGAGCACGCGCACCGCGCCGTCCTGGTAATAATCGATGAACGCCGTGTGCCCGCCGACCTCCATCTCGTAGCGGCTGCGCGCCGCATTGTCCTTCACCTCGTTCACCACCGCCGTCTCCTCGTGTGTCAACGCACCAGCGCCTCTTGTGCCGCCCCGAACTGCAGCGCCGCGAGCCGGGCATACAGCGGACTCGAGTCCATCAGCTCCGCGTGGCTGCCGATCGCCGCCAGCCGGCCCGCTTCCAGCACCACGATGCGGTCGGCCTTGAGCACGGTGGCAAGGCGGTGCGCGATCACCAGCGTGGTTCGTCCGCGCATGAGCTGGTTGAGTGCCGCCTGTACCAGCCGCTCCGATTCCGCATCGAGCGCGCTGGTGGCCTCATCGAGCAGCAGGATCGGCGGATCCTTGAGGATCGCGCGCGCGATCGCAATGCGCTGGCGCTGGCCGCCCGACAGGCGCGTGCCGCGCTCGCCCAGAAAGGTATCGTAGCCGGCCGGCAGCTCACGCAGGAACTCGTCCGCGGCGGCGGCCCGCGCCGCCGCCTCGATCTGCGCCGCCGGCGCACCGGGCCGCCCGTAGGCGATATTCTCGCGCGCACTGGCACCGAACAGCACCGTGTCCTGCGGCACAAAGCCGATCTGCGAGCGCAGATCCTCGGGCCGCAAGCTCGCGATGTCGCAGCCGTCGATGCAGATGCGGCCGCGCTCGGGATCGTAGAAGCGCAGCAGCAGCTGGAAGCTCGTGCTCTTGCCGGCGCCGGACGGCCCTACCACGGCCACGGTCTCGCCGCTCTGGACCTGCAGCGCGAAATCGTCGAGCGCGAGCGTCTCGGGCCGCGACGAATAGCGAAAATAAACGTGCTCGAAGCGGATGTTGCCGCGTACCCGCGCGGGCAGCTGCACCGGATGGGCCGGCGAGGCGATCGCCGGCCGTGCCGCCAGCAGCTCCGCCAGCCGCTCCATTGCCCCGGCCGCGCGCTGCACTTCACCCCACATCTCGGTCAGCGCCGCGGCCGAGGTGCCGACGATCGCCGCATACAGCAGGAACTGGCTCAACTGTCCGGATGTCATCTCGTGCGCCAGCACGGCGTGCGCACCCAGCCACAGCACGTAGGTGATGCCGCCGAACACCAGCATGGTGCCGAGCGCCGTCAACAGCGCGCGCAGCTGGCTGCGCAGCAGTGCGGCCGCGAAACTGCGCTCGACCGCATCGGCGTAGCGGTGGCTCTGCAGTTCCTCGAGCGTGAAGGCCTGGATCGTCTGGATCGCGTTGAGCGTCTCGTCGACCAGGCTGCTGGTGTCGGCGATCCGGTCCTGGGTCGCACGCGACAGGCGCCGCACCTGGCGCCCGACCACGATCAGCGGCCCGATCACGAGCGGGATCAGCACCAGGATCACCGCCATGAGCCTGGCGCTGGTCAGCGCCAGCATTGCCAGTGCGCCGATCAGGTTGAGGATCGAGCGCAGCGTGATCGACAGGTTCACGCCGGAGATGGCCTGCACGAGGGTGGTGTCGGCAGTCAGCCGCGACAGCACCTCTCCGGTGCGGGTCACTTCGAAGAAGGTCAGGTCCATGCGCACCACGCGCCGGTAAACCGCCTCGCGCAGGTCGGCCACGACGCGCTCGCCGAGCCAGGTGACGAGGTAGAAGCGCAGCGCGGCAAATACGCCGAACGCGACCGCCGCCGCCAGGAAACCGGCAAAGTAGCGGTTGATGACCGTCGAATTGCTGGCCGCGAGGCCGTGATCGACCAGCTGGCGCAGTGCCAGCGGCAACGTCAGCATGGCGGCAGCCGCCACCGTGAGTGCCGCCAGCGCGCCGGCCATCAGCCAGCGATGCGGGGCCAGGAACGGCAGCAGCGCCCGCAACGGACGCAGTGACTTGGACTTCGGTCGATCGGTAATATCTGCCATGCGCGCCCATCCTACCGCGGCGCCGTGCCGGCTGCGGCCGTCGGGGTCCTGTCTCCAGAGCGAGACACTGGTGTTCCGATGCCATTTGGAGCTAACGTGATCAATTCCATGTCCAGACAGAACTCACCGGAGGAACCGCTCATGGCGCTTTGGAAAGAAACCAGCTCCGCCGGCAGCCCGGCTGCGGGCGGCACCCCTGCCGCACACGCCCCGACTGCCGTCACCGAACTGCACGGCAAGCCGGCCGAGCGCCCGGCCGCCGAGTCGAGCGGCACCGAGGCCGCACGTCGCGCGGCCCCGCGCCCTGCCCCGGTGGAGTCGTTGATCGCCGCCGAATTGAGCATCGAAGGCAAGATCACCGGCTCGGGCGATGTGCGCATCGCCGGACGCTTCAAGGGCGACGTCCAGGTGGACGGCAATTTCCGCACCGACGCCGGCGCCCGGCTCGAGGGCCAGGTGCGCGCCTCCGTGGTCGTGGTCGGCGGCGAGGTGCAGGGGAACATCGACGCCACCAAGCAGGTGGACGTACTGAGCACCGGCGTCATCGTCGGCGACGTGAAAGCCGCCTCGATCACGGTGGCGGCCGGTTCGCGCATGCGCGGCCACGTCGAGTTCGGTTGGGATAAGAAGGACGGCGCCCTCGAGCTCAAGGGGAATGCCCGTCCGGTATGAGCATCATTCGCTCCGGCGCGACGCGCGTCTGCCCGCACTGCAAGGCCACCGTGCTGGAAAGCGCGATGATCTGCCCGGGGTGCCGGCATCATCTGCGTTTCAATGCCAGCGGCACGCAGCTGCCGGCCGACGACGGCTACTGCGCGCTCAATGTCGACGGCACCATCACCCATAAGGTGACGGACGAGAGCTGCGAATATTGCGTGGTGCTCGACATCCGCAACGCGCGCGGCGAGCAGATCGTGCGTCATGTGGTCGGCGTCGGCATACTGCAGCCCGGAGAGGTGCGGCGCGTCAACGTGTCGGTCGACATGCTGCCGGTCCGCACCCAGCTGCCGGCCCAGCCGCCGGCGCCGCTCAACGCGCCGCCGCCGCCGGCCATCAAGCCGCAGCTGCAACCGCCGCCGGCGGTCAAGCCGCGGCCGCCGGAAACGCCCACCAGCGCCAGCCAGCGCCTGCGGATCTTCCGCAAGCCGTAGCGGCGGTCGGTGGGCTCCGGCGTTGCCGCCCTGGCTGTCGCTGGTGACATGGGTGCGGCGGGATCGCGACGGCGCACACGTGTCCGCCCGCCCCGACCACCCGACGGAAGATGCACCGTCAGGCCGCGGGCACGCGCCCGCCGACGGCGAGCAGCAGCTGCATGCCGTCGCGCAGGCGCTGTACCTGCGCGCGTACCAGCCCGAGGCGGGCCTGCTGATCCTGTCGCTGGGCCTCCAGCACCTGCAGCACGCCGGTGTAGCCGGCGCCGTAGCTCGCGCGCGTCAATGTCAGGTTCTCGGCCGCGACCGCGAACGCACGCTGCTCGCTCTCGAGCAGCTCCTGGTCGTGGTCGAGCGCCTCGAGCGAATCCGCCACCTGGCCGAACGAACTCAGCACCACCTGCTCGTAGTTCGCGAGCGAGGCGTGCATGGCCTCGACCGCTGCGTGCTGCCTGGCGCGCAGCGCGCCGTGATCGAACAGCGGTTGCGACAGACTGCCGGTCAGGCCGCCAGCGGCGCTGCTGGCGTCGAACAGCGCATGCAGCGTATTGGCCTGCTGGCTCGCCGTAGCGCTCAGGCTGATCTGCGGATACAGGTTTGCGCTCGCGACGCCGACCGCGGCGGTCGCCGCATGCAGCTGCGCTTCGGCCGCCAGGATGTCGGGGCGTCGATGCACCAGCTCGGACGGCAGCGTCAGCGGCAGCTGCGCCGGCAGGTGGAAGTCGTCGAGCTTGAAGTCCGGCGCCGTCCAGGCCACGGGCTGGCGGCCCACCAGCAACGCCAATGCGTGCTCGGCGCTGCTGAGCGCGGTGCGCAGCGGCGGCAACAGGGTCTCGTCGTTCGCGAGCTGGCTCTGCGCATTGAGCACGTCGACGCGGGTGGCAGCGCCAGCGTCGAACGCGTCCTGCACCAGCTTCAGGTTGTCGCGGTCGTCGGCCAGCAGCGCCTCCAGGCTCTCGAGCTGTGCCCGCGCCGATGCCGCGGCCAGTGCCTGCATCGCCACGTTGCCGCTTACGCTCAGCGCCGCCGCGTCGACCTCGTGTCGCTGATAGTCGGCGAGCGCGCGCTGCTGCTCGACCGCGCGCCGCACGCCGCCGTTGTAATCGAACACGTAGCTGACCGCCGGCCCGATGGAATAATAGGTGAAGGGCGGCAAACGGTCGGGCCCCAGGAACGCCGCACCGTACTTCTCCCGGCCGGCGCCCGCATCCAGTTCCGCTCTCGGGTAGAGCCCGCCCGCGCTCGCCGCGGCGAACGCCTGCGCCTCGGCCAGGGTCGAGCGCGCGGCCGCCAGGGTGCGATTGCCCTCGAGCGCCTGGTGAATCGCCTGATCCAGGCGCGGCGAGCTCAGCACCGACCACCACTGGGCCGGAGCGGCCGACGGCGGCTCGAGACTCACCGCGCCCGGGCCCAGGCTCGGCAACCCGGCGCGCGTGTATTGCGCGCCCTGCGGCGCCGCCGGGGCGGAGAAGTTCGGCCCGACCATGCAACCGCCGAGCTGCGCTGCGAGTGGCACCGCAAGCAGCATCGCCGCGGCGCCGCGCGCGCGACCCGATCCGGGATCATTCAAGCACGACATCCCTGGCTCCCGTACCGGCGGTCTTGGCGTTGCGCACGAACAGCAGCAGCGGCAGCGCCAGCAGCGTCAGTATCAGCATGAAATAGAAGTCGTCGATGAAGGCGATCATGGTCGCCTGCGCAGTCAGCTCGCGATTGATCGCCGCCATGGCGGCGGCGCCGCCGTGGCCGCCGAGCTCATGGGTCGCGAGCGCGAACGGCGTGATGTGTTGCGCCAGCGAGGCGTGCGCCAGCTGCGTATTGCGCACCATCAATGCCTGCACCGTCGAGATGCCGATGCTGCTGCCGATGTTGCGCACCAGGTTGAACAGCGCCGTGCCCTCATTGCGCATGTTCGAGGCCACGGTGGCGAAGGTCATCGCCGCCATCGGCACGTAGACGATGCCGGTGCCGAGCCCCTGGATCGCACCGGGCCAGATCACCGAGGACATGTCCAGCTGCATCGACAGATGCGACATCTGCCACAGCGACAGGCAGGTCAGCAGCAGCCCGCTGCCGATGATCAGGCGCACATCGATGCGACCGACCATGCGGCCCACCAGCAGCATCGCCAGCAGCGTGCCGGCGCCGCGCGGCGCCCGGGCCCCGCCGCCCGGCCACACCCAGACGCCCCACAACCCCAC
>DAHUYP010000035.1 GCA_027315105.1 Gammaproteobacteria bacterium
CGGGGGACCGGGCGGCCTGCCGGGCCGTCGTCTCAGGGATTGCGCACGTGATCTTCGACGTGGATCGGCGCGATCTCGCTGATGATCAGGGCGTAGCTCATGAAGTCGTAGGTCTTGAAGACGAGCAGCGTGCCGGCACGCTCGCTCGGCAGCTTCTCGGTCGGGTGGAACCAGCAGGTGCTGTTCTCCTCGATCTGCGCGCACTGGTCGGTGACCCGCCCGCGGACCTGGTCGACCGTCAGCACGGAGCCGCGTTCCAGGCCGTCCTTGGCGCCGCGGTTGATGGCCACGACCTCGAACTGCCCGGCCAGCAGCACATTGTCGACCACGGCCATGACCCGCCCGGAAACCGGCTCTGCCGGCACACGCGGGACGAAGTCGGTCGTGGGACTGGGGTCTTCGGAGACCAGAACGTCGCCCTGCAAGGTCTCGCGCGCCGAATCGGTCAGAACGAGCTTGGCGATCCTTCCGGGCTGCGTGAGCTGCGCCGTACCCGAGTAGATGGCGAGATTGCCGTACTGATGACCGCTGTCCGGGTCCACCAGCGGCTCGTCGATGTGCATCACGCTGTAGCGAGCGCCGGTGTCGCCGTCGAGCTTCTTGACGTACAGCTCATGACCGGTGCCGGCGATCTGGTGATCATCGGCCAAAGCCAGTATGTAAGGGGCCTGCTTGACCTCGTCGGTGGTCAGTACGCCGGGACGCGACAGGAAGGCCGCGATCACCGAATAAGGAATGGTCGCAATCGGTCCTTCCAGCGGGCTGCTGCGCAGCATCGGCTCCAGCCGGGTCTCGGGCAGCTGGCCGCCGTTGCCACGAGTGCCACGCACGACCTGCAGGGCCGTGTGCCCGTCGCTGCGCAACGCCAGCCGAACGGTGTCGCCAGGATAGATCAGATGTGGATTATGGATGTCCGGATTGAGGTACCAGATCTCCGGCCAGTGCCACGGATCGCGCAGGAACATGTTGGCAATGCCCCAGAGCGTATCGCCGCGCCGCACCACGTAATTCTTGGGAGCGTTCGGCTTTACCTCGGGCCCGGCATCGCTCAGGACGGTCGCGGTCCCCGGCTCATCGGCCGGCTCATCGGCCGGCTCGCTCGGGCCCTCGTTGGCAGTCCGCGGTTCGGGCGCGCTGCGGGCCTCAGGCTGGGCGACCGGCGCGGGCGCAGCCATGTCCGGCTCTCCGGTGCTCTGATGGAACAGCGAACAGCCGCCGAGCACCAGCAGCCCGGCGACACCGATCCCGGCGCGCGCCAGCTGCCTGGCGCCGTAGAACTGATTCCGAAACATCCCTGCTACCTCGTGGGCCAGCCGCCTTTGGGGAACCGGTAGGGCCTTCTGCATGAGCTGTTATAAACTTAATGCCGGGTAAACGCACACCATCGGCTGCGAACTTTGTGCACTGGGTCACGCCGCGGCACATTCGGCGGCGGGCCCTTGAAATCTTGGCATATTTCCCCACGCTAAAGAACCGGAGAGTGTATCGATGGCCCTGCTGCCCATATTGGAGTTCCCAGATCCCAGGCTGCGCACCCGCGCCGAGCCGGTCCGGAATTTCGATCGTGCGCTCAGGCAGCTCATCGCCGACATGGTCGAGACCATGTACGCGGCTGCCGGAATCGGTCTGGCCGCAACGCAGGTCAACGTCCACCGCCAGCTGATCGTCATGGACGTCAGCAGCGAGAAGGACCAGCCGCGGGTGTACATCAACCCCGAGATTCTGACCCGGGATGGGGAGGAGGTATCGGAGGAGGGCTGCCTGTCGGTGCCGAACGTATTCGAGGAAGTGCAGCGCGCGGCCCGGGTGCGCGTACGGGCGCGCGATGCGGACGGCAAGGCGTTCGAGCGGGAGCTCGAGGGGCTCGAAGCGGTGTGCCTGCAGCACGAGATGGACCATCTGGCCGGCAAGCTGTTCGTCGATTACCTCACGAGCCTGAAGCGCGAGCGCATCCGCCGCAAACTCGAAAAAGAGCGCCGCGAGCGCGCCGGCGGGGCATCCAAGCCGGCCGTGCGCGCGGCCGCGCGCGTCATATGACGCATGCTGCGCCTCGCCTTTGCCGGCACGCCGGAGTTTGCGGTGCCGACGCTGCGCTCGCTGGCCCGCTCGTCCCATCGGCTGGTCGGCGTACTGACCCAACCTGATCGCCCGGCAGGCCGCGGCCGCGAGCTGCGCGCCAGCGCGGTCAAGCGCCTGGCGCTGGAACTGGATCTGCCGCTGGCGCAGCCTGTGCGGCTCGGCAGCGCGCCGGAACGGCAGGCGCTCGCGAGCTGGGCGCCAGACGCGCTGGTGGTGGTCGCCTACGGCCTGATCCTGCCGGCCGAGGTGCTGTCGTTGCCCCGGCTCGGCTGCATCAACGTGCACGCATCCCTGCTGCCACGGTGGCGGGGTGCAGCGCCGATCCAGCGCGCCATCCTGGCCGGCGATACCGAAACCGGCGTGACCATCATGCAAATGGACACCGGACTGGACACCGGTCCGATACTGGCGCAACGGCGGCTGCCGATCGGCGCGAGTGCGACGGGGGCGCAGCTGCACGCGAGCCTGGCCGAGATCGGCGCGGCGCTGCTGCTCGAGACGCTGGAGCTGCTGGAAGCCGGCAAGCTGTGCCCGCGCTCGCAGCCGGAGCAGGGCGTGACCTACGCCCCGAAGATCGACAAGGCCGAGGCGCGCATCGACTGGCGGGGCGACGCCGGGCAGATTGCCCGCCAGATACGCGCCTTCGATCCATGGCCGGTCGCCTGCGCGCTCTGGCACGGCCAGCCGCTGCGCATCTGGGAGGCGCACGCGCTCGACCCGGCGGACGCCGCGGCGCTCGCGGCGGCGTCCGCGCCGGGTGACGTGCTCGGGCTCGTGCAGGAGCATCTGATGGTCGGTTGCGCGCGCGGTGTGCTGGCCGTGCGCCGGCTGCAGCTGGCCGGCCGACGCATCGTGAGCGCGCGCGAGTTCGCCAGCGGACAGCCGCTCGGCGGGGCGCGCCTGGAGTGAATACGCCGCGACCCGGAGCCCACGCCTCGGATGCGGCCGCGGCCGTGCTGGCGGAGGCGGCGCGCGCAATCGCGGCGGTCGCCAGCGAAGGCCGCTCCGCCGATGACGCCCTGGCCCGTTACGCCCCGCCTGGCGCGCAACGCGCGGCGATCCGCGCGGTGACGCTCGGTTCGCTGCGCTGGTACCCGCGCCTCGACGCGGTCGCCGGCGCGCTGGTCGCGGGCCGGGCGCTCGCGCCGGCGCTGCACGCGCTGCTGCGGGCCGCGCTGCACCAGCTCGAATATTCGCGCAATCCGCCCCAGGCCACGGTGTCATCGGCGGTCGATGCGACGCGCCTATTGCACCAGCCGCGCGCCGCGCGGCTCATGAATGCGCTGCTGCGCCGCTTCCTGCGCGAGCGCGCGCAGCTGATGGCCGGCGCGCTGGCGCGGGGCGCGGCCGCGAGCGCGCATCCGCCCTGGCTGCTCGAGGCCCTCCAGCAATCCTGGCCCGAGCATTGGCTGCAGATCGTCGAGGCCAACAACGCGCACCCGCCGATGACACTGCGCGTGGATCTGTCGCGCATTTCGCGTACCGACTACCAGGCGCGGCTGGCCGAGCGCGGGCTCGCCGCCGCGACCATCGCATGGTTGCCGGGCGCGCTGGTCCTCGAGCGCCCGGTTGCGGTCTCGGAGCTGCCGGGGTTCGAGGCCGGGCTGGTGTCGGTGCAGGATGCCGGCGCGCAGCTGGCCGTCCGGCTGCTGTCGGCGCGGACCGGCGAGCGCGTGCTCGATGCCTGCGCCGCGCCGGGCGGCAAGAGCGCTGCCCTGCTCGAAGCCGCGGGGGGGCCGCTGGCGCTCACCGCAGTCGACATCGATGCCGTGCGCATGCAGCGCGTCGCCGACAATCTGCAGCGGCTGCGCCGCGATGCGCGCCTGATCGTCGCGGATCTGCGGCACGACGCGCTCTGGTGGGACGGCGAGCGCTTCGATCGGATCCTGCTCGACGCCCCCTGTTCGGCGACCGGGGTCATCCGGCGCCACCCGGACATCAAGCTGCTGCGGCGCTCGCAGGACATCGCGCCGCTGGCGCAGGCACAGCGGCAGATCCTGCAGCAGTGTCTGCGGCTGCTCAAGCCGGGCGGACGGCTGCTGTACTCGACCTGTTCGGTGCTGCCGGCCGAGAACGAATGCGTCATCCAGGCCGTTCTGGCGGCGGTGCCGCAGGCGCACGTGCTGTCGGTCCCCGAGGAGGTCGCGCTGCCCGCCGACCGGCTGCTGCGCGCGCCCGGAATGCAACTGCTGCCGGGTAATGCGGCGCTGACGGATGGCTTCTATTATGCTTGTCTTACCGTGACTTAGAGCCGCCGGGCGCGGCTCGACGCCACCTGCGCTGTGTACGCCAAAGCCCGCATAGGCCACTCGTGAACCTGACCAGGAGATGGGGATTCGCTCTGCTGCTGCTCGTTTCCGCGGCGGCATCCGAGGGCGCACACGGCGCCGGGCCGCTCGACGGCGAGTTCGAGATCCATTCCGCGTTCGTGGTGGTCGATCATGGCGTGCTGCAGCTCAATGCGCACGTGCAGTATCCGATCAACGAGCGCATACGCAGCGCGCTGCAGGACGGACTGACCCTCGAATTCGACCTGGACGTCATGCTGATCCGTCGGCGGCGCTTCTGGTTCGACACCACGGTGCTCGAGACCACGCTGCGCCGCGAGCTCATCTATCACGCGGTGACCAACCGCTACGTGCTGCTCAACGAGGACGGCGTGGAACAGGAGAGCTTTCCGACGCTCGAGGCGGCGATCGAAACGCTCGGGCGCATCGAGAATCTGCCGATCCTGGTCGAATCGCAGCTGCGCGGCGACGGACCGTGGGAGGTGGCAGTGCGCGCCGGCGTGCGCCGCGGGCGCATGCCCGATGCGCTGCGCGCGCTGTTGTTCTGGAGCGATGACTGGCACCGCAGCACCGACTGGTACACATGGATGTTGAGGCTGTAAGGCGCCTCGGGGTGCGCATACTGACCGCGGTGGCATTCGCCGCGGGCATCGCCGCGCTGCTGCTGCTGGCGCGCAGCGTCGAGAATTCCGCGCAGTTCTCGCGCTGGCAGCCGTGGATCCTGCTGGTCAACATATTCGGCGCGATCGCGCTGGCGGTGCTGTTGGGCCGCAAGTCCTGGCAGCTCTACCGTGATTTCCGCGATCACGTACCGGGCTCGCGCCTGACGATGCGCACGGTGCTGATGTTCGGTTCGTTGGTCATCGGGCCGCTGATCATCGTCTACCTGTTCTCGCTCGATTTCATCAATCGCGGCATCGACAGCTGGTTTCGGGTGGAGATCAAGCAGGGGCTCAACGACGCGCTGGTGCTGTCGCGCTCGGCACTGGATCTGCGCGTGCGCGAGCAGGCGCGCCGCACCGAGAGCTTTGCGCGCTCGCTGCGCGATCTGCAGGGACCGGCGCTGCTGCAGCGGCTGGACGAGGAGCGGCGCGCCACCGACGCCACCGAAATCGTCGTCTACGACGCCAACGGGCGTGCGGTTGCGCTCAGCAGCGCCGCGCCGTTTGCGCAGCAGCCGGCGTCGCCGCCGCCGGAAGTCGCCCTGCAGCTCGCCGCAGGACGCAGCTACGTGAGCCTCAATCCGCTGCCGGACGGCCGCTACACGATCGAGACGGCGGCGATGATCGCGGATACGGTCTCGACGCGCGCCGGTCGGCGCTACGTGCTGATCCACTTCGAGGTGCCACGGGCGCTGTCGGCGCTGGCCGAGGCGGTGCAGCATACGTCGTCGCAATATGGCGATCTGTCAGCCGTGCGGGAACCCCTGAAGATCAGTTTCCGCCTGACCCTGACGCTGGTCGTGCTGCTGACCCTGCTGGCGGCCATCTACGGCGCGATCTTCTCCGCCCAGCGCCTGACGCGCCCGGTGCAGGACCTGATTGCCGGCACGCGTGCGGTCGGCAAGGGCGATTTCGGCACCCGCCTGCCGCTGCCGTCGCGCGACGAGATGGGATTCCTGGTGCATTCGTTCAACGACATGACCAAGCGACTGCGGCGCGCCAGCGAAGAGGCGGCGCGCAGCCGGCAGGCGGTGGAACGCGAGCGCGAGCGGCTCGCCATCATCCTGTCGCGCCTGTCGACCGGCGTCATCGTGACCGATCGCGAGCTGACCCTGCACAGCGCGAATCAGTCGGCCGGCACGATCCTGGGCGGCAATTTCGAGGGCGCCGCCGGTCACGACCTGGCGCAGCTGGCCACCGGCAACACGCGCTTTTCGATCTTCCTGACCGAGCTGCGTGCGCGCCTGAGCGGCGGCCGGGACGAATGGCGCGAGCAGCTCACACTACCGGCGGAAACCGGCGAGCGCGTGCTGCTGTGGGCCTGCACGCCATTGCCGGACGAGGGCGAGCAGGGCGGCGTGGTGATCGTGTTCGACGACATCACCGCGCTGCTGGCGGCGCAGCGCGAGGCCGCCTGGGGCGAGGTGGCGCGGCGCCTCGCCCACGAGATCAAGAACCCGCTCACACCGATCCAATTGTCGGCCGAACGGCTGCGCCGCAAGCTGCTCGGGTCCATGAATGCGGAGGACGCGCTGCTGCTGGAGCGGGCGACGCACACCATAGTGCAGCAGGTGGACGCGATGAAGCAGATGGTCAACGCGTTCTCGGAATACGCGCGCGCGCCGGACATGAAGCTGGCGCATTTCAATCTCAATCAGCTGGTGACCGAGGTGGCCGAGCTCTACCGCCTGCAGGATCCGGCGACCGAAATCCGCCTGGACCTCGATGCGAGCCTGCCGGAGATCGAGGCCGACCGCGGCCGGGTGCGCCAGATCCTGGCGAACCTGATCACCAACGGGATCGAGGCCGTGGCCGGCATGCTGAGCGGCTGTGTCGAGATCAGCACGCGACAACAGCGTGCAGAAGGGGCCGCAAGCGCTGTAATCTGTGTACGGGACAATGGGCCCGGGTTCAGGAAGGAAATCCTCGGCCGCCTGTTCGACCCGTATATCACCGGCAAGCCCCGCGGCACGGGCCTCGGGCTTGCCATCGTGAAGCGAATAGTCGAAGAGCACGGGGGACGAATCGAAGCCGAGAACCGCCCCGAGGGCGGTGCGAGCATACTGGTGTATCTACCGGTCAGCGATCAGGATCGAACGCTGCTTGCGGGTGGGGAACGACGCATGGAATTGCGGAGGGAGCGAGCGTGAATGCCAGCAGAATTCTGGTCGTGGACGACGAGTCGGACATTCGCCGGCTACTGCAGGAAATACTGACCGAAGAAGGCTACGAGGTCGAGGTTGCGGCGGATGCGGGCCAGGCACGGGCGGCCCGGGCACGGCAACATCCGGACCTGGTGCTGCTCGACATCTGGATGCCGGACACGGATGGCATAACGCTGCTGCGCGAATGGTCGAGTGAATCGACCGACGCCTGCCCGGTGGTGATGATGTCCGGCCACGGCACGGTCGAGACCGCGGTCGAGGCGACACGGCTCGGCGCCTACGATTTCGTCGAGAAGCCGCTGTCGCTCGCCAAGCTGCTGCGCACGGTGGAGCGCGCGCTGGACGCCAAGTCGCGGCGGCCGAGCGGCAAATTCACCGCCGCCGGCGCGGCGGGCGCTGCGGCGCCCGCCGGCCGCAGCCGGGCCATGGTGCTGCTGCGCAGTGAACTCGCGCGCCTCGCGGCCTATTCCGCGCCGCTGCTGCTGCTCGGCGAATCCGGTACCGACCGCGAGCAACTGGCGCGCTTCGTGCATCAGTCCGGAGCGTCGCTCGCGGGTCCGTTCGTGGTGCTCGACAGCCGCACGTTGCGCGAGGAGATCGCGGCCACGGTGCTGTTCGGCGTGGATGCCGCGCATCCGGGAGTGCTGGAGCAGGCCCGCCAGGGCACGCTGTTTCTCAGCGACATCGAGGATCTGCCGGAATCGGCCCAGCGCCTGCTGAGCGGCATACTGGAAAATGGCCGCTTCGTGCGCACCGGCGGCGGCGAGCCGGTGGCGTTGCAGACCCGCATCGTTTCCTCGGCTCGGCCCGGCATCGTGGGCCGGGTGCTCGCCGACGGCTTTCGGCGCGATCTGTACGCGCAGCTGTCGGTGCTGCTGGTGCGCGTGCCGGCGCTGCGCGACTACGCGGAGGACGTGCCGGAACTGCTGCGCCACTACGTGGATCTGCTGACCGAGGCCGAGGGCCTGCGCTTTCGCCGTTTCAGCGTCGCGGCGCAAAATCGATTGCGCAACTACCCCTGGCCCGACAACGTGCGCGAGCTGCGCAATCTGACCCGGCGATTCCTGCTCAACGAGGGTCCCGAGGAAATCGGACTGGAGGAGGTCGAGCGCGAACTCTCGGCGCAGACCCCCGCCGACGAGCCGCTGGTCAAGCACGATCTGCTGGCATTGCCGCTGCGCGAGGCGCGCGAGCAGTTCGAGCGCGCCTACCTGCAGCAGCAGCTGATGCTGTGCAACGGCAAGGTGGGGCTGCTGGCCAAGCGCGTCGACATGGAGCGCACCCACCTGTACCGCAAGCTGCGATCGCTCGGGATCGAGATCGGGCACGGCGCCGAGGATTGAGCGGCGCGCGGCCTCATTCGTCGACGCGTACCACCAGCGAATCCAGGTCGCTGGCCTGCAACTGCTGGCGCAACCGGTTCAGCCGCGGCAGATCCCGAATCGGACCGATGCGCACGCGGTGCCAGACGTCGGCATCGACCGCGACGCGCTGCACCGTGGCGTCGATACCCAGCCGGCCGAGCTGGGCGCGGACGCGCTCGGCGACGCTGACGTCGCGGTAGGAGCCGACTTGCAGGAAATAGATGCCCGGGCGGTCGATCTGCGCCGCCGGCGCGACACGGGTGCCGCGCTCCTTTTCCGGTACCACGACCTCGAATTTCGGCAGCATGGTGTAGAAATCGTAGCGGCTCTCGCCGGTCGCGGCCTGGCCCGCCGCCGCTACCGCGCCGTCGGCGTCCGCGCTGGCGGCGGCCTTGCCGCCCGTGGCCGCGCCCTTGCGCGGCGTGGGACGCTGCGCCTCCGCGCCGGCGTCGGGTGCACGATGGTCGGCAAGATAGACGACCCCGGCCAGAGACAGTCCGGCCGCCAGGCCAATGCCGAATTCGCGCAGCCGCGCGATGTCGAACCCCAGCCCGGGGCGGCGCGGGCGCTTGTAATCGCGGGCGCTCAGACGGCGGGTGTTCACATGCTCTCGGGCGCCGACACGCCGAGCAGAGCCAGCCCATTGCGGACCACCTGCTGTACGCCCAGGGCGAGCGCCAGGCGCGCGTTGCGCAGCGGCGCGTCGTCGACGATGAAGGTCGCGGCGTTGTACCAGGTGTGGAATGCATGGGCGAGGTCGCGCAGATAGTGCACCAGCGCATGCGGCGTGCGTGCGGCCGCCGCCTGGGCCACGATGTCCGGATAGCGCGCGAGCTCGCGCACGGCCGCCTGTTCATGCGCGCCGTCGAGCCGTTCCATGTGCTCCAGCGCCACGGCCTGATCGTAGCGCAGCGCCCGCGCATCGAGCTGCTTCATGACGCTGGCGACCCGAGCGTGGGCGTATTGAACGTAATACACCGGATTCTCGTTGCTGCGCGACTTCGCCAGCTCGAGATCGAAATCGAGGTGTTGATCGTGGCTGCGCATCAGGTAGAACAGCCGGCAGGCGTCATTGCCGACCTCCGCGCGCAATTGCCGCAGCGTCACGAATTGTGCTTCGCGCTTGCCCATCGGGATCTTCTCGCCGCCGCGAAACAGGCTCACGAACTGGACCAGGCAGGCCTCCAGGCAATCACCCGGCTCGCCCATCGCCACCAGCGCGCCGCGCACCCGTGCCACGTAGCCGTGATGATCGGCTCCCAGCACGTCGATCAGCCGCTCGAAGCCGCGCTCGCGCTTCTGCAGGTGATAGGCGATATCCGGCGCGAAGTAGGTGTTCTGGCCGTTGGCGCGCACCAGCACCCGGTCCTCATCGTCGCCGAACTGGCTGGCGCGAAACCACAGCGCGCCCTCCTTGCGATACAACGTTCCGGCCGCCGCGAGCTTCTCGAGCGCATGCTCCACCGCGCCGCTGCGCGCGAGCTCGCGCTCCGAATACCAGCGATCGAATTCCACGCCGAACGCCGCCAGATCGTCGCGGATATCGCCGAGCATCGCGGCCAGCGAGAGCTCGAGCACCTGGTCGAATCCGCCCGCGCCCAGCAGGCTGCGCATGCGCTGGATCACGGCATCGATGTACTGCTCCTTGTCGCCTGCGGGCGCGTCGGCGGGCAGGTCGGAGAGCACCGCCGCGGCCGGATGCTGCAGTTCGCGGCCGCGGCGCTCGTACAGCTGCCGCGCGATCGCGTGCACGTAGTCGCCGCGATAGCCGTTGGCCGGGAACGGCAGCGTCTCGCCGCAGTGCTCCAGGTAGCGCAGCCAGGTACTGGCCGTCAGTATGTCCATCTGGCGGCCGGCATCGTTGATGTAGTACTCGCAATGTACGCTGTGTCCCGTGGCGCGCAGCAGGTTCGCGAGCGTTGCCCCATAGGCCGCCTGGCGGCCGTGGCCGACGTGCAGCGGACCGGTCGGATTGGCCGAGACGAACTCCAGGATGACGCGTTGCCCGCGGGCGGCGTCGCTGCGACCGAAACGCTCGCGCTCGGCGAGCACCCGTCGCAGCACCGCGCCGTGTGCGGCGCGCGCCAGATGGAAATTGATGAAGCCTGCGCCCGCGACTTCAGCGCGCGCGAGGTCTGGACTGGCCGGCAACGCCGCGACCACGGCCCCGGCCAGTTCGCGCGGCGCGCGGCGCGCCAGCTTGGCCAGGCGCAGCGCAATGTTGCAGGTGTAGTCACCATGGCTGGCGTCGCGGCTGCGTTCGACGCTGATCCAGGCCGGGTCCACGGGGTCCGGCAGCACGCTGCCCGTCAGGGTCTTGAGTGCGTCGGCCACCAGACGCTCGAGCTCGCTCTTCAACTCACGCCATCCTCAACATGCCCATTGATGCGTCGGGACCGGGAAGCGGCGCCCGACCGCGCCAAGATACACCGATCCCGCGGCGCTCGGTTGCAGGCCGCGCGGCGCGGTCTCACTGGATGTCGAGCGGGTCGACGTCGAGCGCATAGCGCACGCGGTGCGTGCGCGCCAGATCCTGCACCTGCGGCAACCAATCGTCGATGAAACGATGCAGCGGGCCGCGTTCGGCGGATTCGATCAGCAGCTGCGCATACTGGCGCCCGGCGCGCCGCGCCATGGCGGCGGCCACCGGGCCGAGCAGGCGCACCAGCGGCGCTGCCGGCGCCCGCGCGCGCGCGGCCGCCAGGAAATCCAGCGCCCCCTGGCTCGAGGGCGAGGATGCGCGCAGTAGCGCGAGACGGCCAAACGGCGGCCAGCGCGCCGCGGCGCGCTCCGCCAGCGCCGCACCGGCGAATCCCTCATAGCCTCCCGCCAGCAGGCGCTGCAACAACGGATGCTCGGGATACTCGGTCTGGATCAGCACCTCGCCCCGGGTGCGCTCGCGTCCGGCCCGCCCGGCAACCTGCACGATGGTCTGCGCGAGCCTCTCGGCGGCGCGAAAGTCGGTGCTGAACAGCCCCTGATCGGCATTGAGGACCACCACCAGGGACACGCCGGGGAAATGATGGCCCTTGGTGATCATCTGCGTGCCCACCACGATGCGCGCCGCGCCCGACAGTACGCTGTGGACGATGGACTCGAGCTCCCGCGCCCGTGGTGCGCTGTCGCGGTCGAGGCGGATCAGCGGCTCGAGCGGGAACAGCTCGCGCAGCGTTTCCTCGACGCGCTCGGTGCCCTGGCCCACGGGCTTGACCGCGAAGCCGCAGCGCAGGCAGTGCGCCGGCAGGGCTTCGGCGGCGCCGCAGTGATGGCAGCGCAGCTGGCCGCCGCTGCGATGCACGGTCAGCCGCGCATCGCAGGCGCGGCAGGGCGCAATCCAGCCACACGCCGTGCACAGCAGCGTCGGCGCATAGCCGCGGCGGTTGATGAACACCAGCACCTGGCCTCGTGCCGCGAGGTGCCGGCGGATCGCGTCGATGACCGGCGTGGACAGCCCATGGTGCGCGGCATGGGCCCGCAGGTCCACCAGCGCAAGCCGCGGCGCCTCGCTCTGGTCGGCTCGGCGCGGCAACCCCAGCGCACGGTAACGGCCGCGGTCGAGGTTGTGCAGCGTCTCAAAGGCGGGCGTGGCCGAGCCGAGCACGATCGGTAGCCGGTTCTGCTGTGCGCGCACCACCGCCAGGTCGCGCGCCGAGTAACGGCAGCCGCCATCCTGCTGCTTGAATGAGCTGTCGTGTTCCTCGTCCACCACGATCAGGCCCAGGTCGGGGAGCGGCGCGAACACCGCCGAGCGCGTGCCGAGCACCACGCGCGCCGAGCCGAGGCGCGCGGCGCGCCACGCCGCCAGACGCTCGGCATCGCTCATACCGGAGTGCAGCACCGCCATGCCGACGCCCAGCCGCCGGCGGAAGCGATCCACCAGCTGCGGCGTGAGTCCGATTTCGGGCACCAGCGCCAGCACGCTGCGGCCGCGCGCAATGGTGAGCTCGGCGCACTGCAGGTAGACCTCCGTCTTGCCGCTTCCGGTGGCACCCTGCAGCACGAACGCGGCGTAGTCGAGGCCGATGGCCGCGATCGCGGCCACCGCGGCGCCCTGGGCCTCCGACAGCGCCGGCCGCGGCTCCGCGGCATCGCGGGGCGGCAGCGCGCTCGGGCCGGCCGCTTCGGCGCCCGCGAGCTCCAGGCATTCGATCCAGCCGCGCTGCCGCAATGCGCGCGCGGCATCGCGCCACTGGGGAAATCGGGCCGCCACCTGCGCGCTGCTCGCAGCGGGCGCGGCTGCGACCAGGAATGCCAGCAGGGCCTGCTGCTTGGGTGCGCGGCGCCCGGCCCCGTCGGCAATCGCCTGCTGCCCCGCGCTCGTCACGCGCCAGCACTCGGCCAGGGCGGTCGCACTGGCGCCCTGGCGCAGCGCCTTGGGCAGCGCGGCGGCGATGACCTCACCGAGCGGGTGATGGTAATAGTCGGCGGTCCAGCGCAGCAGCTGCATCAGCGAGGCGTCGAACAATGGCGCCGTGTCGATGACTTCGTGCACCATCTTGAGCGCGGCCGGGCTGACCGAACTGTGCGCCGCATGCTCCACGACGACGCCGATGGCCTCACGCCGGCCGACGGGCACGCGCACCCGCGAACCGATCGGAATATCGTGGCCAGCCATGCCGGCGGGTGGCAGATAATCGAACGACAGGCGCAGGGGCGCGTCGATCACCACCCGCAAGACGGCAGCCGCCGGTCCAGGGTCTTCGCCCGTCATTGTGGATAAGTCTGTGGACAGCGATGGCTGCCAGCGCGAAATTGGCTTGCTTTCACGGTGGTTAGAGCGCTTTGACTGAAATTTGATCAACTTGAAAAGATCAATATTATCAGATAGTTAAGCGAAACAGTTGCCCTCCTGGGTGCTGCAATTCGGTGTCCGAGAGCGGGAAATTCCCCGCCCTATAGCTTAAGTGGATGATTTTCGCGGCCCTAAGGCCGTTCGAATCGTTGTCAACCAAAACCATTCGTGCGCCGTTGTGCTGCCGTGGAGTCGATTCCCACGCAGCGGATGCCGGCGAATGGCTGCCTTTGCTACCCTTATCTCACAAACGGCTGATCTGATCCCGTCCGGGAAGGCCCATTTGCGTGATACGACCCAGGATGGCGCACGAACGCTGGACGCGTTTCTGATCAGCGTAGAGCGCAAGGCTTTCAAGATCGCACAGCTCGCGCTCCGCCACGAGGCGGACGCGCTCGACGTGGTGCAGGACGCCATGCTGCAGCTGAGCTCGCGTTACGCCTCGCGGCCGGCCGACGAATGGAGGCCGTTGTTCTACCGGATTCTGGAGAATCGGATCCGCGACGTGCAGCGGCGACGGGCGGTACGCAACCGCGTGATGGCCTTCCTGCCCTGGCGCGCCGACGAAGAGGACCAGGAATCCGACCCCATCGCCCAGGCCGTGGACCGCTCACCGGCGCCACCGGCGCAGCTCGAATCGGATGAGATGCTGGGAGCGCTGGAGCGGGCTTTGACTGCGCTGCCGAATCGGCAGCGCCAGGCCTTCCTGCTGCGCAACTTCGAGGGCCTGGACGTCGCGGCCACCGCAGTGGCGATGAAATGTTCGGAGGGCAGCGTCAAAACGCATTATTTCCGCGCCATTCAGGCGCTGCGCTCGAAGCTCGGAGAGTTCTGGACATGAAGGCCGACCAGACGCACCCGGAGAGCAGCGAGTTCGAGCGGCGCACCCGCGTGCTGCTGAACGACAGTGCCGCGCGTCTGCCGGCCGCGGTGCGCTCGAGGCTCACGCAGGCGCGCTACGCCGCCTTGGCGGCGTGCGGGGCGCGCCGGCCGAGTCTTGCGCGCCGCTGGGTCCCCGCGGGGGCCTTGGCGGCGGCGGCGCTGGCGTTGCTGCTGGTGGGAGTCCCTGGCGGCAAGAAGTCGCTCGAGACTCCGGCCGCCAACGCCGGGCTGGAAGACATCGAACTGCTGACCGACAGCGATGCGGTACCGCTCAACGGTGACCAGGACGTCGACTATGACTTTTACGAGTGGGCAGCGGGCGAGGCTACCGGCCCGACGTCGCCGTCGGTCGGATCGTGAGGGCGCGGGACTGCGCACTCGCACTCGGTTTGAGCGGCCTGGCGACGCTGTCGCCGTTGTGCGCGGCGGACAAGCCGGTCGATGACGGCCTGCTCGAATTCCTCGGCTCGGTAGATTCCGAAGACACGAACTGGCATGACTATCTGGCGCGAACCGATATCGACAAGGTCGCCCGGCGCGCCGCCGATGCGCGCGGCAATCCGGGCGCGCGTTCGCCGCCGCCGTCCCCGCCCGCCGCACCGCCGCCGACGCCGCGCCCGGATCCGGGCGGACCTGAGCCGAACGGCCAGGTAGGCCATCCATGAGAGCGAGTTGCGCGCTGTTGGCGACGCTGCTGCTGGCCGCGGCCGCGCCCGGCTGGGCTCAGGCTCCTCCTCAGCAGGGGCAGCAGCAGGGGCAGCCGACGGCGAGCGTTGCGTGGTCCTCGATGTCGGCGCAGCAGCAGCAGCTGCTGGGCCGCTTCCAGGGCAATTGGGAAGGATTGCCTGCCGAGCGGCAGCAGGCGCTGGCAAACGGTGCATCGCGCTGGCTGTCGATGACGCCGGAGCAGCGCGGCAACGCGCGTGATCGGTTTCAGTCCTGGCAGAAGCTGCCGCCGGAGCAGCAGGCATTGATTCGCGAGCGCTGGCAGCGCTTCCAGCAGCTATCGCCCGAACAGCAGCAGGCCGTGCGGCAGAATTTTCGCGCCTTCTCGCGGCTGCCGCCCGAACAACGCGCACGGTTGCGCCAGCGCTGGCTCAATGCGACTCCCCAGCAGCGCCGGCAGATGCTGCAGCAGACGCGCCAACAGCGTTCGGAGCGCCAGCGCCAGCGTCAGCTGCGGCGCGCGCCGCGATTGCATTGACGGCGCGCCATCCGGTCACACCGATTTGACGGCGGCGATGAGCGCCGACGCCGCGGCCTGCCCGTCGCCGTACAGCATGCGCGTATTGTCCAGATAGAACAGCGCGTTCTCGATGCCGGAAAAGCCGGCGCCCTGACCGCGCTTGATGACGATCACGTTCCTGGCCTTGTCGGCATTGAGGATCGGCATGCCGTAGATCGGGCTGGACTTGTCGTTTCGAGCCACCGGGTTGACGACATCGTTGGCGCCGATGATCAGCGCCACATCGGCCGTCTCGAACTCGGCGTTGATCTCGTCCAGGTCGGCAATCAGGTCATAGGGCACGCCGGCCTCGGCGAGCAGCACGTTCATGTGCCCGGGCATGCGTCCGGCGACCGGGTGGATCGCAAAGCGCACCGTGACGCCTCTATCGATCAGCAGCTGACACAGCTCCCAGACCTTGTGCTGCGCCTGCGCGACGGCCATGCCGTAGCCCGGCACGATGATGACTTTCTGCGCGAACGCCATCATCACACCGGCGTCGGCCGCCTCGATGGGCTTGAGGCTGCCCTGGACTTCGGTGGCGGTGGCGCTGCCGCCGGTGTCGCCGAACCCGGAGAACAGCACGTTGGCCAGCGAGCGGTTCATGGCCTTGGCCATCAATTGCGTCAGCAGCGTGCCGGCCGAGCCGACCACCGTACCGGCGATGATCATGGCGGCGTTGCCGAGCACGAAGCCCTCGAACGCGACCGCGAGTCCCGTGAGGGCGTTGTAGAGCGAAATCACCACCGGCATGTCGGCGCCGCCGATCGGCAGCGTCATCGACAGGCCGAGCAGCAGCGACAACACGAACAGACCCGTGACCACGCCGGCGGCGTCGTTGAAGCCGGTCGCGATGAGCGCGCCGAGCAGCAGGGCAGCCGCGAGAATCAGCAGGTTGAGCACCTGCTGGCCGCCGAAACGCAGCGACTTGCGGATCAGTCCCTGCAGCTTGCCGAAGGCGATCAGGCTGCCGCTGAAGGAGACCGCGCCAATGATGCCGCCGACCACCGCCAGCGTGGCGCCCGAGGTCGTGACTTCCCCGCCGCGGTACAGTTCCACCGCGGCAATCGCCGCGGCCGCGCCGCCGCCCATGCCGTTGTAGAGCGCGATCATCTGCGGCATGTCCGTCATGGCGACACGCCGCCCGGTGATCCAGGCGAACACGCCGCCGATCACCACGGCGGTGATGATCCACGGATAGTTCGTCATGCCCGGATACATGAAGGTCGCCAGCGTCGCCACCAGCATGCCGGCGCCGGCCCAGAGGATGCCGCTGCGCGCCGTAACCGGGGAGCTCATGCGCTTGAGCCCCATGATGAACAGGAAGGCGGTCAGCAGGTAGCTCGCCTGGATCAGCGCAGTGGCGCTGAATTGGAGGTCCATCAGTGTCTCCCCTTGGCACCGCCACGCTTGTCGCCGCTGGATTTGAACATCTCCAGCATGCGCTCGGTCACCGCATAGCCGCCGACCGCATTGCCGGCGGCGAGCAGCACGCCGACGAAGCCGATGACCTGCTCGAGCGTCGTGCCCGCCGAGCCCAGCGCGACCATCGCGCCGACCAGCACGATGCCGTGCACGAAGTTGGAGCCGGACATCAGCGGCGTATGCAGGATGACCGGCACGCGGGCGATCACTTCGTAGCCCGTGAATGCGGCCAGCATGAAAATGTACAAGGCGACGATCCCGGTCATGTCCCCTCCACCAGCTTGCGCGTCGGTTCGTGTTTGATGGCGCCGGCGTGCGTCAGGCACGACTGCGCAAAGACCTCGTCCTGCCAGTCGATTGCCAGCGCACCGTCCTTGCCGAGTGCCGGCTTCAGGAAATTGTAAAGGTTGCGCGAATACATTTCGCTGGCATGAAACGCGAGCTGTGCCGGCAGATTCACCGGACCCACGATCTTCACCCCCTGGTGCAGCACCGTCTGGCCGGCCTGCGTGAGCTCGCAGTTGCCGCCGGACTCGGCGGCGATGTCGACGATCACGGCGCCGGCCTTCATGCGCTCGACGGCGGCGCGTGTCACGATCACTGGGGCGCGCCGGCCGGGCACGGCCGCGGTGGTGATCACGGCATCGGCGAGCGCGATGCGCGAGTCGAGCACCTCCTGCTGCTTGCGTTTTTCTTCGTCCGTGAGCTCGCGCGCGTAGCCGCCGCTGCCCTCGGCCGAGACGCCGGTGTCGACGAACTTGGCCCCGAGCGACCGCACCTGCTCGCGCGTGGCGCTGCGCACGTCATAGGCCTCGACCACGGCGCCGAGCCGCTTGGCGGTGGCAATCGCCTGCAATCCCGCGACGCCGACGCCGACGATCAGCACCTGTGCCGGCCGGATGGTGCCGGCAGCGGTGGTCAGCATCGGCAGGAACCGATCCAGCGTGTTGGCGGCGATCAGCACGGATTTGTAGCCCGCGATGGCCGCCTGCGACGACAGCGCATCCATCGATTGGGCACGCGAGATGCGGGGCACGAGCTCCATCGCAAAGCCCGTGATCTGTCGGTCCCGCAGGGCCTGCACCTCCGCGACGTGGGCGTGCGGCTGCATGAAGCCGATCACGACCGCGCCGGGCCTGAGTGCCTGAATCTGCTGCACGGTCAGCGGCTGCACCGTCAGCAGCACGTCGGCGGCCGCCAGCACGGCCTGGGCGCTGTCGGCCCAATCGACCTTCTTGTAGCCGCTGTCGGGGAACTGCGCACTGACGCCCGCGCCGCGTTCGACCAGCACCCGCGCAGCCGCGGCGGCCAGTTTGTCGGCAATCTCGGGAACCAGACTGACGCGCGTTTCCCCTGGCGTGCCTTCCCGAAGCACGCCGATCGTGACTGGCATATTGTTCTCCTTACAATGGCCGCCGCTCTAGGCGGGCAGGTGCGTGCGCCGGACAGCGCGCGCGCTCATAATCGTTCAAATCCTTGATCGTTGAATTCTCGCATAATCCTGCCGTATCTTACAGATCATGAGCGCTAACACGGTGCAACGCGATCCCGACCTCACGCTGCTTGCGCCGCATGGCGCGATTCACGGCCTGTCGCAGATGGTCCTGCGCACGGACATGGCCGGAATGCCGCTCGAATGGATCGATTACCGCGAAGCGGCGCGGCTCTACCACCAGGACCAGATCGCCTACACCTGCGGCTCGCTGCTGTACCGGCTGTACGGCGGGGTCAACGCCGTCAGCGGCCGCCGCACCGTGCTGGAAGTCAGCTCCATCGTCGCGACAGTAGGTCATGCGGGCAATCCTGGCAACAGCCGCCACGACTACGTGCCGCCGCTGAACAACGAGACCCTGTTCCGGCGCGACGCCTATCTGTGCATGTACTGCGCGCAACGCTTTCCGAGCCGCGAGCTCTCGCGCGATCACGTGCGACCGTTCAGCCAGGGCGGCCTCGACGTCTGGACCAACGTGGTGGCGGCCTGCCGCCGCTGCAACAACGAGAAGGCCTGGCGTACGCCCGAACAGGCGAAGATGCAGCTGATCGCGGTGCCATTTACGCCCACCTATGCCGAGTACATCTTCCTCAAGGGCCGCCGAGTGCTCACCGACCAGATGGAATACCTGCTGGCGCACTTTCCGCGCAGCAGCCCGCTGCACGATCGCATTGCACGCTGGCTGAGCTAGGCTCGGTCGCTCGGTGGTCTACCTGATCGACGCCTCGGTCTATATCTTTCGAGCCTGGTATTCACTGCCCCCCGATCTTGCCGACTGCGACGGCAATCCGACGCACGCGCTGTATGGCTTCGCGCGGTTTCTGTCCGACCTGCTGGAGCGCCGCCAACCGCGCTATGCGGCGGTGGCCTTCGACGAAGGCCACGGCAGTTCCTTCCGCCACCGGCTCTATCCGTCGTACAAGGCCAACCGGGAAGCCGCACCGGTGCCGCTCAAGCGCCAGTTCGCGCTGTGCCGGGAGTTCTGCCGCCACCTCGGGGTCGCGGAATTCGCCAGCACCGACTATGAGGCCGACGATCTGATCGGCACGCTGGCGCGGCGTTGCCGCGCCGACGGGCTGCCGGTCACGGTGGTGTCGCGCGACAAGGACCTGGCCCAGCTGGTCGCACCCGGAGACGTGTTCTGGGACTACGGCGACGCGGCCGAATATCGCTACGAGCAGATCGCAGCGCGCTTCGGGGTGCCGCCTGAGCGTATGGCGGACTATCTGGCATTGCGGGGCGACAGCGTCGATAACGTGCCGGGGGTGCCCGGCATCGGCCCGAAGACCGCGGCCGCGCTGCTGACGCTGTTTGCCTCGATCGATGAGCTGTTCGAACGCCTCGAGAGCGTGGCGATGCTGCCAATACGCGGCGCGGCGACGCTGCCGCAGCGACTGCGGATGCATCGCGACGCGGCATACCTGGCGCGCACGCTGACGCGCATCGTATGCGATGCGCCGATCGATGCCGGTCGGGTCGAGCTGCAGCGGCGCGCCCCGGACCTGGTGCGCATCGCGGACTTCTGCGAAACCCACGGCTTTGGCAGCCTGCTGCGCCGGCGGTCCGAGCGCCTGGCGGCACAGATCGCCGCCCGCGCGGCCTGACGCGCACGGCCGGACGGCGCGAGCGCCTCGGGCGGGCAGCCTCCCCCCGGGCGCGCGGAGCAATCCCGATTGAGGACCCGGATCAGGCCTTCTGGACCCAGACCCGGCACCAGCCGTTCGAATTCACGAGCTTGCCGGCGAAAATGTTGCAGGGGCGCCAGGCCTGGCCCTCGCTGCCCTGCAATTGCGCGCAGGTATGGCAGGCCTGGCCCGCCTTGTAGGTGGGATTCTGCTTTGGGTCCACTTTAGCGGCATCGTCCTCGTACCCCAGCGCCTTGGCGGTGGGATCGTCGGGCGTCAGGTGCGGCAGCTCGGCGGCCTGCGCCTGGCGGGTGCGGTTCAGAACCCCGGCCGCGCCAGCCAACATCAGAAGCTTCTTCAATGCATTCCGGCGTGAGACAGACTCGCTCATCGGCATATCCTTCATATGAAAATTTGAAACTTGCACGTCGTGTCAGCAAAGCGAATTCTAGCGCGAAGCGCCGGCTGAAGCGACGGCTTGCGGTTGAGGTATGCTGGCAGCCTTGCCGCGCTGCCATGGAAATCGGGGTAGGCTGCCGTGAAACCAAAGACAAAAAGTTCCAAGGACATCGAGTCAGTCCTGAATGAGAATCGAAGCTTTTCGCCGCCGGCCGATTTCGCGGCCCGGGCGCGCATCAAGGCGCGCGATCTGGCACAACTGCACCGGCGCGCGCAAGAGGACTACGTAGGATTCTGGGCCGATATGGCGCGCAGCAGCGTGCATTGGCACAAGCCGTTCACGATCACGCTCGACGACAGCGAGGCGCCGAACTATCGCTGGTTCTGCGACGGCGAGCTCAACGTGTCGTGGAATTGCCTGGATGCGCACCTGGCCGAACGCGGACACAAGACGGCGATCATCTTCGAAGGCGAGGGCGGCGAGGTGCGGCGGCTGAGCTATCGCGAGCTGCACGCCGACGTCTGCCGCTTTGCCAACGGCTTGCGCAGCCTGGGTGTGCAGCGCGGCGATCGCGTCGTGATCTACCTGCCGATGGTTCCCGAGGCCGTCATCGCGATGCAGGCCTGCGCGCGCATCGGCGCCGTGCATTCGGTGGTCTTTGGCGGATTCTCGGCGGTATCGCTGCGCGATCGGATCGACGATGCCGAGGCGCGGGTGGTCATCACTGCCGATGCCGGCTGGCGCGGCGGCCAGACCATCGAGTTGAAGGCAGCCGTGGACAAGGCTCTGGCCGACGGCTGCCCGAGCGTCCAAAGCGTCATCGTACTGCGGCGCACGGGTGCGGACATCCCGATGCGGCCTGGGCGCGATAAGTGGTGGCACGAACTCATCGACGGACAGCCGCCGCATTGTGAACCGCAATGGGTTGACGCCGAGCATCCGCTGTTCCTGCTCTACACGTCGGGCTCGACCGGCAGACCCAAGGGGATTCAGCATGCCAGCGGCGGCTACCTGCTCAATGCCAGGCTCAGCTGCGAGTGGGTGTTCGACCTGCGCGACGACGACGTCTTCTGGTGTACCGCCGACGTCGGCTGGGTGACCGGACACAGCTATGTCGCCTACGGACCGCTGGCCGCCGGCGCCACGATCGTCATGTACGAAGGGGCGCCCACCTACCCCGATGGCGGCAGGTTCTGGAAGATATGCGCCGCTCACGGCGTCACGATCTTCTATACGGCTCCCACCGCGATCCGCGCGTTGATGAAGCTCGGCGACGAGATTCCGGCCCGGTACGATCTGTCGCGAATCCGACTGCTCGGCAGCGTCGGAGAGCCGATCAATCCCGAGGCATGGATGTGGTATCACCGCGTGATCGGCCGCGGTCATTGCCCGATCGTCGACACCTGGTGGCAGACGGAGACGGGCGCCATCCTGATTGCGCCGATCCCTGGCGTCACTGCGACCAAGCCCGGGTCCTGCACGCGGCCCCTGCCCGGCATATTCGCCGACGTCGTCGATGACCAGGGGGAATCGGTACGACGCCCGGGCGCGGGCGGCTATCTGGTGATCCGCAAGCCCTGGCCGTCCCTCGCGCGCACGATCTGGCGCGACAACGATCGGTACTTGAGCACCTACTGGGACAAGTTCAATCAGCGCTTCTACGTGGCCGGCGACGGAGCATATCGCGACGCAGACGGCTATTTCTGGATCGTTGGCCGCATCGATGACGTGTTGAACGTCGCCGGTCATCGGCTCGGTACCATGGAGATCGAGTCCGCCCTGGTCGCGCATCCGCGCGTCGCCGAGGCGGCCGTGGTCGGGCGGCCGCACGACGTGAAGGGCGAGGCCGTATTCGCCTATGTCGTCTGCCGCGGACCCCGGGCGGAGGAAGAGGTGCGCGCGCTCACCGAGGAGTTGCGCCAATGGGTGGCGGAACAGCTCAGCCCGATCGCCAAGCCGGATGAGATCCGTTTCACGGACACGCTGCCGAAGACCCGCTCGGGCAAGATCATGCGGCGCCTGCTGCGCGCGATCGCGCGCGGCGAGGAAATCACGCAGGACATCTCCACGCTGGAAAACCCGGGCATTGTCGCGCAGCTGCGGGGCGAGATGCCGGCGCCGGAGCGGACGGCGGCGGCGCCGGCCAAGGCCGAGCCCAAGGCCGCAGTGAAGGTGAGGCCCAAGGCCAGGACCAAAGCCA
This sequence comes from Gammaproteobacteria bacterium, assembly GCA_027315105.1. Classification (GTDB taxonomy): domain Bacteria; phylum Pseudomonadota; class Gammaproteobacteria; order Steroidobacterales; family Steroidobacteraceae; genus FEN-1191. The sequence continues at coordinate 22,600 of DAHUYP010000035.1, forward strand.
AGCCCAAGGTCGTGTCCAAGTCCAAGTCCAAGCCCAAGCCCAAGCCCAAATCCAAGGCCAAGGCCAAGGCCAAGTCCAAGGCGAAGGCCAAGCCCAAGTCCACGAGGCAGGCGCGGCGGCCGGCCGCAACTGCAGCCGCGCGGGCCCGCAAGCAGCGCACCTCGGCGGCGAGGCGCAAAGTATCGAGGAAGACGGCTCGCGGCCGGCGATGACGGACTGCGGCCGCCGGCACGAGTACCGCGCGCGGCCGGCCAACCTCCGCAGGTCTGCGGTCGCGATCCTGCTGCCGCTGGCAATGCTGGCGCTGGGCGCCTGTCAGTCCCGCATGGCCGTGCACGCCCCGCCGCCGCCGCCGCCGCAACCCCCGTCGGCCGGCGAGCGCTTTCGCATCGACGCCGAGCGCTCCGAAGTGCTGATCCTGGTGTATCGCGACGGACCGCTCGCGGCGCTGGGGCCCAACCACGTCATCGCGGTGCGGCGGCTGTCGGGCGAAGTGCTGGCGGCCGGCGACCCGGCGAACAGCACCGTGCGGCTCGACTTTCCGGTAGATGCCCTGAGCGTTGACGAGCCGCAGCTGCGCGCGGCGCTCGGTCCGGACTTTCAGAGCACCCTCGGCGCAACCGACATCGCCGGTACGCGCGAGCATATGCTCGGTGAGCGATTGCTGGATGCGGCACGCTTCCCGAGCGTCCACCTGCAGTCCACGGCTGTCCGCGGCGAGGGCGACGCGCTGCGCGTGACGCTGCGCGTCGTGGTGCGCGATCACGAGGCGCAGCTCGAGCTGCCCGTGACCGTGCAGCGCAGCGGGGATGACCTCATCGCGAGCGGTGAGTTCGATGTGACGCACGCGCAGCTCGGCTTGACCCCGTACAGCGTTGCCCTGGGGGCGCTGCGCGTTGCCGAGCGCATGCAGGTGCGCTATCGGCTGGTCGCGCGACGGCTGAGCGCGGCAGCCTCAGCCCGGGGCCTGCAGCACCAGCAGCGCCGTTCCCTCGGGAGTCTCGATCAACGCATGGTGCCGCCGATCGAGGCCGCGCGGCAGGTCCTGCGATAGCGCCAGCGCCTGCTCGCGCCAGCGCACCAGCTGCCGCGGCACGTCGGCGCATTCGAATACCAGCATCGGCGCGTCGAAAGTACGGCGCTGATGAAACGCCAGGTCCAGGTGATCGCTGGTCAGCGGCAGATGCGGGTACGGCTCGTCCAGTTCGGGCAATGCGACGAACCCGCCGCGCTCCCAGAATTCGCGCGCGCGCTCGAAGTCGTCCTGCGGCAGGCTCAGATGGACGAAATAGCCGCAAGAGGATTCCGCGGCAGCGGCGGCGGGCGCGGGTGAATAGGTACGGGCTTCGAGCAGTGTGACGGTATGTCCGGCCGGATCACGCAGGCGCAGCTGGTGCAGGCTCTCACTGCCGAGCTGGACCAGCTCCGGCTCGAATTCGGCCGCGCGCAGTCGTTGCTGCGCGCGCAGCAGATCCGGCAGCACGAAGGTCAGGGTCGGCGACGGCATCCGGCGTTCGTGCAGGCCCAGGTGCACTCGGCCGTCGCTGAGCACGCCGTAACGATGCGGCCAGGCGTCGCCGGTGATCAGCTGCGAGAATCCCAGACGCTCGAAGAACTCGACCGACGCGGCGATGTCGGGCGTTGCGATGCCGAGCTCGAGGAAGCGGCCGAACATCAGCGCAACGACTGCGGCCGGCTCAGGCGGCAAGCCAATCGCCGGCGTTGCGCAGGATCAGGCGTGCGAGCGCGCCGGCGTGCGCGGCGCCGTCATTGAGCGCCGGAATGTAGTCGAACCGCTCGCCGCCGGCGCCGAGAAACAGCTCACGCCCCGTGAGTGCGATCTCCTCCAGGGTCTCGAGGCAATCGGCCGCGAAGCCCGGACAAATGACCGTCACCGCGCGCACGCCGCGGCCCGGGAGCTCGCGCAGGGTTGCATCGGTGGCCGGAGTGAGCCAGCGGTTGGCGCCAAAGCGGGACTGGAAGCACAGGCTCCACTCGTGCGGCGCCAGCTCCAGGGCGGCCGCCAATCGTCCGGCCGTATGCCGGCATTCATCGGCATAAGGATCACCGAGCGCCACGCACGATTGCGGGATGCCGTGGAACGACATCAGCAGATGCGAGTCGCGCCGGTGAGCCTGCCAGTGGGCGCGGACGCTGGCCGCGAGCGCCGCGATGTAATCGGGCTCGGCGCCGTAGTTGGCGATATAGCGCAGCGCCGGCAGCGCGCGCCAGCCGCGCAGCGCCCGGCCGACCTGGTCATAGACGGCGCCCGTGGTGGTGCCGCTGCTCTGCGGAAACAGCGGCAGCACGATCAGTCGCCGTACGCCGGCCAGACGCAGCGCATTCATCACCGTGTCGACGTACGGGCGCGAATACAGGAATGCCTGCTCGACGCGCAACGGGGCGCCGCGGGCGCGCAGCTCGTGCCCGAGCGCTGTGCGCAAGCGCCCGGTATGGATCAGCAGCGGCGAGCCCTCGTTCTGCCAGATCTGGCGATACTTGTGCGCGCTGCGCGGGGCGCGCAGCGGCAGCACCAGCGCGTACAGCAGCGGCAGCCACAGCGCGCGCGGCAGCTCGATGACGCGCCGGTCCGACAGGAAGCGGCGCAGGAAGCGGCGCACGGCGGCGCTGCGCGGTGCCTGCGGCGTGCCGGTATTGACCAGCAGCACGGCCGCGTCGCCGGGGGCGATCGGGGCGGCCGCGGGCTCGCCGGCCGAGTGGGGCGTCGGGTCGTTCACGTGCGACTGCCCGGTCGGATGCGGTGCCTAGCCGATGTACTGCGCCAGGAAGGCATTGGTCCGCGAGCGCGCCAGGGCGGCAGCCTCGGGGCTGTAAAGGCCGGGCCGATCCTCGTTGTTGAACGCGTGGCCCGCGGCGTAGAGATGGTAGATGCCATGCGGAAACGCAGCGCGGATGCGCTCGATCTCGGCCGCCGTGATGGATCGGTCCTGGTCGCCGAAATGCAGCATGGTCGGGCACTTCGGCGTCCGGTCCAGATGCTCGGCGATGCGAGCGCCATAGTACGACACGGCGGCGCCGAGCGGCACTTCGCCGGCCGCGACCCAGGCCAGCAGGCCGCCCCAGCAATAGCCGATCACCGCCACCTTGCCCGCGTGGCGCACCACGGCGGCGGCGGCGGCGATGTCCATGACGGCCTGACTGGTTTCGATCTGCTTGCGATAGCCCAGAGCCTGCTCGACCTCCGGCGGCGAATCGCCCAGCACCAGGCCGCGCCGGATGCGATCGAACAGCGCCGGGGACACCGCGAGATAGCCGTCGGCAGCATAACTGTCGGCCGTGCGACGAATGTGCGGCGTCAGGCCGAAGATCTCCTGCACGATGACGACCGCGCCGCGGGCGGCTCCGGCGGGCTTGGCGAAGTAGGCGCCGAAGTTGTGTCCGTCGCGCGCCATCAGGGTCTCGAACTGGCTCATGCACGCTCCAGGACGGCCGTGACCCCCATGCCGCCGGCGGTGCAGGCGGACGCCAGTCCGAGTCTGGATTGCGGATCGAGCGCCAGCAGCTTCGCCAGTACTGCCAGAATCCGCGCGCCGGTGGCGGCAAACGGATGTCCGATCGCGACGCTGCCGCCCTTGACGTTGAGCCGGTCGCGCTCGATCGCGCCGAGAGCCACGTCCGAGCCCAGACGATCGCGGCAGTATTCGGCCGACTCCCAGGCCTTGAGCAGGCACAGCGGCACGGCTGCGAACGCCTCGTGGATCTCGTAGTAGTCGAAATCCTGCAGGCGCAGACCGGTGTCCCGGAGGATCGAGGCGACGGCGTAGGCGGGCGCCATCAGCAGGCCCTCCTTGCCGCCGGCGAAATCCACCGCCCAGGTCTTGCCGGCGCGCATGAAGGCCAACACCGGCAGCTGGCGTTGCGCCGCCCATTGCTCCGACGCCAGCAGCAGCGCGGCGGAGCCGTCCGTCAGCGGCGTACTGTTGCCGGCGGTGAGGCTGCCGCTGCCGCTGAGATCGAACACCGGCTTGAGGCTGGCGAGCTTCTCGAGCGACGTGTCGGCACGAACGTTGTTGTCGATCTTCAGATCGCGAAACGGCACCACGAGGTCGTCGAAGAAGGCCTCGCGCCAGGCGGCGGCGGCCTTGATGTGACTGTCGTATGCCAGGCGGTCCTGCTGTTCGCGGCTGATGTCCCAGGTCTTGACCATGAGCTCGCAGCTCTGGCCCATCGAAAGACCCGTGCGCGGCTCGAGCACCGCGGGCATGACCGGCTTGAGTTCGCGCGCCCGCAGGCCGAGCCACGGCTTCATGCGCCCGGCCAGGCTGCGGCCGCGGTAGCTGCGCAACAGCCGTTGCTGAAACGACCTGGGATAGACCACGGGCGGGTCGCTGAGATCGTCGACGCCGGCGGCGATGCCGGCGTCGATCTGTCCGAGTGCGATCTTGTTCGCAATCAGAATTGCCGCCTCGAGGCTGGTGCCGCAGGCGCGCTGCAGGTCCAGCCCCGGGGTCTGCGGGTCGAGGCCGGTGGACAGCAACGACTCGCGCGCCAGGTTGAAGTCCTTGGAATGTTTGATGACCGCGCCGGCGATGACGTCGCCGAGCCGTTCGCCCTGCAGCCGGTAGCGCTCGACCAACGCGCGCAGCGAGGCGGTCAGCAGCTCCTGGTTGTCGCTGCCGGCATAGGCGGTGTGCGCGCGCGCGAACGGGGTGCGCACCCCGCCCACGATCGCTACGCGTCTGGTCGTGCTTGCTACCAACATCGATTGCGCCCCCGTGTATCGTTAGCGCGTCAACGCGTGCCGATTCCGCGCCGCACCTTGCTGCCACGCCAGGAGTGCCGGCAGCTCGCGGCCGCGCGCAGTGTCCGAGACAGGCCTCTAGGATGCCATGCCGGGGCCGGCCGGGTCACTCATGGCGGCGGCGCATATGCAGGCGCATTGCAGCGCCGGACGCCGGGCAGGCAAGATGAACGCCTTGGCGGCGGCGGCGCTGCCCCAGGCAACGGGATGGCCGGCGGCGTGCACCGGCCTGCGCCGCGCTCAAGTGGAGGATCAATGGCTGGGTTCGGCGTCGATCGCGTTCTCGAACGTCGCCTCGCGGCGCTGGTGAACAGTCGCGAGCAGCGACTCATCGCCCGTGGCCGGCGGGGCCTGGAGCGTGAGTCGCTGCGGGTCACCGGCGAGGGGCGGATCGCGCAAACGCCGCAGCCGCGTGCGTTCGGCTCCGCGCTGACCAATCCGCACATCACGACCGACTATTCCGAAGCCCTGATCGAGCTGGTCACGCCGACGTTCAACGACAGCGTGGCGCTGCTGCAGTACCTGCAGGATCTGCATCAGTTCGTCTACCGGCACCTCGGCGATGAGCTGCTGTGGGCGACGTCGATGCCCTGCGAGCTCACCGGGGACGGTGAGGTGCCGATCGCGCGCTACGGCGAATCGCACCAGGGCCGCATCAAATACCTCTACCGCCACGGGCTGCTGGTGCGTTACGGCGGCATGATGCAGGCGATCTCGGGGGTGCACTTCAATTACTCGCTTCCCGAGCCGTTCTGGCCGCTGTACGCCGAGATCTGCGAATCCCGCGACGCCGGCCAGGATTTCGTCTCGGCACGATATTTCGACCTGCTGCGCAACTACCGCCGGCACGGCTGGATCGTCTCCTACCTGTTCGGCGTATCGCCGGCGTTGTGCAGCTCGTTCCTGCAGGGCAGGCACGACGATGCTCTCGAGCCGCTGGGAATGCAGACCCTGCTGGGGCCGTACGCGACGTCGCTGCGCATGAGCGACCTCGGCTATCGCAATCGCAATCTGTCGTCGGTGCCCGTGTCGGTCAACAGTCTGGGGCAATACCTGCGCGACCTGCGGCAGGCGGTATCGCAGCCGCACCCGCTGTTCAGCGCGCTGGGCGTGAAGGTCGATGGCGAGTATCGGCAGCTGTCGGGCAATGCACTGCAGATCGAGAACGAGTACTACAGCTACATCCGGCCCAAGCGCGCGCTGCGTGCCGGGGAGCGCACCATCCATGCCCTGGCGCGCAGCGGCGTGGAATATGTCGAAGTGCGCGCGCTCGACAACAGCGCATTCGATCCGGTGGGCGTCAATCTGCGCAAACTGTATTTCCTCGAGGCGTTCCTGCAGCTGCTGCTGTTCCAGGCCAGTCCGCCGATCGGCAGCGACGAGGAGGAGGCGCTCGAGCGCAACCACCTGCGCGTGGCGCGCCGCGGCCGCGAACCCGGCTTGACGCTCGAGCGCGACGGGCGCACGGTGCCGATGCGCGCGTGGGCGATGGAACTGCTCGATTCGATGCAGGGCATCTGCGAGCTGCTCGATTCCGGGCACCCCGATCGGCCGTATGGCGCGACCGTCAGGGAGCAGATGGCGAAGCTCGAGAACGTGGAAACCACGCCGTCGGCGCGCCTGCTGCGCGAGATGCGCGAGAACGGCGAGAGCTTCGCGCAGCTGGCGTTGCGCGTCTCGCGCTCGCACAAGGACTGCCTGCTCGGCGCACCGCTCAGGAAGCCGGCGCGGATCGGGGAATTCGAGGCCGAGGCGGCTGCCTCGTTGGAACAACAGGCCGCGATCGAGGCCGCACAGCGCGGCAGCTTCGAGGAGTATCTCGCGGCCTATCTGGCCGGCTGAGATGGGCGATCGGGGCTGGGGCGGCGGGCCGGCGCCGGCCGGCCGGCGGAAGTGCTGGCGCAACGGGCAGCGCAGGCGGATGCTTAGCGCCCGCGCGAGGCTGCGGCGGGCGTCCGAGGCGGCGGGCGCGGCCGGGGCCGGACCGGCGGTCATTTCGCACCTTGGCCGGGCGCGCGTGAAATCCGGCTGCGCTAGATTAGTGCCGGCACCGGCAGGGGCTGGACGGAAATCGGAGTTATGAGGCAAATTCGGCGGGCCGGGCCGTGGCATGAAAGGTGCACCTACGGTTCGCCGAGCTCGTCGAATCAACAAGAGACGCAGGCGGGAGTTCTTCCATGAAATTGGTTACCGCGATAATCAAACCCTTCAAGCTCGATGACGTGCGTGCCGCGCTGTCGGAAATCGGCGTTTCCGGCATGACCGTCACCGAGGTCAAGGGATTCGGCCGGCAACGGGGTCATACCGAGCTCTACCGCGGCGCCGAGTACGTGGTCGATTTCGTTCCCAAGACGCGCGTCGAGGTGGCCGTGCGTTCGGAGCTGGTCGACCAGGTCGTGGAGGCGATACTCAAGGCAGCCAAGACCGGCAAGGTCGGCGACGGCAAGATCTTCATTACCGACATCGACCGCGTGATCCGCATTCGCACCGGCGAAACGGACAACGCCGCCCTGTAACCCTCGGCACGGCCGGCACGGCCGGCACCACCGGGCGCGCCGCGGGGCGTCCGGGCGCGCAGGATCGATCCGACCGGGGCGCTGCTGCGCACGCCGCTGGAATTGTCGGCGGCGTACCGTATAGAGTGGCGCGATGCGCGCGCAAGCCACCAATGCCATCGTCTTCCATGAGCACGGCGACGCCGAGGTGCTCAAATGGGAGCGGCTGGAGCTGCCGCCGCCGGGGCGAGGGGAAGTGCAGCTGCGCCACAGCGCGATCGGCGTCAATTTCATCGATATCTACGATCGCAGCGGCCTGTACCCGCGGGCGCTGCCGGAAATACCCGGCCGCGAGGCGGCCGGAGTGGTCGTGGCCCTGGGAGCGGGTGTGCGCGGCTTCAAGCTCGGGCAGCGCGTCGCCTACGTGCTGGGCGCCGCCGGCGCCTACTGCGAGCAGCGCAACATCCCGGCCAGGCACCTCGTCAAGCTGCCGGCCGCCATCAGCGACGAGCAGGCCGCGGCCTTGATGCTCAAGGGGCTGACGGCCGAGTACCTGCTGCGGCGCACCTATCGCGTCCGGCCGGGTGCCCAGGTGCTCATTCACGCCGCGGCCGGCGGTGTCGGGTCGCTGCTGACGCAATGGGCCCGGGCGCTGGGCGCGAAGGTCATGGGGATCGTCGGCAGCGAGGCGAAGCTGGAGGTGGCAAAGCGGCAGGGCTGTCATCAGGTGCTGCTGGCCGGCCGCGACGACATCGTGGAATCCGTGCGCCGCTTCACGCGCGGCAAGATGGCCGAGGTGGTCTACGACTCGGTCGGCAAGGACACCTTCAAGGAGTCGCTCGACTGCCTGCGGCCTCGCGGCATGATGGTCAGCTTCGGCAATGCGTCCGGCCCGCCGCCGGCCATCGCACCGCTGGAACTCGCGCGCCGGGGCTCGCTGTTCCTGACTCGCCCGTCGCTGTTCGATTACATCGCGCAACGCGATGAGCTGGAAGCCGCGGCACGGGCGATGTTTGCACTGGTGCGCGCCAGGAAGCTGCGGGTGCACGTCGGGCAGCGCTACGCGCTGGCCGATGCGGCCCAGGCCCATCGCGACCTGGAAATGCGCCGCACCGTCGGGGCGACCGTGCTCGTCCCGGGCAGCGCCGCCAGTCGCGCATAGCGGCCCGGCACCGCCCGGGGGTCACTCGACCACGCGCAGGACACGCTGGCTGCGACTGATGCCGAGCGCGCCGCTGCGCACCACCTCGATCAGCTCCGCGTGCGCCGCCAGGTCACGCATGAAGCCGTTGATTTCCGCCTCGCTGCCGAGCAGTTCGACGATGAAGCACTCGCTCGACGGATCCAGCACCCGGCCGCCGGTGCGTACCACGTAGCCGCGCACCGTGTCGCGGCGCGCGGGATCGACGCGCAGCTTGAGCAGCACGAGTTCGCGCTCGATGTGCTCGCCGCGCGTCATGTCCTCGACGCTCACGACGTCGATCAATTTCTTGAGCTGATTGGCGATCTGCAGGATCACCGCATCCGAACCGCTGGTCACGAGCGTCAGGCGCGAGACGGTCGCATCGTGGGTCGGGGCAACCGAGAGTGATTCGATGTTGTAGCCGCGGCTGGAAAACAAGCCAGCCACGCGCGTCAGGGCGCCGGCCTCGTTCTGCAGCAAGATACCAATGATGTGTCGCATCTGTCTCCTGGAACGATTGGGTGGTGGCGGCAGAATAGCCAATCGGGGCCCGGGTCGGCTATTCTGGTGAAATTCCCCCCATGACCGACAGAGCAAACATGGCGCGTCCCGCTGCACACCCGTTGGCCGGCAAGGCCATGTCGGGCGCGCAGGTCATCGTCCAGGTGCTCGCGGACGAGGGGGTGGGCGCGATCTTCGGCTACAGCGGCGGGGCGATCCTGCCGACCTACGACGCCGTCTTCACCTACAACGAGGAGCAGAAGCGCGACGCGGGCCGGCAGATGCCGCTGATCGTGCCCGCGAACGAGCAGGGCGCCGCCTTCATGGCGGCCGGCTACGCGCGCGCCGGCGGCCGCGTCGGCGTCTGCCTGGTGACCTCCGGCCCCGGGGCGACCAATACCGTCACACCGGTGCGCGATTGCATGGCCGATTCGGTGCCGATCCTGGTGATCTGCGGCCAGGTCGCGCGGGCCTCGATCGGCACCGATGCCTTCCAGGAGGCGCCGGTGGCGGCGCTGATGGGCTCGGTGGCCAAGCACGTGTTCCTGGTGACCGATCCGGCGCGCCTGGAGGCGACCGTGCGCACCGCGTTCGAGATCGCGCGCACGGGACGGCCCGGTCCGGTGGTGATCGATCTGCCCAAGGACGTGCAGAACGCCCAGGTCGTGTTTCAGGGTCAGGGGCAACTCGCCATTCCCGGATATCGGGCGCGGCTCGCGGAGCTGACCGCGAGCGCGCTCACCGACAGCTTGGCGGCGGGCTTCTTCCAGCTGCTGGCCGAGGCCAGGCGGCCGCTGATCTATGCCGGCGGCGGCGTCATCAACGGCGCCGCGGCCGATGAGCTCACCGAATTCGCCCGCACTTTCGGCATCCCGGTCGTGACCACGCTGATGGGTATCGGTGCCATCGATACCACCGCCGCGCTGTCGATGCGCATGCTGGGCATGCATGGCGCCGCGTTCGCCAATTACGCGGTCGAGGACTGCGACTTCATCGTCGCGATCGGCGCGCGTTTCGACGACCGCGTTGCCGGCGACCCGCGCAAGTTCGCGCGCAAGGCGCGCCGCATGGCGCACCTGGATATCGATCCGGCGGAGATCAACAAGGTCAAGAGCGCGCATTGGAGCCACGTCGGCCTGCTGCCCGAGGCCTTGCGGGCGCTGATCGCCCACGGCACGCGCACCGGTTTCAGCGCCGACTTCAGCGCCTGGCGGGCCGAACTCGACCAGCTGCGGCGCCGGCACGCCATGAACTACGATCGCGACAGCGAGCTGGTGCAGCCGCACTACGTGATCGAGGAGATCAACCGCCATACGCGCGGCGAGGCCATCATCAGCACCGGCGTCGGCCAGCACCAGATGTGGGCCGCGCAGATGTTCGATTTCCGCATGCCGCGGCTGTGGCTGACCTCCGGCAGCATGGGCACGATGGGGTTCGGCCTGCCGGCGGCGGTCGGCGCGCAGTTCGCCAATCCTGCTCGCCTGGTGATCGATTTCGACGGCGATGCCAGTATTCGCATGAATATCGGCGAGCTCGAGACCGTGACCACCTATGACCTGCCGATCAAGGTCGTGGTGCTCAACAACTTCGGCGACGGCATGGTCAAGCAGTGGCAGAAGCTGTTCTTCAAGGGCCGGCTCTCCGGCAGCGACAAGTCGCTGCACAAGAAGGATTTCGTGCGCGCCGCGACCGCCGATGGCTTCAAATGGGCACGGCGCCTGGATCGCAAGCGCGACGTGCCGGCGGTGATCGAGGAGTTCCTGCGCTTCACCGGGCCGGCGTTTCTCGAAGTCATCATCGACCCGGATGCCGGCGTCTACCCGATGGTCGGACCGGGGCTCGGCTACGACGCCATGATCACCGGCGATTTCATCCCGGCGCGGCCGCAGGAAGGGCCGGCCGGTGAGATCGAGCCCTCCGGCATGTTCTAGGCGCGCAGCGCCGGCCGGGGCGGCGCCGTTCGGCACCGGAATCAGAAACTCTGCTGCGTCGACACCAGGAACTGCAGCGCCGCGATGCCGTACGCACGATCCAACGGCGCGGCCAGGTCGATGTGAATGACGCTGCCGAAGGACGCGCGCTGGTTGCCGAGGCGCAGGCCGACGCCGGCGTCCCGCAGCAGGCCAAGCTGCGGCGTCGGCACCAGTGTCGTGCCCCAGGTACGGCCCATGTCGTAGAACGCCGCCGCGCCGAGATTGACCAGGCGCAGTATGTAGATGTCCGTGTACAGCCGCTCCTCGATCGTGAACAGGGCGCGCTGATTGCCATTCTGATAGAGCAGCGGATAGCCGCGCAACCCGGTATCGCCGCCGAGATTGAGGGTGTGATCGCCGTCGAGATTGTGCCCCGCGTCGCCGCTGAAGCGCACCAGCATGCGTGTGTTGGCGCTGGTGGCGAGATAGTCGCTGGCAGACCAGGTGATGATCGCATCGCGCATCTGGCCGGCTTCGAATCGCGACGCCAGGCGGCTGGTCAGGAACAACTGATGGCCGGGCGAAAAGTTCCAGCCGTAGTTGATCTCCGTGTCCGCCAGCAGCGAATTGCGGTCCGCGCCGAAGAACGGCGCCGCCCAGCCCATGCCGACGCTGGCGTCCAGGCCGAAATGCACATCCTCGGTGCGCGCGATCAGATCCATGTTGCGCGTGGTCTCGAAGGTATTCTCGATCCATTGCATGCGCGCGAACGGGAACGACAGGTTGCGGTCCAGCGGCAGCGGCGCGAGCGGCGCCTGGTCGGGCGCCGCGCGGAACAGGCTGCGATCGACCCGCCAGCCTGCCACCAGGCGCTCGGTCCAAAGATCGCTGACCAGCAGCGCCCGACCCGCAAAGAGATCCGCGGTGCGATCGTTGAAGCCGTAGGCGTCATATGGCGTGCCGAGCCGGTAGCGCGGCACGACGCTGTGGACGTCGCCGACGTCCACTCCGCCGTCGTCGGGGGTTTCCAGCGAATAGAACGGCATGCCGGCGCCGAGCGCCCAGACGGTGCCGTCGGAATTGTTCGAATACTGCACGGTATCGGCCCAATGGCTGCCCCACACGTTCGGGTCGTACCAGTTCGCATAGGTATAGCTGCGATAGACGTCCTGGGAGTGGCCGAATTCCGCGGACTTGCCGAAGCCGAGCAGGTTGGCGTCGGCGAGGTCCACGCCGGTGGTATTGGTGCCGCCGCTGCGGCTGAAGCTGACGCCGGGCTGCAGGGTCCAGACATCGTGCGTGATGACCTCGATATCGACCACGCCGTCGTGATAGCGGATCGGACGAATCTCCGGTTCGCGCAGGAAGGTCGAGTTCAGCCGGATGTTGCGCGCGGTCTCATCCAGCAGCCGGCGCGAATAACGATCGCCGGTGCGAAACAGCAGTTGCGCGCGGATCGCCGAATCGCGCGTGCGCGTGTGCAGGTTGTCGGCCAGGCGGAACAGCCAGTTGTCGTCCGCTGGATTGCTGAGATCGAATATCTGCTTGGTGTGGATCTCGATCGCGCCGATGCGCGCTCCGGCCTCTTCCAGCTCGGCATCCGATGGCAGCGGCTGGGGGGCGGGAGCCGCCATGGCGGCCGCGCCGTAGCCGCCGCCGTCAGGCTGCTCCAGCTCCGAGGCGGCGACGCAGGCGCCGCTCGAGAGCAGGCCGACGGCGAGGAGCAGGCGCATTGCGGGCATCCACGGCATCGGAACATCGCCCGCCGAGCGGCGTCAACCGGCGTACCCGAATGCAGGCGGCGGCGCGCCGAAGTTGGGCAGTGGGTCGCAGGGCGACGCGGAATATTGAGGAATAATGACGCTCGGTCGAGTCGTCGCAGCGGACCGCCGAGGCGGACCGCATGCCCCCGTTTCGACTGCGCATCCATCCAACCAAGAGGTGACTGCCCAGCATGAGCAAAGCTCGACGTGCCGTCCGCGCGGCGCCGGCGGAGCCGCGCGTGCGGCGAGCCTATTTCGATTGCCGTTACGGCCAGGTGCACATGCACTACGCGATCCCGGCGGGCGGTGGCTTCGACGAAGCGACCCCCTTGCTGTGCATTGCCGGCGCTGCGGGTCTGGGGCGATTCTTTCGGCCGTTGCTGTTGCCGCTGGGTCGCGACCGCTCGGTGTATGCACCCGACTTGCCGGGATGCGGCGAATCGGATCCGGCACCCGAGCACGTCACCAGCGCCGAACTGGCGACTGCGCTCGGCGACTTTCTCGACAGCATGCACTTGCGGCACATCGACCTGCTCGCCCACGAGAGCGGCGTCGCGATCGCGCTGGCGCTGACGCAGCAGCGCCCGAACCGGATCGGGCGGCTGGTGCTCTCGCCGTCCACGGACGCGGTTCGCGCCGCGGCTGGTGCACTGCGGCAGCCGGCGCTGGTCATCGACCTGCGTGCGGCGGACGCGGGCGGGCACGATGCGTTCGAGCTCGCGCGGCAGGCCGGACAGTTGCGGGATTTTCTCGGGCTGGCCTAAGCTCGGGCCGGCGCGATCAGCGCCAGCCCGAGGCGACCCGATGGTGACTCGACCCCAAGTGCCGAGTTCAACTGAGCTGGAAGACACCGCCGAACTGCCGACCCTGAGCGGCATTTCGAGCCCCGTCGCGGCCGACCAGGGGCACTCGGGCGCGGATGGCCGGGCCGATGCGCACGCGCGCACGCCCGTGCTCGGCACCGCGCGCTCGGCGGATACGGTCCGGCGAGCCGATTTATTGCGCGAACAGCGCACCGAACAGGGTCTGCGCGAAGCAGAAATCGCCGCGCTGCGCTCCGAGCTGGCGTCCACTGTCGAGAGCCGCAGCGAGCTGGAGCGCAAACTGCTCGACGCGACGACCAACCTGCGCGAGCTCGAGCAGCGGCTCGACCGCAACAGCGGGCAGCTGGCGGCAAGCGAGCGCGAGCTGGGATTGCGCGACGGCCGCATCGAGGCGCTGGAGGCGCAGCTGCGCGCGATCAGCCACGAGCATTCCGCCACCAGCGCGCAGCGCGACGCGCTGGGCGCGGAACTCGAGCGGGCGCGGGAGGATGCGGCGGACGCACGCAGCCGGTTGCAATCGCAGGCGGCTGCGGCCAGCGCCTGGATGGCGGAACGCGGTGCTCGCGCGCGGCGCCTGCAGGATCTCGAGGCCGATGCGGCCGAGGCACGCGCCCAGGCCGAGCGCTACCGTGAGCTGCTGCAGAATCTCGAGAGCCGCCGCGCCCTGTTCACGGCCATGCTGGCAGAGCGGGACAGCATCATCGGCGAACGTGAGGCGCGCATCCTCGCGCTGACGCGCGAGATCGCGGATCGCAGCGCGCTGACCGGTGCGCGGGAGGAGGATCTGCAGGTGCTGTTGCAGGTCGAACGACAGCACCTGCGGCAGCGCGACGGCGAAATCGCCGCACTGCACGTGGCGCAGCAGGCACAGCTGAGCGCAGCCCGGGCGGCGGCCCAGCAAGCACAGGAAGACGCGGCCGCCCTGGCCGCCGAGATCGGCTCCCAGGGGCAGACCATCGGCGAGCTGCGTTCGCAACTCGGAGCGCTGCGCGAGTCGCTCGAGCAGCGCGACGCGCTGCTCGAACGGCTGCAGGCCCGGGCCGTCGGCGGCGATGCCGTGCCGGGCGACGTGCAGGAGCATCCGGATGCCACGGGAACCCATGAGCCGACGCGCATGCTGGTGCGCACCGAGGGGGAGACGGGCATCGTGCAGCTGCTGAGCCGATGCACCACCATCGGCCGCACCCCGGACAATGACATTCGCATCGACGCTGATTTCATCAGCCGCCACCATGCGGTCGTCCTGGTCAGCGGCGCCATGACGGTGCTGGAGGACCTCAACAGCACCAACGGCACCTACGTCAACGGCGAGCGCATCGGTCGCTGCGCCTTGACGGAAGGCGATCTGGTGACGCTGGGCAAGACCGAGTTTCGATTCGTGGTCAAACAACCGATCGAGCGTGCCGGCTGACGCACCCGGGCGGCGTGCCGCAGAGCGCGGCGGCGCCGGCGCGCGTGCGCGTGCGCGTGCGCGTGCCGCAGGGAATAGCTTAAGCTAGCCAGCCCGACCCCAGGTTTTCCTCACGCTGATGACGGACGATTATCTGCAGCGCGTGCTCAAGGCGCGCGTCTACGACGTTGCGATCGAGTCGCCGCTGGATGCCGCGCCGCGCCTGTCGCGCCGGTTGAATAACGAAGTCCTGCTCAAGCGCGAGGACCTGCAACCGGTGTTCTCGTTCAAATTGCGCGGCGCCTACAACAAGATCGCGCATCTGTCGCCGGCCATCGCGGCGCGCGGCGTGATCTGCGCTTCGGCCGGTAACCACGCGCAGGGCGTCGCGCTGGCGGCGCGCAAGCGTGGCGTGCCGGCGCTGATCGTCATGCCGCAGACCACGCCGGCGATCAAGCTGCAGGCGGTCATGGATCTGGGCGCGGAGACCGTGCTGCAGGGGGACGTGTTCGACGCGGCCTACGAGCATGCGCTGACCTTGGCGCGCGAGCGACATCTGGTGTTCGTGCATCCGTTCGACGACCCGGACGTGATCGCTGGTCAGGGGACGATCGGGATGGAGATCCTGCGCCAGACCGCCGGCGAGCTCGACGCGATCTTCGTGCCGGTGGGCGGCGGCGGCCTGATCGCCGGCATCGCCGCCTACGTCAAGCAGCTCTATCCGCGCGTCAGGATCATCGGCGTCGAACCCGAGGACTCCGCCGCGATGTATGAGTCGATGCGGGCCGGCAAGCGCGTCACGCTCGAGCGGGTCGGGATCTTTGCCGACGGCGTCGCGGTACGCCGGGTCGGCGAGGAGACCCTGGCGCTCGCACGCCGCTACGTGGACGAGATCATCCTGGTCGATACCGACGAGATCTGCGGCGCGATCCAGGACATCTTCGAGGACACGCGCTCGGTGGCCGAGCCCGCCGGGGCGCTGGCGGTGGCCGGGATCAAGCGCTATGTGGCGCACTCGGGCGCGAGCGGGCAGCGCCTGGTCGCCATCAACAGCGGGGCCAACATGAATTTCGACCGGCTGCGGCACGTCGCCGAGCGCGCGGATCTCGGCGCCGAACGCGAGGCGCTGCTGGCGGTGGAGATTCCCGAGCGCCCGGGCAGCTTCCTGCAGTTCTGCGAGACTCTGGGCGAGCGCAGCGTCACCGAGTTCAACTACCGCTTCCAGGGCAGCGAGCGTGCGCGCGTGTTCGTCGGCTTCGCCTTGCGCCAGGGCCACGAGGAAGCGGACGCGGTGGCGGCGCAGCTGCGCGCCGCCGGCTACCAGGTGCTCGACATGAGCGGCAACGAGACGGCCAAGCTGCACGTGCGCTACATGATCGGCGGCCGTGCGCCGAGCATCGACGCCGGGGCGGAGGAACTGCTGTGCCGCTTCGAGTTTCCCGAGCGCCCGGGAGCGCTGCTGCGGTTTCTGCAGTCCATCGGCACGTCGTGGAACATCAGCCTGTTTCATTACCGCAACCACGGTTCCGATTACGGACGCGTGCTCGCGGGCATCCAGGTGCCGAAGGCCGAGCGCGAGGAATTTCTGCGGCACCTGAACGAGCTGCACTACCCCTACAGCGACGAGACCGCCAACGCGGCGTACCGGATGTTTCTGGCGACCTGATCGAGCCGGATAGCCCTTTACGGCTCGACTGTATATATGTACAGTCGTGCCATGGCCGGCTACCAAGGTCGAGGCGCCCTGGGCAACCCGCAGCCGCGGTTCTCCAGCCACGCCACCGAGCCGGTGGACGACGCCTGGTATCGCGACGAGCTGCCGCAGTCGATCGCGACCGAGGTGCGCCCGGAGCCCGCCCGCACCATCATCACGCGCAACGACTCGCCGGACATTCCGTTCGAGCAATCGATCAATCCGTACCGCGGCTGCGAGCATGGCTGCATCTACTGCTATGCGCGCCCGAGCCACGCCTACCTGGACCTGTCGCCCGGCATCGATTTCGAGACCAGGATCTTCTACAAGGCCGGCGCCGCCGGCCTGCTGCGCGCTGCGCTCGGCAAGCCAGGCTACGTGGTCAAGCCGATCACACTGGGCGCCAACACCGATCCGTACCAGCCGGTCGAAAAACGGCTGCAGGTGACCCGCTCGCTGCTCGAGGTGCTCGAGCAGACGCGCCATCCGACCAGCCTGGTCACCAAGGGCACGCTGATCCTGCGCGACCTCGATCTGCTGCGCTCGCTGGCGCGCGAGCAGCTGGTGCAGGTGTACGTCAGCATCACGAGCCTCGAGCCGCAGCTCAAGCGTACGCTCGAGCCGCGTGCCGCCTCGCCGCAGGCGCGCTTGCGCGTGGTGCACGAGCTGTCCGCAGCGGGCGTGCCGACCGGGGTGCTCGTGGCGCCGATCATTCCGGCGGTGAACGACTCCGAGCTCGAGCACATCGTGGCCGCGGCCGCCGCGGCTGGGGCGCGCGCCGCCGGGTACGTGCTGCTGCGGCTGCCGCACGAGCTCAAGGCGTTGTTCCGCCAATGGCTGGATGAGCATCTGCCTGCCCGGGCCGAACACGTGATGTCGTTGATTCGCGCGACCCGCGAGGGCCGGGAGAACGATGCGCGCTTCGGCAGCCGCATGGTCGGACAGGGCGCCTGGGCGCAGCTGCTGCGGGATCGCTTCGCCCTGAGCTGCAGACGGCACGGGCTGGCAACCGGACGCCTGGGCGATTTGTCGTGCACGCACTTTCGCCCGCCCGCGCGCGGCGGGCAGCTGTCGCTGTCGCTTTGATCGCGATTGGCGTTGGGCGCCAGCGCGGCCTGGAACTTTGCGCGGGCCGACCGTAAGCTCGCGCCATGGCCGAGGGTGCCGGGAGGATGGCGCTGGTTGCCGGCGGCAGTGGGCTCGTGGGCGGCAAACTGCTGTCCGTGCTGCTGAGTGCGCCCGAATACTCCCGGGTGCAGGCGCTGTCGCGGCGGCCGCTGCCGCTCGATCATCCACGGCTGGCCAATCGGGTCTTGCGTTTCGATGCGGCGTTCGAGACCCAACTCAAAGGGCTGCGATGCCAGGACGTCTACTGCTGCCTCGGCACCACGAGGCGCGAGGCCGGCAGCCAGGACGCGTTGCGCGCGGTCGATCTCGAGCTGGTGCTGAAGTTCGCGCGCTTTGCTGCCAGCGCGGGAGCCGAGCGCTTCAGCGTCGTCTCGGCGGTCGCCGCCGAGGCGGCGTCCAGGAATTTCTATCTGCGCGCCAAGGGTGAAATGGAGCAGGCCCTCGAGGGGCTGCGCTTCGGTGCGCTCGACATCCTGCAACCCTCGCTGCTGCTGGGCTCACGACGGGACCCACGGCCGCTCGAGCTGATCGCGCAGCCGGTCATGCGCCTGATCAATCCGCTGCTGCTGGGGCGCTGGTCGTGCTATCGGGCGATCGAGGCCGGAACCGTCGCGCTGGCGATGTACGGCGCCGCGCGCAGCGGGCGGCGCGGAGTGAATCGCTACACCTACGAGGCGATGCGCACGCTGGCACGATCAGCCGCAGGTGTGAACTAGCCCACAGATTCGCCCGCGCCGGCATCGCGGAATATGTACCGCAACACGCCGCCGTGACCACCGATTGTCATCAAATCGCCGACGCGGCCATATCGGCCCGGTACCGGACCGATGCGACGCCGCCGGCAGGGCATATGAACGCGGCAGGATCCGGTACGTTGCCGACGATGTGGCGGCGCTTGGCGCTCGCGATGGGCCTGACGGTCCTGCTGGTCCTGTTGGCGGCCGGCTGGACCGCGGCGCGCCAGCTCGCAGCCGAGCGCCGTGCCATGGCCGCCGAGGCCGATGACCGTGTCGCTGGCACCGCCCACGGCTTCGAGCGCGAGCTGCAGTCGCGGCTGCAGATGGCCGATGCACTGGTGCAGTACCTGAGCGCCGCGGGCGCAGGCCCGGGAGGGACCACGCTGCAGCAGCGGGCCCTGGGTACCGACCCGTTCCGCGGCCTGCTGCTGCTGCCATGGAAGCAGGCATGGCGCGAGGACCGCGGCCAGCCGGGCGCGACGGGCTTGCCGGCGCTGAGCCCCTCGGACCGCCTCAAGCTCAGCGGCGGTGAGAGTCTGCTCAAGGTCCTGAAGCCCGAGGACGGCCGCCAGGGCGTGTACCTGGTGCACTTGGTGAACCTCGGCGACTCGGCCCAGGTCGCCTTCTTCGAATTCTCTCCCGCCTGGCTCTGGCAGGGCGCAACGCAGTTGCCGGGCGGGGTACTGGTCGCGGTGGTCGACCCGGCGGGACGGGCCATCTACCAGCGCTCGCCCCTGCCGCGCGAGATCGACCGCATGTTCGCCGGCACCGCGATCGACGAGCGCGACCCGGCGCGCGCCGTGATGCGCGACTGGCAGCAGGGGGGCATGGCGTGGCGCGGCTGCCTGGTGCGATTCGATCCCCTGGCGGCGCGACTGATCGGTCTGCCCTGGACGATCGTGGTCTACGAGCGCGTCGGCGAGCCGCGGCCGGCGCTGCTCACCTTCGCGGCCGCATCCTGGCCGCTGCTGATCCTGGCGCTGGTCGCGGTCGGCGCCGCGACGCGCTACCTGACGCTGCGCTGGCAACCGGTACTGGCCGGGTTGGACGCGGCGCTGGCCGCCCTGCGGGACGGCCGCTTCGAGCACGTCGGACTGCGGGGCGCGGCCGACACACCGCGCGCGCTGGCGCAGTCCTACAATCGGGCAATCGCCGCGCTCGAGCAGCAGCTCGGCGCACAGGCGCGGCTGGCGCAGATCGATCGCCTGCTGCTCGAAGGCCCGGATCTGGAAGGGTCGCTGGAGCCGATTCTGCGGCGCGTCTGCGCGCTGACGTCGGCACGCGCGGCGGCGCTGGCGATGATCGATCGCGACGCGCCAGGTCACGCGCGCTCGTTCGCGATGAGCGCGGATGGCGCGGATAGCACGATCAGCCGCATCAGCCTGGATGACGAGATCACACAGTCGTTGCAGGAGCGCCCGGAGGGGCTCGCCGTGCAGCCGCACCATCTGGCCCGCCACGGCTACCTGGCGCAGCTCGGCGAGCTCGGCGCCGAGGTCTGCTACGTCTGGCCGATCATCGTCGGCGATCAGGTCGCAGCGATGCTGTCGGTCGGCTACCAGGGCGCGATCCTGCCCTCCCAGCCGGCGCTCAGCTACGGTGCCGCATGCGCTTCGAGACTGCAGATCGCACTGTCGAACCAGACCCATGACGAGCAGCTCTATCGCCAGGCGCACTTCGACTCGCTGACGTCACTGCCGAACCGGTTGCTGTTCCGCGACCGGCTGTCGCAGGAACTCGCCGCGGCCGGCGACGGCCCGCACCGCGGTGCGCTGCTGTACGTCGATCTCGATCACTTCAAGAAGGTCAACGATTCGGTCGGCCACATCGCCGGCGATCAACTGCTGATCATCGTCGCGCAGCGCCTGCGAGCCTGCGTCAAGGACGGCGACACCGTCGCGCGGCTCGGCGGCGATGAGTTCAGCGTCATCCTGCGCAATCTGCCGTCGGCCGAGGCGGTCGCGGAGATCGCACGGCGCATGATCGAAGCCGTGCAGCGACCGGTGAACATCGCCGGGCGCGATCACCAGGTGAACGCGAGCATCGGCATCACGCTGTTCCCCGACGATGGCACGACCATCGAGGATCTGTTGCGCAACGCGGACCTGGCGATGTATCAGGCGAAGGACAGCGGCCGCGCGCGCGCCGTATTCTATGACCGCAAGATGGCGCGCGCGCAGCTGCCGGCGGCCGACAGCGGCCTGTTCCGGGCGCTGCGCCGGCGCGAACTGGCGCTGCAGTATCAGCCGCAGTACGTCGTCAGCAGCGGTGATCTGATCGGTTTCGAGGCGCTGCTGCGCTGGCACAGCCCGCGCGACGGCCTGCGCTTTCCGGCCGATTTCGTGCCGGCGGCGGAGCAGAGCGGCCTGATCGTCGATATCGGCACCTGGGTGCTCGAGAACGCCTGCCGTCAGCTCGCGCTGTGGCGCGACGAGGGCATTGCGCCGACGCGCTTGTCGCTCAACGTGTCCGTGCAGCAGCTGCGCGTGCCCGACTTCGCGCAGCTCGTGAGCCAGACGCTCGAACGCACCGGTCTGCTGCCGCAGATGCTCGAACTCGAGATCACCGAGACGGTGTTCGCGCAGGAGGAGGCGCGGCTGACGTTGCGCCATCTGGCCGCCCTGGGCGTGCGGCTGGCGCTGGACGATTTCGGGACCGGCTACTCCTCGCTCGGCTACCTGCGGCAGCATCCCGTGCATGCGCTCAAGATCGATCGCTCGTTCATGCAGGAGGTGCCCGACAGCCCGGAGGCGACCACCCTGGTGGCGACGATCATCGATATGGCACATGCGCTCGGCAAGCAAGTGGTCGCCGAAGGGGTCGAGACGCTGCCACAGCTCGACTTCCTGTGCCGGCACGGCTGCGACATGGCACAGGGCTTCGTGCTCTCGCGTCCGCTGAGCGTGGCCGATGCCACCGAGCAGCTGACGCAGCGCCAACGCTCACCGCTGTTGCTGCAGCGTGCCGCCGGTTGAGCGGTCGCGAGCAGATTTGACAGATTCCACCGCCGTGCCGCGATTTCCGCGGCAGTGTGATCTGCGTCTAATTCATCGCTCTTGACGCCCCGCTTCAAGCTGTCAGACTCGGACCGTGACTTAAAGGGCAAACCTGTCGCAAGACAGGGACGCAAAGCCACCGGTCCCGGGAGCATGAAGGGATAGCGGGGTTGCCACAGGGCCGATCATGCCGCCGACGGGCGGCGTCCCAGGGCCAGTGTCGATTTCGCTGCATGTTTCCCGTTGCCGTCAGTTCGGTCCAGAGCTTTCCGGGGAAACAGCGCATGCAGCAGGCAGTCGTGGCGAATCAACCATCCAGCGTCGGCAGACGAAGCGGCACGTTGCCGGCCGATGCACCGCAAAACGCCTTCGTGATCAATCTGTGCTCGTCCACCACGCCGGTGGCGCTGCGCCCTCCGGATCATGCCGGGCTCAAACGCTTCACGTTCTTCGTGTCGCGCCGCCGGGAAGAAGGCCGTGAGCGCTTTCGCCTGCACATGGGCTATTTCGAGACCCAGGAAGAGGCGGAGAAGCTGCTCGATATCGTGCGCGAGATTTATCCCGGCGCCTGGGCGGGCGCGGCGCCCGGCCAGCAGCTGCGTGCCGCCGTCGCCGACGCCGCGTCAGCGGCTGCAGCCGCGGCGCAGGGCGCAAGTGCGATGCGTC
>DAHUYP010000040.1 GCA_027315105.1 Gammaproteobacteria bacterium
CGCGCGCCGGCGCCAACGCGGCCGCGGCGACCGCTAGCGCCGCCGAGCTGGCGAGCGCCACGCCCGAGAGCAGCTCCAAGCAGAGCACCAAGAACTACGAGATCGACCGGACGGTCAAGTATTCGCGCCAACCGGCCGGCCGCGTCAAGCGCGTCACGGTCGCGGTGCTGGTCGACGACGTGCGATCGACGGGCGCCGACGGCAAGGTCACGGAGCGACCGATGACCAAGGCGGAGATGGACAACGTCACGCAGCTGGTGAAGAACGCGGTCGGCTTCGACCAGGAACGCGGTGACAGCGTCAACGTCGTCAACGCACCGTTCCTCGCGCAGCCGCCCGAGACGATCAAGCCCGAAGTGACCCCGCTGTGGCAACGGCCATGGGTGCGCGACATGGCGCGCCTGGTGCTCGGCGCCATGGTGCTCGTGGCGCTCGCGCTCGGCGTGCTGCGTCCGTTGATCAAGAATCTCGCCGGCGGCACCGGCCAGGTCGTGCAAGCGGCGCTGATTGCGGCGCGCGCCGATGCGCCGCCGGACGAAACCGCCAATACGGGGGGCATGGGGCACCAGTCCCTCGCCTATGAGCAGCAGATCGTGCAGGCGCGCAATCTGGTGTCGCAGGACCCGAAGCGCGTCGCTCAGGTAGTCAAGACCTGGGTGGGGGCGCAATGAACGAAGACCAGTCGTCACGCCCCGGCGTGGACCGCGCGGCGATCCTGCTGCTGGCGCTGGGCGAGCAGGACGCCGCCCAGGTGCTGCGTCACCTCGGTGCGAAGGACGTGCAGCGCGTCGGCGCGGCCATGGCACAGCTCTCCGGCGTGTCGCGCGAAGAGGTCTCGGACGTGCTGACGAACTTTTCCTCGACCGTCGAGCAGCAGACTTCCTTCGGCGTCGGCACCGACGAATACATCCGCAAGGTACTGGTCGAGGCGCTCGGCGCCGACAAGGCGGGCAGCGTCATCGACCGGATTCTGCGCGGCAAGAGCAGCCGCGGCCTCGAGGCGCTCAAATGGATGGAGGCGCGGGCGGTCGCCGAGATGCTGCGCTACGAGCATCCACAGATCATCTCGATCGTACTGTCCTACCTGGATTCGGATCAGTCGGCGGAAGTATTGACGTTCCTGCCGGAGAACATGCGCGCCGATATCCTCATGCGCGTCGCCACGCTCGACGGCGTGCACCCGACGGCGCTCAACGAGCTCGATGAGGTGCTGGAGAAGCAGTTCTCGGGCAACGGCACGTCGAAGACCACCGCCGGGTTCGGCGGCCCGAAGGCGGCCGCGGAGATCCTCAATCTGATCGGCAACGCGCAGGAAGCCCTCATCATGGGGCAGATCGCCAAGGTCGATGAGCCGCTGAGCCAGAAGCTGCAGGACCTGATGTTCGTGTTCGACGACCTGAGCGACGTCGACGACCGCGGCATGCAGGAACTGTTGCGCGAGGTGCCGGGCGACAAGCTGATCATCGCGCTCAAGGGCGCGGACGAAAAGCTCAGGCAGAAGTTCTTCAAGAACATGTCGGAACGCGCGGCGCAGATGATGAAGGACGACCTGGAGGCCAAGGGCCCGGTACGGCTGTCGGAAGTCGAGGCATCGCAGAAGGAAATCATCGTGACCGCGCGGCGCATGGCGGAAGAGGGCCGGCTGGCACTCGGGGGCAAGGGCGGCGAAGCCTATGTCTGAGGCGGCGCACGCAGCGGTATGGGAGCTGCCGCAGATCGACGGACCGGTGGTGGCGCGCCGCCGGCGCGCGGCCGACCTCGACGCCATCGAGCGCGAAGCGTGGGAGCGGGGTCATGCCGAGGGCCGCGAAGCCGGATACCTGGCCGCGAAGCAGGAGCAACAGCCGGCGCTGGCCGAGAGCGAGCGGCGCGTGCAGCAGCTGAGCGCCATTTTCGACTTCATGGCGCGGCCCCTCGCCGAGCTCGACGAGCAGGTGCAGCGGCAGCTCGCCACGCTCGCGGGTGCGATCGCGCGGCAGGTGGTGCGCCGCGAGCTCAAGACCCATCCGGACGAGATCGTGGCGGTCATCCGCGAGACCGTGTCGCTGCTGCCCATGGCGGCGCGCGAGGTGCGCGTGCATCTGCATCCGGATGACGCGCAGCTGGTACGTTCGCGCCTGACCGAGGTCATGAGCGAGCGCGCCTGGAGCATCGCCGAAGACCCGATCCTGACGCGCGGCGGCTGCCGCGTGACCAGCGAAAACAGCGCCATCGACGCGCAGGTTGAACAGCGCCTCGGGGCGGCGATTGCCGCGGTACTCGGCGATGAGCGCGGCGCGGCCGCTCCCGGGGAGCCGACGTGAGCGAGCTGCGCACCGCCGCGGCCGAGCGCTGGATCCGCGGCCTGGCGCGGCAGCAGCAGCGCTTGAGCGCGGTGCCGCCGCCGGTGGTGGCGGGCCGACTGACGCGCATGGTCGGGTTGACGCTGGAGGCTTCCGGTTGTCAGGCCGCCGTCGGCGATCGCTGCCAGATCGTGAGCGCCGATCACTCGGCGCTCGAGGCCGAGGTCGTGGGCTTTGCCGGGGATCGGTTGTATCTGATGCCGACCGGCGACATCCACGGACTCAAGCCGGATGCGCGCATCGTTCCGCGGCCGCACGCAGGCACGGTGCAGGTCGGACCCAAGCTGCTCGGCCGCATCGTCGACGGCGCCTGTGCGCCGCTGGATGGGCGCGGACCGATCGAGTCCGAAGCCAGCGTGCGCCTGACCGGCACTCCGATCAACCCGTTGCGGCGCCAGCCGATCACGCAGCCGCTGGATGTCGGCGTGCGTGCGATCAACGGACTGCTGACCGTCGGCCGTGGGCAGCGCATCGGCTTGTTCGCCGGCAGCGGCGTAGGCAAGAGCGTGCTGCTCGGCATGATGGCGCGCTATACCGCGGCCGATGTCATCGTCGTGGGCCTGATCGGCGAGCGCGGCCGCGAGGTCAAGGAATTCATCGAGCGCATCCTCGGCCAAGCCGGCCTTGCGCGCTCCGTCGTCGTGGCGACGCCGGCCGACCATCCGCCGCTGATGCGGCTGCATGGCGCGTGGCTGGCGACCGCGATCGCCGAGTACTTTCGCGACCGCGGCCAGAACGTGCTGCTGATCATGGATTCGCTGACGCGATTTGCGCAGGCGCAGCGCGAGATCGCGCTCGCCATCGGCGAGGCGCCGGCCACCAAGGGCTATCCGCCGTCGGTGTTCGCCAGATTGCCGCAACTGGTCGAGCGCGCGGGCAATGGCGTCGCCGCGCAGGGATCCATCACCGCGTTCTATACCGTGCTGGCGGAAGGTGACGATCCGAATGACCCGATCGTCGATGCCGCGCGCGCGATCCTGGACGGCCATATCGTGCTGGCCCGCCGCATCGCCGACGCCGGCCGTTACCCTGCGATCGACGTGGAAGCCTCGGTGAGCCGGGTCATGCACGACATCGTGCCCGATGCGCAACTGGAGCTCGCGCGCCGCCTGCGGCAGACGGCGGCGCTGTACGAGCACAATCGCGATCTGATCACGATCGGCGCCTACCAGCGCGGCAGCGATCCGCGCATCGACGGCGCCATCGCGCAGTGGCCGCAGATCGAGAGCTATCTGCGGCAAGGCATGAACGCACGTGTGAACCTGGCGGACAGTGTGGCGCAGCTCGCGGCGACCATGGCCGATGCGCCCGATGTCCAGAAGAGCAAGTGAGGACCAAAGTGAAACGATCGAAGCGTCTGGAGCCGGTGGGCGAGCTGCTCGATGAGGTGGAGCGCGAATGCGCGCAGCGCCTGGCCGGCCTGCAGAGGCGGCAGGCGGAGGCGCAGCGTCGCTGCCTCGAGCTCAAGCACTACCTGGAGGAATATCAAAGCATGTTCCAGCAGCGCGCCGCGGCCGGCATCGGTGTCTCGGGCATGCGCGACTACCAGACCTTCATCGCGCGGCTGAAGGACGCCGTGCGTCAGCAGGAGGACGTCAGTGCGCAGCTCGGCTCGGAATGCGAGCACGCGCGGGTGCGCTGGATCGAGGCGGCGGCGCGCAAGAGCGCCGTTGGCAAGGTCATCGCCCAGGCCCAATGCGAGGACCGCAAACTGGAGGATCGCCGCGCGCAGAAGGAACTGGACGAGCGTGCACAGCGAATGGACGGGACACGCTGATGGCCGCCAGAACGCCGAGCGTATCGAACGCCAGCGCCGCCGCCCTCGGCAATGCGCAGGCGGCGCAGCGCGCCGCCGCATCGGCGGCACCGCAGGGTCCCCCGCCCGGCGGCAAGGCGCAGCAATTTGCGAACGCCGTGGCCGGCGCGGGCAAGAGCGACCACGAGGAGTCGCCGCATGCAGCCGGCGGCCGCGCGCCGCCTGCCGACGGTGCCGTGCAGCGCGGCGGGGGCTCGGCGGTCGGCGCGAAGCCCGCGAATCCGCCCGCGACGCCGGCGGCCGGCGCCCAAGGTCAGAACACCGCCAAGGCCAGCGCCAATTCCGGCGCCGGCGTCGGCGCCGGCATTGACGCGCTCGCGGCCGCGAACGCCGCCGCGAGCGGCGAGCCGGCCGGCATCGGGGCGAACCTGCTGTCCACGATCGGCCGGCTGCGCGCCGGCTCGAAGTCCGGCGCCGCCGGCGCCGGTTCGCTCGCCACGGCCAAGCAACACGAGCCGAGCGCCGATCAAGTCGCGCCCGATGCGAGCAACGCGGCCGCGCTCGCGATGCTGCTGATGGCCGGCGCCCAACCGAGCGGCGAACGCGCCGCGGCGGTGGGCGGATCCGGCGATGAGCCGAGCGTCGCGAGCGACGCCGGCGGCGGCGGCAACGGCGATAGCGGCGCGGTGGCGGCCGCGATCGGCGGTACCACCAGCGGCACTGGAACGACATCGACTCCGGCGGCGACCCCGGCAGCGGAGCCGGGCACGCGGCTCGCGGAACCGACGGTGGCCATCGGCGCGGGCTCAGGCATTGCCGGCTTACCGCCGGCCGGCGCTTCGCCGGCCGGCGCCAAGGCCGCGGCCGTTGGCGCGGGCGGCGGTGCGAGCGCGCACGTCGTGGACGGCGCCTCCCTGCCCGATCTGCTGCGCACGCTGACGTCGGCGCCAACGCAGAGCCCGGGTGTCGAACGCACGATCGCGGTTCCGGTGTCGGATCAACACTGGCCGAGCGCCGTCGCGGCGCAGGTGCATTGGATGCTCGGCAATGAGGTGCAGAGCGCGACCCTGAGGCTGTCGCCAGATCATCTCGGCCCGGTCGAGGTGCGAATCGAGGTGCAGAACTCGCAAGTCAACGTCAATTTCAGTGCCAGCCACGCCGATACCCGCAGTGCGCTCGAGCAGGCGGTGCCGCGGTTGCGCGAAATGTTCGCCAGCAGCGGACTGACCCTCGGCCAGGCGAGCGTGCAGCAGGAAGCGCGATCGGGTTCACAGTCCTCCGGCGCGGCCGTCCGCCCGGCGCCGCCGGCCGTGCAGAGTGCCGAGCCGGTCGCAGTTTCCGCCAGTCAGGCGCTCGGACTGGTCGATGAATACGCCTGAGTGCGCACTGCGACAGCGACGGTTTTCCGTCATCCGGCGCACCGTGCGGCTGGCACAACGCTTGCTCTGATCCCAACAGCCTTAAGTCAAGCGTCAGCAACGCAGCGAGTAGAACCAATCATGGCCGCCGAACCCGCAAAGAAAGAAGCTGCAGCCAACGTGCAGCCGATCAAGCCCAAGGCCAAAGGCAGGGGCAAGCTGCCGTGGATCATCATCGCCGCCGCGGTCGTGGTCGGCGGCGGCGGCGCCGGGGCCTGGTTCGCATTCAAGCCGGCGGAGCAGCCCGACGCCAAGACGGCCGCCGACAAGCCGGCAGCGCCGCGCACGGCACCGATCTACTACAAGTTCGATCCGGCCTTCGTGGTCAATTTCGGCGGCGAGGGCAGCGCACGCTACCTGCAGGTGACCGTCGAGGCGATGTCGCGCGATACGGCGATCCTGGACGAGCTCAAGAACAACGAGCCGGCGGTGCGCAACGATCTGGTGCTGCTGTTCTCGAGCCAGGACAACGCCACCCTGATGACCGTGGATGGCAAGGAGAAGCTGCGGGCGGCGACGCTCGACACCATCCGCAAGGTGCTCACGGCCGAGGGCGCCAACGGCAAGCTCATCGAGGCGGTCTACTTCACGAGCTTCGTGATTCAATGAACGCCGGCGCCGAGATTCTCAATCAGGACGAGATCGATGCCCTGCTGCGGGGGGTCGATACCGGCGCGGTCGCGACCGAGCCGGCTGCGAATCCGGGCGAGGCGCGGACCTACGATATCGCGACCCAGATCCGTATCGTGCGCGGCCGCATGCCGACGCTCGAGATGATCAACGACCGCTTTGCCCGGCTGTTCCGCATCGGACTGTTCAACATGATCCGCCGTACGCCGGAGATCGGCGTGGCGCCGGTGAAGGTGCAGAAATTCAGCGAATACACCCAGAATCTGCACGTGCCCTCGAGCCTGAACCTGGTGCGGCTCAATCCGCTGCGCGGTACCGCGCTGCTGGTGCTGGACGCCAAGCTGGTGTTCGCGATCGTCGATAATTTCTTCGGCGGTAATGGCCGCTACGCGAAGATCGAGGGCCGAGAATTCACCATGACCGAGGGGCGCGTCATCCAGATGGTGCTGCGCCAGGCGTTCGCCGATCTGACCGAGGCCTGGAACATCGTGTCCGATATCGGCATCGAATACCTGAATTCCGAGATCAATCCGCATTTCGCCAACATCGTCAGCCCGTCCGAGGTAGTGGTCGTGACCTCGTTCAAGATCGAGCTGGAGGGCGGCGGCGGCGATCTGCACGTGACCATGCCGTATTCGATGATCGAGCCGATTCGCGATGCGCTCGATTCCGGCATGCAGAGCGATCGCATGGACCGCGATGAGAGCTTTGCGCGCACCATGCGCGAGGAGATCGAGGAAGCGGAGGTGGAGCTGGTGCCGATCCTGGGCCGCGCCACGCTGTCGCTCGGACGATTGGTGGACCTGAAGGCGGGGGACGTCATTCCCTGCGATTTCGACGGCCACGTGACCCTGGTCGCCGAAGGCGTGCCGGTACTGCGCGGCAGCTACGGGGCGTCGCGCGGCCAACTGGCCGTCAAGGTGATGGAGCGGATCGTGCGGCGCAAGCCGTCGGTCCTGAGTAAAGTCGCGATAGGTGGAAAATCATGAGCACGATGACTGCCAAGGCGCCCGAGGCGCAGCCGGCGGAGCTGGGCGACCTCAAGCCCGATGCCCCGGATGGAACCGCAAACCGTGAGCTGAATCTCGACGTGGTGCTGGACATACCGGTCACTCTGTCGATGGAGGTCGGGCGCAGCCGCATCAGCATCCGCAACCTCATGCAGCTGAACCAGGGCTCGGTGGTCGAGCTCGAGCGCGCCACCGGCGAGCCGCTCGATGTCTACGTCAACGGCACGCTGATCGCGCACGGGGAAGTCGTGGTGATCAACGACAAGTTCGGCATCCGGCTGACCGACGTCATCAGCCCGGCGGAACGCATCCGCAAATTGAAATAGCCGTCCTCAAGAACTCGGCGCGCGTGCCGATATCACAGGCGACCGTGGACATGCGGAGAACCCAATCGTGACAGCGACGGCCAGAACGCCCCCCGAGTCGGACGCAGCCCGGGCCTCACCGTTTCAGTTCCTCAGCGACCTGGCCAAGGAGCTGTCGGCCGGGCGGGTGGATGTGCCCTCGTATCCGGATGCGGCCGCACGCGTGCAGCAGGTGCTCAGCGACGACAGCGTCACGAGCGAACGCATCGCGCGCGTGGTCAGCTCCGATGCCGGCCTGGCCGCGCGCATTCTCACCATGGCCAATTCGACGCTGCTGCATCGCGGCGGTCCGGGTGTCACGGATCTGAAGATCGCCGTCACGCGCATCGGTCACGACAGCATTCGTGCCGCGGCGCTGGCCTACGCCACGGCCCAGCTGCGCCGCGCGCCGGACCTGGCGCACATCCGCCAGCCGCTCGAGCAATGCTGGCAGGAAGGAGTGCAGGTCGCGGCGCTCGCACATGCCATGGCCAAGGAGTGCCGCCGGGTGCGTCCCGACGAGGCCATGCTGGCGGGCCTGCTGCACAACATCGGCAAGGTCTACATCCTCGCACGCATCCCGAAGCAGGCGGCCACGGCGGCGCTGTTCGACGACGCCGTGCTGCGCGACTGGCATCCTGGCATCGGTCAGGCGCTGATCGAGAACTGGAAGCTGCCGGAGGAGATCGCAGTTGCGGTCGGCGGCCAGCTCGATCTCGATCGACACCACAACGGACCGCCGGACCTGCAGGATCTGATGATCGTGGCGGTGAACGTGGCCTCGCAGATGGCGAACAACGCCGCCGACGATGCGGCGCTCGCCAAGATCCCCTCGGCCGCGGCCCTCGGACTCACCGATTCCGCATTCGTGCGCATCATGCTCGAGTCGCAGACCGAGCTGGAGATGCTGCAGGCGGCACTCGGCTGATCGGCGCCGCGGGCAGGGCGCGCTAGTTCAGCGTCGCGGGCATCGTGCCCGTGAAGTACAGGATCACATAGGCCTTGAGCGTGCCGTCGGACTGCGGGATGCCGTACACCTTCACCGGTGCGCCCACGACCAGCGCACCAGTCAAGGCCGTCATGCCGCTCGAGGTCGTGATGTCGACCGGGCTCACAGTGACGCCGCCGGGACTGCGATCCACCTGGTAGACCAGGGCGGCTTGCCCGCTCGCGTTGCTGAAGCCCACCGTGACCGGCTGGGTCCCGCTCGGCACGCCGATCGCGAAGCTTACGCTCGAGCCGCTGACCGTGACCGCGGCGGCAACGCTCGCCAACGGCAGCGGCACGGGCAGCAGCACCGTCCAGGGTGCGGTCCAGGCCTTTGGACTCGCCGGGTCGCCCCACATGGCGGCGGTCAGTCCGTAGGGCCTGATGGTGCTGGCGTTGCCGCCGAAGCTCACCGTGCCATTGGTGGCCGCAATGAAGTCGGTGACGGCGCCGGTACCGGCGCTGACCAGGGTCGGGAAAGCGAAGTTCCAGTACTTGAAGCCGGTGATGGGATTGCCGCTGGAGTCGGTGCCGTTGGCACTCGTGGAGGCGATGTAGTCCATGGCATAGACGTAGTCATCGCCGCTGGTCGGGAAATCGTGGGTGTAGGTGAAGCCCATCGTGTTGGCGTTCGAGATCGTGCCCGAGTAGGCGGCCGTCTCGATGTCGATGCTCTGCGCGACCAACGGTGCAGCGAGCGGATCGACCACGCTCGCGTGCACCTTGAAGCCGCGAACCAGATCGCCGCTGGCAAGGAAGGTGGTGCCGGTGCCGATCGGCGCGGCATCGGCGCTCGGCGACCACGGCTGACGGAAATAGAACTGCGTGCTGCCGTCGACCTGCAGCTCCACCGGCAGGCCCTGCTCGCCGGCGACCGTCACGATATTGTTGACCGCATCCACGTGCAGCACGTGACCTTCAGGGCTGAACCAGACGCCGGCGAAGGTGCTGCTGGCCCAGATGCGCGTCGCCACCAGCGTGCCGTCCACCTGATAGCGTGCCGCCAGGCGCACGTACTTGCCCATCAGGTTCGGTACGGCGGCGAAACTCGTGATCGTGGTGCTGGTCTTCGCGTCGACGTCATAGAACAGCGTGCCATTCGTGGCGTCGACCAGGATGCTCAGCTGCTGCAGGGTCGCCACGGCCGTTACCGGAGTCGCAATCGGCAACGCCGGGAAGTCCTTGACGATCGTGATCGAGGACCCGGTGCCGGCGACGCTCGTGACGCTGCCGTACATCTCCCGCAGCACCAGCCGCGTGATGTCGTGGACCGCGCGATGCCGCACGGGCCCGGTGAAATTGACCGCCCACAGCAGGCTGCCCGCGCCCGGCGGCTGATGGCCGATGATGAAGGCCGGATACGACAGGTCGAATTCCAGATCGATCGGCAGGTTGCTGCCGGTGCTCACGACCAGCGGGGCCTCGAACGTGACGACGATCGGTACGCTCAGGGCGGACGCCATGCCCAGCGTGTGCTGAATCTGGATGTCCTGCGACGACACCACCGTGCCGGCCGCCAGCGCGAAACCCGTCTCCGGCTGCGCCGCGGCGATCAGCTGCACGTCGCCGGCGTTGCCGCCGACCGTCAGCACCGCGCCGGTGTAGGTACCGAGGGGTACCGCGGCCGCGGCGAGGATGTCGGCCAGATCGTCGAGATCCTCGAGGTTGAGCGGCGTGCCGCCCGGGGGCGCGACGTACACGAGGACGTTCGGGCCCCCAGCCTGCGGAATCAATGAAATGTTGAGCACCTTGATGCCCACGAGCGCCCAGTCGTCGGATGGGGCGTCGCTGACGAGCAGCGGCACGGTACCGTACGGGGCGGAAGCGGGATTGCCCATCCCCGAGTAGCCGGAGCTGCAGGCGGCGAGTCCCGCCAGCAGCGCGCCGGCGGCGCATCGAAGCAGCGTGAGTTTCATGACGCGTCCTCCCTTGAGAGATTCCTCGAGACTGCCGGCCCGCAACGCATGGGTTGCCGCGAGTCGTTGGCCAGCAAAGCGGCCGAGCGCCGGATCCGTTGACAGCGCCGCCGCCCGCAGCCGCGCCATGGCGCGGGTCGCGAGCATACGTCGGCAGGCATGCGCCCGCGAACCAGCCCGCGGGCGGGAGCGCCGCGGCGCGCGCCAGCGCCGGCGCCAAAGTTCCGGCGCCGCAGCCCGATGTGACTGCGTTCACAGCGCCCGAATGGCCGCAATTCAAATGCATAGAACCACTTAGCGGCGCCCGGGCGCGCGTGGCATGGGCGTTGCTCCGCTTCGCGCGTCGTTCCAAAACGGTGGGAGCCGCTATCTCTTGAACGCCAATTCGCGCACCCGAGCCGCGCGATGCGCCCGGGTCGCGCTGCAGTGCTGGGTGCTGTGCTGCTGCGCCGACGGCCTCGCACGGGCTGCGCAGGGTACGCCGTTCGCAGTCCCGTCCGAGCACGAGGCAGCCCCCGGCTCGGCCGGCGGCCTGCTGCGTGTGACGCTGGCACTGATCGTGGTGCTCGGGGCCGTGCTCGCGGCCGCGTGGCTGGCGCGCCGCGTGCGCGCGGGCCGCGGCACCGACGGTGCCACCCTGGAAATCATGGCGCAGTTGCCGCTCGGGGCGCGTGAACGCGCGGTGCTGATCCGCGTCGGCGCGCGCGAGCTGTTGCTCGGCGTGGCTCCCGGCAACGTGCGCACCCTGCACGTGCTGGAACCGCGCAGCGCGCCCGCCGGCGCGGCGTCGGATACGGCGGCCGATACGGCGCCCGGCACCGGCGCCGCCGCCGACGGCGCTGCGCCGCGGCCGACTTTCAAGGCGCTGCTGCTCAGGAGCCTCGGCAAGTGAGCGCGGCTCGCCGCACGCGCTGCGTACGCACACGCAGATCCGGATCCCCGGTCACGCTGCTCTGGATGCTGGCGGCGCTCGGTCTGCCGCTGCTGGCACAGGCTGCGACGCCTGGCATTCCCGCGTTCGCGGTACAAAGCAGCGGCGGGGGACAGACCTATACGCTGACCATCCAGCTGCTGGCGCTGATGACGGCCATCACGCTGCTGCCCGCGGCGTTGCTGATGATGACCGCCTTCACGCGCATCATCATCGTGCTGTCGATCCTGCGGCAGGCGCTCGGCGCCGGCCAGTCCCCGCCGAACCAGGTGCTGATCGGCCTGGCACTGTTCCTCACGCTGTTCGTCATGTCGCCGGTGATCGACAAGATCCGCACCGACGCCATTGCGCCCTACATGGCGGGATCGATCGACACCAGCGCCGCGCTCGAGCGCGGAGTCGTGCCGCTCAAGACCTTCATGCTCGAACAGACGCGCGAGAGCGACATCGCCGCCTTCGTGCGCATGTCGGGCGGCAAGGGGTACGCCACCGCGCAGGAGGTGCCGCTGACGATCCTGGCGCCGGCATTCGTCACCAGCGAGCTGAAGACCGCCTTCCAGATCGGCTTTCTGCTGTTCATCCCGTTCGTGATCATCGATCTGGTGGTGGCCAGCGTGCTGATGTCCATGGGCATGATGATGCTCTCCCCGGTGCTGATCTCGCTGCCGTTCAAGCTCATGTTGTTCGTGCTGGTGGACGGCTGGACCCTGGTGATGGGGTCGCTGGCATCGAGCTTCTATCACTGAGGGCGCCGAGCGCACTGAGGGCGCCGAGCGCGCGGATCCGACTTTTCACGGGAATTGCAGCATGACACCTGAAACCGTAGTGACCATCGGCCAGCGGGCGCTCGAGATGACGTTGATGCTGGCGGCACCCATGCTGCTGGTCGGCCTCGTGGTCGGGCTGCTGGTGGGCATTTTCCAGGCCGCGACGCAGATCAACGAGATGACCCTGTCCTTCATCCCGAAGCTGATGGCGATAGCCGCCACGCTGGTGCTGCTCGGCCCATGGATGCTCAAGGAGCTGGTCGGCTACACGCGCATGCTGATCGAGAGCATTCCATCGCTGGTCGGCTGAGGCGGCCCGGCGCTCGAACTGCGAACACCACCCGGGCGCACCATGCCGGTCATCACCTACCTGCAGATCGAAAACTGGGTCGGCGTCGCCTTCTGGCCCTTCGTGCGCATCGGTGCCTGCCTCATGGTCGCGCCACTGTACGGCACGAGCTACGTCCCGCCGCGCGTGCGCATCGTGCTGGCGGGCGCCATCACCCTGGTGGTGCTGCCGCTGATACCCCGGACCGACGGCCTGACGCTGCTGTCCGCCGACGGACTGGTCACGACCGTGCAGCAGATCGTGATCGGCGCGGCACTGGGCTTCGCGCTGCAGCTCATGTTCGACGCGCTCAACCTCGGCGGGCAGATACTGGCGAACGGCATGGGACTGGGGTTCGCCTATAACCTCGATCCGCTGCGCGGCGTGGAAACCCCGGCACTCGGCCAGCTCTACGTCGTGCTCGGCACGCTGACCTTCCTCGCGCTCGACGGGCACATCGCGCTGATCCAGACCCTGGCGGCGAGCTTCCGCGGCCTGCCGATCGGGCCGGCCGGATTCGCACCGCAGGCCCTGCACACGCTCGCCGACTGGGGCAATGAGCTGTTTCTCGGCGCGCTGCGCATCGCGCTGCCGGGGATGACCGCGCTGCTGGTCATCAACCTGGCATTCGGCGTCATGAGCCGGGCCGCTCCCAGCTTGAACCTGTTTGCAGTCGGATTGCCGGTCACGCTGGTCTGCGGACTGGTGGTGGTGCTGTTCGGGCTGCCGAGCATGCAGACCGGGTTCACCGCCCTGCTGGGCTCGGCGTTCCAGTTCCTGACCGCGCTGAGCGGCGCGCGATAGGAGGGCGCTCGTGGCCGAGACCGACGATCGCGAACGGACAGAAAGCGCGACCCAGAAGCGGCTGGACGATGCGCGGCAGAAGGGCCAGGTACCGCGCTCGCGCGACCTGAGTGCCGCCGCGGTGGTGCTGGCCGGCGGCCTGGGTCTGCAGTCGCTGGCCGCGATGGTGGGCGCCCGCATGCTGGTGCTGATGCGCGATGGGATGTCGGTCAGTCGCGGGGACGCATTCGACACCGCGCGCATGCTGCTGCAGCTCGAACATGCAGCCCTGCAGGCCGGCGTGGCCGCCGCGCCCGTGCTGGGACTGCTGCTCGCCGCGGCGGTGCTCGCCCCGCTCGCCATCGGCGGCTGGACCTTCAGCACCGAAGCATGGGCGCCCGACTTCGGCCGGCTCGACCCGGCGGCCGGATTGGGCCGGGTGTTCTCGATGCGCGGCGTGATCGAGCTCGGCAAGTCGCTGGCGCGCTTCATCGTCGTCGCCGTGGTCGCCGTGGCGGTGCTGTGGAAGCAGTTCCATATATTCTCGGGCCTCGGCGCGGAGCCGATCCACGTTGCCGTCGGTCATTCGCTGTCGCTGGTCGGCACGGCACTGATCGCGCTGGGCGGCGCACTCGGTGCGATCGCCCTGGTCGATGTGCCGCTGGCGATCTGGCAATACAACAAGTCGATGCGCATGAGCCGCGAAGAGATTCGCGAAGAGAACAAATCCACCGAGGGCAGTCCGGAGAGCCGCGGGCGCGTGCGCCGCGCGCAACGCGAGCTGGCGCGCAAGCGCATGATGCAGGAGGTGCCCAAGGCCGACGTGGTCATCACCAACCCGACCCACTATGCGGTCGCCCTGCGCTACGACGAGGCGCGGATGCGCGCGCCGACGGTGGTGGCAAAAGGCCAGGATCTGATCGCGCTGCGCATTCGCGAGATCGCCGCCGAGCACAAGGTGGCCCTGATCGAAGCGCCGCCGCTGGCGCGGGCGCTGCACGCCAATTGCGAGCTCGGTGACGAGATTCCGGCGCGCCTGTATGCCGCGGTCGCCAAGGTGCTGGTGTACGTCTACCAGCTACGCACCGCGCGCCGGCAGGGGGGTGCGCCGCCGCCCCAGCCGCGCATCGAGCTGCCCGGGGAGTGAATTCCGTGACGCAGGTCGCGTTACGAAGGCACTCGAGGCGTCGGTAATTTGTCGTCGCATGGCGGCACGGGAATTGCTCTTTGAAGGCACATGGCTGAACTTGCGCTCAACAACAGCGCCGCCGCACCGGCGGCGCCACCCGGCATCCTGAGCATGCTGCAGCGGGGCGCGGGCGCCCCGCTGCTGCTGCTGGCCGTGCTGGCCATGGTGGTGTTGCCGCTGCCGCCGCTGGCGCTCGACGTGCTGTTCACCTTCAACATCGCGCTCTCGGTGCTGGTGGTGATGGCGGTGGTCAACGTGGCGCGGCCGCTGGACTTCGGCATCTTTCCGACCGTGCTGCTGCTGGCGACCCTGCTGCGCCTGGCGCTCAACGTGGCCTCGACGCGGGTGGTGCTGCTGCACGGCCACGAGGGCACCTCGGCGGCCGGCCACGTCATCGAAGCCTTCGGACAGTTCGTGGTCGGCGGCAACTACGCCGTCGGCATCGTCGTGTTCGCGATCCTGACGATCATCAACTTCGTGGTCGTGACCAAGGGCGCGGGCCGCATCTCCGAGGTCAGCGCGCGCTTCACCCTGGATGCCATGCCCGGCAAGCAGATGGCGATCGACGCCGACCTCAATGCCGGTCTGATCAACCAGGACGAAGCCCGCGTGCGCCGCGCGGAAGTGCGCGCCGAGGCGGACTTCTACGGCTCCATGGACGGTGCCAGCAAGTTCGTGCGCGGCGATGCCACGGCCGGCATCCTGATCCTGATCATCAACATCGTCGGCGGACTGGGGATCGGCATCCTGAGCCACGGGCTCGGTTTCAGCGATGCCGCGCGCGTGTATACCCTGCTGACGATCGGCGACGGCCTGGTGGCGCAGATTCCGGCGCTGCTGCTGTCCACCGCGGTGGCGATCATCGTCACGCGCATGTCGCGCGCCCAGGATCTGGGCGGCGAGCTCTCGAAGCAGCTATTCCGCCAGCCGCGCGGGCTGGCGGTCGCAGGCAGCCTGCTGGGCGTCATGGGGCTGATCCCCGGCATGCCCAACCTGGCCTTCCTGCTGTTCGGCGGCGCCTGCGGTGCCGCCGCCTGGATCCTGAGGCGGCGCGCCAGGCGCGCCGCGGTGGCCGCCAGCGCGGCCGTTCCGGCGCCGCCCGTGCCCGTGAACGCGGAGCAACGCGAGCTGTCGTGGGACGACGTGCAGCCGGTGGACCAGATCGGGCTCGAGGTCGGATTCCGGATGGTGCCGCTGGTCGACAAGGCCCAGGGCGGGGAGTTGCTGGCGCGTATCCGCGGCGTGCGCCGCAAGCTGTCGCAGGAGCTCGGGTTCCTGGTGCAGTCGGTGCACATCCGCGACAACCTCGAGCTCGCGCCGAACGCCTATCGCATCAGCCTGGCGGGGGTGGCGATCGCCGACGGCGCGATCCATCCCGATCGCGAGCTGGCCATCAATCCCGGGCGCGTATTCGGCAAGCCGCCCGGCATCGAGACGCGCGATCCGGCCTTCGGCATGGACGCGGTCTGGATCGAGCCGGCCATGCGCGAGCACGCACAGACGCTGGGCTACACCGTGGTCGACGCCAGCACCGTGGTGGCGACGCATTTGAGCAGCGTGATCCAGGCACATGCGCACGAACTGCTCGGCCACGAGGAAGTGCAGCAACTGCTCAACGGCCTGGCCAAGAGCGCACCGCGACTGGTCGAGGACCTGGTACCGAAGGCGCTGCCGCTCGGCGTGGTGGTGCGCGTGCTGCAGGGGCTGCTGGCCGAGCGCGTGCCGATCCGCAACCTGCGCGCCATCGTCGAATCGCTGGCGGAACACGCGCCGCGCACGCAGGACCCGCAGGTGCTGCAGGGGCAGGTGCGCATCGCGCTCGGCCGGCAGATCGTGCAGGACATCGTCGGCAGCGGTGCCGAGCTGCCGGTCATCACGCTCGAGCCGGACCTGGAGCAGCTGCTGCAATCCTCGCTCCAGGGCCAGAACGCCGGCAACGCTGCGATCGAGCCGGGGCTCGCGGAGCGCCTGCAGGCGCGGCTGGCCGAGTCGGCGACGCGCCAGGAGGGCGCGGGTGAGCCCGCGGTGCTGATGGTGGCGCCGCCGCTGCGATCCACGCTGGCGCGCTTCACGCGCGCTACCGTGCCGAACCTGCACGTGTTGGCTTGGAACGAGATTCCCGACAACCGCCGCGTGCGCCTGATCGCCGCGGTCGGCCGCTAAGGAGATGCGGCGCCTATGAAAATGAAGCGTTATCTGGCCGCGGACATGCGCAGCGCGCTGCGGGCGATCCGCGAAGAGCAGGGGGCGGACGCCGTCATCCTGAGCTCGCGATCCACCTCCCAGGGGGTCGAGGTCTGCGCGGCGGTCGACATCGAGCTGGCCGCCGGACAGGGCAGCCTGGCCGAGACCGCCGCGCTCAAGCAACTGGAGCGCGCAGCGCTGCAGGAGCTGGAGCGCGAGGCCGCCGAGGCGGCGGCGGCAGCCTTTCGTCCGCCCGCCGCACGCGCGCGCGGCGCCGGCCTGCCGGCGGACGAATCGGCCGGCGCCGATGGCCTCCAGGACCCCGCCGGCGAGGACACCGAGCAGGCGCTGTTCGAGTCCCTGGCTCGCGGCTCGAGCGACGGCGGCACGAAATTCTCGGTCGGCGAGGAGCTGCGCAGCCTGCGGGCGCTGCTCGAGCAGCAGCTCGCGGCCCTGGCGTGGAACGACTTCACGCGGCGCGAGCCCCTGAAGGCGCGCGCGCTGGTGGACCTGGCAAGGCTCGGTCTGGATCGTGCGCTGGCACTGCGGATCGTCGGTGATCTGCCTGCCGGCTTGAGCAGCGAGCAGGTGCAGCGCATGCCCTATGCGATGCTGGCCCGCAGTATCCAGATCTGCCCGCCGCCGGTCGAACGCAGCGGTGCGCTGGCGCTGATCGGCCCGCCCGGCTCAGGCAAGACGACCACGCTGTCGAAGCTCGCGGCGCGGTACGTGCTCGAGCACGACGCTGCCAATCTGGTGATCATCTCCACCGACGATGAGCGTCTCGGCTCGCACGAGCAGCTGCGCAGTCTCGGCCGGCTGCTCGGCGTGCGGGTGGAAGTCGTGGCGGGCGTGAACGAGCTCGCGGCGCGCCTGGAGGCGCTGCCCGGGCGCTGCATCCTGATCGATACGCCGGGCGCCTCGAGCCGGGATGCCGAGGCCGTGGCGCGGCAGCGCGCGCTGCGCCAGCGCTGCGGCACGCTGCAGAGCATGCTGGTGCTGCCGGCCAGCGCGCAGGGCGGCGTGGTCGACGAAGCGGTCGGCAATTTCGGCCCGGACGTTTCGGGCTGCTGCGCACTCACGCGCATCGACGAGGCGGTCAGCCTGGGCGGCGTGCTCTCGGCGCTCGCGCGCTCGCGGTTGCCGGTAGCGTACTGCTGCGAGGGGCCCCGCATTCCGGATGACCTGCGGCCGGCGCGCGCGCATCAATTGGTCGCGCGGGCGGTGGAACTCGCCCGCCAGGCGCAGAGCTGCGCCGACGACGATCTGCTGGCGCGCCGCTACGGAGGAGCAGTTCATGTTGCAGCCTGATCCGAGGGCGCGAGAGCAGGTCTCGCCGCCGGTGCGGGTCATTGCCGTGACCGGCGGCAAGGGCGGCACCGGCAAGACGTCGGTGGCGGTGAACCTGGCCACCGCGTTCGCGCTGGCCGGGCGCAAGGCGATGCTGCTGGACGGGGATCTCGGTCTGGCGAATGTCGATGTGCTGCTCGGCTTGACGCCGCGCTGCACGCTCGAGCACGTGCTCAAGGGCGAGCGCCGGCTCGAAGAGGTCATACTGCAGACCGGCTGCGGTGTGCGCGTGGTGCCGGCGGCTTCGGGCGTCGCGCGCATGGCGGCGCTGAGCAGCGCCGAGCAGGCCGGCATCGTGCAGGCCTTCAGCGCCCTGCCCGAGCCGCTCGACGTGCTGATCGTCGATACGGCCGCCGGCATCTCGGATTCGGTACTGCAGTTCTGCCAGAGCGCGCAGCAGGTGCTGGTCGTGCTGCGCGACGAGCCGACGTCCCTGACCGACACCTACGCCCTGATCAAGGTCCTCAGCCGCCACCACGGCGTGCGCCAATTCCGTGTGCTCGCCAACATGACGCGCAGCGCCGGCCAGGGCGAGAGCGTGTTCCGACGCCTGCAGCGCGTGACCGACCGCTATCTCGAAGTGGTGATGGACTACGCCGGGGAGATCCCCGAGGACGATGCGCTGCGCAAGTCGGTACAGGCGCAGCGCCCGGTGCTCGAGGCCTTCCCCTCGAGTCCCGCCTCGCAGGCATTCAAGCGCCTGGCAAGAGCCGCCGGCAGGTGGCCGCTGCCGATCGGTCCGAGCGGCCGCCTGGAATTCTTTCTCGAGCGCATGCTGGCGCGGCCGGCGGCGCGGTTGCAGGTCCTGAAATGAACAGCGGCGTACGCGCATATGCGAACGCGCAGCCGGCGCCCGACATGGACGCCCTGGTGCGCAAGCACTCCGATCTGGTCAAGCGCATCGCCTATCACCTGGCCGGCCGCCTGCCGCCGCAGGTGGAGGTCGAGGACCTGATGCAGGCCGGCATGATGGGTCTGCTCGAAGCGGCGCAGAACTACGCCAGCGGCCGGGGCGCGAGCTTCGAGACCTACGCGGGCATCCGCATCCGCGGCGCGATGCTCGACGCGCTGCGCAAGCTCGACTGGGCGCCGCGCTCGGTGCACCGCAAGGCCCGGGCCGCGGCGCTGGCGATGCGCGAAGTGGAAGCGCGGCGCGGTGCCGAAGCCAGCGAGACCGATGTGGCCGCGCACATGGGGGTGTCGCTCGAGGAGTACCAGCGCATCGTGCAGGATGCGCTCGGCTGTCAGCTGCTGCGCCTCAACGACAGCGACGACGGCGATGAATCGGCGCTCGATCGGCTGCCCGACGGGACGCCCGATCCGGCCGCCGCGGCGCTCGATGACTCGCTGCGCCGGGCGATCATCGACGCGGTGCAGGAGCTGCCCGAGCGCGAGCGCCTGGTGCTGTCGCTCTACTACGAACAGGAGCTCAACCTCAAGGAGATCGGCGCGGTGCTGAAGGTCACGGAATCGCGCGTCTGCCAGCTGCACGGGCAGGCACTGCTGCGACTGAAGTCGCGGTTGACCGAGTGGCAGAACTGAGGATCGGGCCGTGGACATCCTCAGCATCGTCGGGCTGGTGCTCGCAGCAGTCGCGATCATTCTCGGCGCCATCCTCAAGGGAGCGGGCGTGCACGCGCTGCTGTCCGCGGCGGCGTTCATGATCGTGGTGGTCGGCACGGTCGCCGCGATCTGCGTGCAGACGCCGCTCGAGGTCATGAAGCGCGCGCTGGTGCTGTTCCCCTGGGTGCTGCGGCCGCCGGCGCATGAGCCCGCGCGGGTCATCAAGAAGATCATCGAGTGGAGCAACATCGCCCGCCGCCAGGGTCTGCTCGGGCTCGAGCCGCAACTGGACGCGGAGACGGATCCGTTCCTGCGCAAAGGCCTGCAGCTGGTGGTCGACGGCGGCGAGCCCGACGCCATTCGCAGTACGCTCGAGCTCGAGATGCATGCGGTGGAGGCGGCCGACACCCGCGCGGCCAAGGTATTCGAAGGCATGGGCGTGTACTCGCCGACGCTCGGCATCATCGGCGCCGTGCTCGGGCTCATGGCCGTCATGCAGAACCTCAATGATCCCTCCAAGCTCGGACACGGCATCGCCGCGGCCTTTACCGCGACGGTCTACGGCATCGGCATGGCGAACCTGTTCTTCCTGCCGGTCGCCAACAAGCTCAAGGTGGCCGTGCAGGCAAGAACGCATCTGTACGAACTGCAGGTCGAAGGGCTGATCGCCATCGCGCAGGGCGAGAACCCGCGCATCATCGAGGGCCGGCTGCTCGGCTTTCTGCATTGAGGCGCCCGCGGCGCTAGGCAAGCATGGCACGACGCCGACGGCACGAGGATCACGACAACCACGAAGCCTGGGCGATTCCGTACGGCGACCTGGTGACGCTGCTGCTGGCCTTCTTCGTCGTGATGTACGCGATGTCCTCGGTCAATGAAGGCAAGTATCGCGTGCTGTCGGACTCGCTCACGGAAGCGTTCCACGGCACGCCGCACTCGACGCAGCCGCTGGAGATCGGCGCGGCGCGCGCGCCGCCGGCCGAACAGCTGCCCCTGACGCAGGTCAATCGCATGATCACCGGGGCGCTGCCGATTCATCGAGCCTCAAGGACGGCGATGCCGGCGCCGCTCGGCACGGCACCGTCGCCCGCTCGTGCGGCTGCGAGCCCCGCGGCGCCCCCCGGCCGCACGGCCGGCAACGCCGCCGGCGGCAAGCTCGATCAGGTCGCGGAGGACGTCAGCAATGCAATGGCGGCGCTGATCGCCTCGGGCCAGGTGCGCGTGCACCGCTCCGAGAACTCGGTCGTGGTCGATATCAGCACCGACATCCTGTTCGGCAGCGGCGTGGCGCAGCTGTCGCCGGCCGCGAAACTGGCGCTGGCGCGCCTGGCGGGCGCACTCAAGCCCTGGCCGAACGCGATCCGCGTCGAAGGCCACACGGACGACAGGCCGATTGCCACCGCAGCCTTCCCGTCGAACTGGGAGCTGTCGGCGGCGCGCGCCGCAGGCGTGGTGCATCTGTTCATGGATCACGGCGTGGCGCCCCAGCGGCTCGCGGTCATGGGCTTCGGCGAATA
This sequence comes from Gammaproteobacteria bacterium, assembly GCA_027315105.1. Taxonomy (GTDB): domain Bacteria; phylum Pseudomonadota; class Gammaproteobacteria; order Steroidobacterales; family Steroidobacteraceae; genus FEN-1191. Next base: position 21,016 of record DAHUYP010000040.1, read on the forward strand.
TCGGCCCGCGATGCCGAACTCCACCGCGAGCGGGCGCAATGCCAACCGTCGCGTCGAAGTCGTGGTGCTCGGGCGGGACGGCCCGGGTGAGGGCCGGCCCTAGTGGCTGGCACGCTTTCTGCTTGGTAATGAACCGGAAGTCTGGAGCAACGCCCTGGCGTCAGCCCGCTGACGCATCGGTGTTACGGGAGGCTCAATCGTGATCTGGGTCCATGATGTTTCGCAGGCGGCGCTGGCCGCCGCCGTGCTCACCCTCGGGCTGGTCATCCTGCTCGAGCTGCGCGCGATCGCCCGGCTGCGCCGGATGCTGGACGGCAGTCTGGCGCGGGTGTTCGAGCAGCTCGATCTGCTGCGGTTCGAGAATCAACAATTGATCGAGGCGCAATCGCTCCCGCTCGGGCGGGCGGCACAGCCTGCGCGAGCGGCGGTTGCGGCATGGCCGGCCGCCGAGGCGCCGGCGCTCG
>DAHUYP010000057.1 GCA_027315105.1 Gammaproteobacteria bacterium
CTGGAAGCTCGCCGGGATCTCGCCCGGCAGCGCGGCCGCGGCACTGCGCGGCGGCGTGCCGCGCGCGTTCGCGCCGGCAGCGCCCGTGCTCGCGTTCGTGCCCGCGTTCGAATGAGCGGCCGGCAGCCACCGCGGCACCGCGAGCACAAGCAGCAGGCAGCACACGAGCCGATGCAATGGGATCCGTGACATGAGCTGACTCTCCTTTCTTTCCACGCCGCGCGCCCTACGCGGCGCGCGGCTCGATGCGTGCCAATTGGCGGCCGGCCGCGATCCAGCCGCCCATCCAGCCCAGCGCCACGCCGGCCAGGCCCAGCGCGCCGAGCTCGCGCAGGCTCGGGCCCTGCAGCACGAATTGACTGCCGTAGGCCGCGGCGAGCCGCAGCGCGGCAGGTGCCAGCATGGCGCGCGCCAGCGCCACGAGTCCCCAGGCAAGCAGGCCCGCGGCCAGGCCGTAGAGCGCGCCGGCGTACAGAAACGGCCGGCGCACGAACGCATTGGTGCCGCCCACCAGTTTCGTGACCTCGATCTCCGCGCGCCGGTTCAGGATCTCCAGCCGAATGGTGTTGCCGACGATGGCGATGACGCCCGCCCCCAGCAGCGCGGCGGTGATCAGCACCATCTGCCGCAGCAGATCGAGGATGGCGCTGAAGCGCAGCACCCAGTCGCGATCGAGCTGCACCGCGTCGACCTCGGGCCAGGCGGCGAGCCAGGCGCGCAACGATTCCAGCCGGGCCGGCGAGGAGGCGTTGGCGCGCGGGCGGATCGCCAGCACGTTGGGCAGCGGATTGTCCGTCAGCGCATCGAGCGCCGCGCCGAAGCCCGATTGGGTGCGGAATTCCTGCAGCGCCTGCGCGGCGGTGATGAGCGTCACGCTGGCGACGCCGGCGTGCTCGAGCGCGGTCTTGGCCAGCTGGCGCGCCCTGGCTTCCGGCACTTCGGTCTTCAGGTACACCGACAGGCCGACGGCGTCGGTGAAGTCGCCGGTGGCGAGCCGCACGTTGCGGATCAGCACGTCGAGCGCCAGCGGCAGCGCCAGCGCCAGTCCCATGACGATGATCGTCAGCGCGGTCGCAAAGCCGTGGCGCGCCAGATGGCCGGCGGTGGACACGAGCGCCTGCCCGTGGCGCGCAACCCAATTGGAGACCGGTCCGGCCATGCGCGCTAGCGCCGCGCCTCGATGACCGGCAGCGGCGGCATCCCGGGACCGCCGATGCGCCCGTCCTCGAGTACGATCTCGCGCAGCCCCGATTCGCGCACCAGGTGCAGATCATGCGTGGCCACGACCACGGTCACGCCGACGTCGTTGAAGCGGCGCAGCAGGCCCATGACCTCCGCGGCCAGCGCGGCGTCGAGGTTGCCGGTCGGCTCGTCGGCCACCAGCAGCGGCGGCTTGCTGACGATGGCGCGCGCGATGCCGACGCGCTGCTGCTCGCCGACGGCGAGCTCCAGCGGCGCGAAGCGCTCCTTGCCGAGCAATCCGACCTGATCGAGCGCCGCCCGCACGCGCTTGTCGATCTCCTTGAACGAGGTGTCGGCGACGATCAGCGGCAGCGCGACGTTGTCGAATACCGGCCGATCCATCAGCAGCCGATGATCCTGGAACACCATGCCGATGCGGCGGCGAAACATCGGCACCCGGCGCGGCGACAGCCTGGCCGTGTTGTCGCCGTTGACCAGCACCTGGCCGCGCGTCGGGCGCTCGAGCAGGCCGGTGAGCTTGAGCACGGTGCTCTTGCCCGCGCCAGAGCGGCCGGTCAGGAACACCATTTCGCCGGCGGCGATCTCGAAGCTGACCTCCGCCAGCGCTTCGCGCCCGTTCGGGTAGCGCTTGCTGACGCGCTCGAAGCGGATCACGAGGCGCTGGCCTCGCGCGCACGGCCGCCATCGTGCCGGGCGTCGCCGGCGCCGTGCTCATCGGCCGCGCCGTCGAGCAGCGCGCTCGCGAACGCGGCGGCATCGAAGGGGCCGAAGTCGTCGGCCTTCTCGCCCACGCCGATGAAGCGGATCGGCAGCTGCAGCCGGCGCGCGATCGCGACCACGATGCCGCCGCGCGCGGTGCCGTCGAGCTTGGTGAGCACCAGCCCGGTGACGCCGAGCGCCGCGTGGAACTGCTGCGCCTGCGCGAGCGCGTTCTGGCCCTGGTTCGCGTCCAGCACCAGCAGCACCTCGTGCGGCGCCTCGGGCATGACGCGCGCGATCACGCGCTTGACCTTCCTGACCTCGTCCATCAGATGGGTCTGGCTGTGCAGCCGGCCGGCGGTATCGGCCAGCAGCACGTCGATGCCGCGCGCCTGCGCCGAATTGACGGCATCGAAGATCACCGCGCCCGGGTCGGCGCCGGTACGCTGGGCGCTGAAGCTCGCGCCGGTGCGCTCGGCCCAGACGTGCAGCTGCTCGACCGCGGCGGCGCGGAACGTGTCGCCCGCGGCGAGCATGACGCTCAGGCCCTGCGCGCGCAGCTGGCGCGAGAGCTTGCCGATGCTGGTGGTCTTGCCGGAGCCGTTGACGCCGACCACCAGCACCACGAACGGCTTGGCGCTGCGGTCGATGGTCAACGGCCGCTCGCAGGGCTTGAGCATCTCGGTCAGGCGCTCGCGCAGCGCGTCGAGCAGCGCCTCGACGTCGGCGAGCTCGTGACGCGCGACCCGGCGACCGAGCGCGCCGAGGATCTCCTCGGTCGCCTCGACGCCGACGTCCGCGCTCAGCAAGCGCTCCTCGAGCTGCTCGAGCACGGCGGCATCGATCTGGCGTCCGCGCAGCAGCGTGCGCAGGTCGCGCGCAATCGACGCGCCGCCGCGGTTGAGCCGCGCCTTGAGGCGGGCGAAGAAGCCCTGGGGCTGATCCGGTTCGGACATGGCGGCGGATTGTCGCACGTCACGGCGCCGTTCAGGACGCGGCCGGCACGCCCGGCGCTGCGGTAGGCTAGCGGCCATGGCGGTCAGGCGCGGTCCGTTGCATCCCAGCCCGTCGCATGCCGGCCGCGGGCGCCAGCAGCGGCAGCTGCGCATCATTGGCGGCCGCTGGCGGGGCCGGAAATTCCGCTTTCCACCGCTCGACATCCGGCCGACGCCCGATCGCGTGCGCGAGACGCTGTTCAACTGGCTGCAGACGCGCATCGCCGGCGCGCGCTGCCTGGATCTGTACGCCGGCTCCGGCGCGCTGGGACTGGAGGCGTTGTCGCGCGGGGCGGCCGCGGTGGTGTTCGTCGAGCAGCGGCGCGCCGCGGCGACGGCGCTGCAACGGCTGCTGTCCGACTGGCAGGCGGCCGGTGCGACGGTGGTCTGCGGCGAGGCACGTCAGTTCCTGGCCGCCGGGCGCCGGCCGGCGGCACACGGCACGGCCGGCGCCGGTGCGTTCGATCTGGTGTTCCTCGACCCCCCCTACGCCGCCGGCGAATTGCCGGCCGTGGCGGCCGCGCTGTCGCACGGCTGGCTCGCCGCGGGCGCCCGGATTTATGTCGAACGGGACCGCCATGGCGCCGCGCCGGCGCTGCCCGCGGGCTGGCGCGAACTGCGGGCCGGAACCGCCGGCGAGGTCGAGTATCATCTGTTCGCTGCAGAAACGACCGGTGAAGGGGCGGCATCAACATGAAGATCAGCGCGGTCTACCCGGGAACGTTCGATCCCCTGACCCGCGGCCACGAGGACATCGTGCGCCGGGCAGCCGGAATCTTCGACCGGATCGTGGTCGCGGTGGGCGGCAACCCCAACAAGATACCGGCATTCCCGGTGCAGGAGCGCATCGAGCTCACGCGCGCCGTGCTCGCGGACGTGCCGAACGTCGAGGTCACCGGCTACAGCGGCCTGACGGTCGAATTCGCGCGCACGCACGGCCTGACGGTGATCGTGCGCGGTCTGCGGGCGGTGTCGGATTTCGAGTTCGAGTTCCAGCTCGCCAACATGGGACGGCACCTGCAGCCGGACATCGAGACGGTGTTCATGGTGCCGAAGGAGAAGTTCACCTTCATCTCCTCCTCGATGGTGCGCGAGATCGCGGCGCTCGGCGGCGACGTCAGCCACTTCGTGCACCCGCTGGTGGCGAGCGCGCTCGAGCGCCAGTTCGCGCGCGGCAACCGGCCCTGACGAGCCTAGAAGCCGAGCGCGACGCCCTCGCGGCGCGGGTCCGCAGCGCCTTCGAGCGTGCCGTCGGCGTGTCTGAGCACTCCCGTCAGGCCCGACTGCTCGTACTGGACCGGGCGCGGATTGAGGCCGTGCTGCTCGAGCTGCTGCAGCAGGCCCGGCGCGAACTGCGCCGTTTCGGCCGCGAATTCGGCGCCATGCGCCACCAGGTTCGGCAGGCCGATCGCCGCCTGCATGGACAGATGCCAGTCGAGCGTGCCGATCAGCGTCTTGAGGATGTAGGCGATGATCGCCGGCCCGCCGGCCGAGCCGGTGGCGGCGACGAAATTGCCGTCGCGATCCAGCACGATGGTCGGCGACATCGCCGAGCGCGGCCGCTTGCCGGGCGCCACGGCGTTGGCCGCCGGAGCACCGTCGCGCGCGCGCGGTGAGAAGCTGAAATCGGTCAGCTGGTTGTTGAGGAAGAAGCCACCGACCATGCGGCCGGAGCCGAAGATGCTCTCGACCGTGGTGGTCATCGAGACGACGTTGCCGCCGCTGTCGACGATCACCAGGTGCGAGGTGCCGCCGGGCTCGACGGTGCGATCGGGCCCGAAGGCGGTCGCGCCCGGCGGGCTGCCCGGCGGCGGCGCTGCCGAGGCAATATGCTCGCCGATCAGTGCCGCGCGCGATCGGACGTACGCCGGGTCGAGCAGACCGTCGAGCGGCACGCGCACGAACGCCGGATCGCCCACGTAACGGTCGCGGTCGGCGTACATGAGCCGCTCGGCTTCGCCGAGCTCGACCCACGCGCTAGCATCGTCGGGACCGCGGTCCGCGACGTCGGTGTCCGCCAGCAGCAGCAGGCCCTGCAGCACGCCGATGCCGCCGGAGGGCAGCTGCGGCGTGCAGACCACATAGACGCGCCACGGGCGGCACAGCGCCGCCGATTCGATCGGCCGATAGCGCGCGAAATCCGCCGCCGACAGGCTGCCGGCGAGCTCGCCCTGGTGGACGCGCTCGACGATGTCCTGGGCGATGCGGCCGCGATAGAGCGCGCCGGGCCCGCCGCGGGCCAGGCGCCGCAGCGTCGCGGCGTAGGCGGGGTTCCTGAGCACATCCCCGCTCACGTAGCGTGAGCCGTCCGGCTTGCCGAAGTAGCGCACCACATCGGGCGCCGAGGCCTGCGGGGCGCGACTGGCGATCATGCCCGCCAGACGCGGGCTGACGGTGAATCCCGCGGCCGCCAGGCGCTCGGCGGCGGCGAACAGCTGGCGCCAGCGCAGCCGGCCGTGCTCCTGCTGCAGCAGTCCCAGGGCGGCGATCGCGCCCGGAACGCCGGTCGAGCGGCCGCTCAGCACGGCGCGCGCGAACGGCAGCGGCCGGCCATCGGCGTCCAGGAACATGTCGGGCGTCGCCCCGGCCGGCGCCTTCTCGCGGCCGTCGTAGGCCAGCACTCGCCTGCTCGCCGCATCGTAGTAGGTGATGAAGGCGCCGCCGCCGAGCCCGGAGCTCTGCGGCTCCACCAGGCCGAGCACCGCCTGCACGGCGACCGCGGCGTCGGCGGCCGAACCGCCGCTGCGCAGCACGTCGAGGCCCGCCTGCGCGGCCAGCGGATTGGCAGCCACGACGATGGCGTGAGGTGCGGAGTCCGCAGCCGGCGGCGCGGCCGGTGCGGCCCGGCCGGCGCCGGCCACGAGCAGCAGCGTCAACGGCAGGGCGGCGGCGGTCGATGCGCGTAGCGGATGTGTCATCGCGGCGAGCGATGCCGCGCCCGCGCGGCACCGTCAGTGGGGTTGGAAAAAAATCATAGCACCATCGACGGCGGCAACGACGTAAACTCGAGCGCATGCGCCGTCGGCATGCGCCGCACTCAGCGAAAGCCCAGCCGGACCGATCACGTGGCCGAATCCGCCGCCGCGCTTAGCGGTACCTGGGTGCCGGTCGCCGCAGAAGTCTCGGGCCAGCGGCTGGTGGTGTCGCAGCTGCGCGTCGCGCGGCTGGTCATCGAGCGCGATACCTACCGCATCATCGGTCATCACGGCCAGGTCGTGGATCGCGGCGAGCTGCATCTGCATCCGAGCGCTTTTCCCTGTGCGCTCGACATCGTGGGCATCGATGGGCCGAATGCGGGCAAGCGCATGCGCGCGATCATCGAGCTCGACTGCGATCGGCTGTGTGTCTGCTACGACCTGGAGAGCGGCGAGCGGCCCGCGAGCATGCAGCCGCAGGGCGACCAGCTGCTGCTGTCGATCACGTACGCGCGCACCATGCCGGCGCGTGCCGGCTGAGCACCCGCGGTCAGCGCCGCCGGCGCGTGCGCGGGCCTTGGCCCGCCGCGCCCTGGATCGCGACCGCCCGCGGCCGCACGCCGCGCGGCAGCCGTCCGTCGTGCGCGAGCTCGACCGCGCGCCACAGGTACCAGGCGGCGATGCTGCGGTAGGGCCGCCAGCGCTCGCCGAACTGCGCCAGCGCGCGCGCGGTGGGCAGTCCGGGCAGGCGGTAGGCCAGGCGAAAGCCGTTGCGGACGCCGAAGTCGTCCACCGGCAGCACGTCGGGCCGCCGCAGATGGAAGATGAGCAGCATCTCGACGGTCCAGCGACCGATGCCGCGCACCGCGGTCAGGCGCTCGATGATCGCAAGGTCGCTCAAGGCGTCGAGCTCGGCCGGCGCCGGCAGCTCGCCGGCGACGGTCCGGCGCGCCAGGTCCTTGAGCGCGGCGATCTTCGCGTGCGACCAGCCGACCGCGCGCAGCCGCTCGGGCTCGGTGTCGAGCAGCTGCTGCGGCCGCGGAAATGTGGCGCCGCCGTACAGGCCGATGAAGCGTGCCAGGATGCGCTGGGCCGCCTTGCCGTGCAGCTGCTGATGAGCGATCGCGCGCACCAGCACTTCGAATGGCGCGCGTTCGGCCGCATCGCCCGCCAGCGGCTCGAGGCGGAACGGGCCGGCGGCCGCGATCAGGCCCGCCATCACCGGGTCGGCCTCGAGGATGCGGCGCGCGGCGCGCGCTGATCGGGCGGCACTCATGCTCGCGGCGGGCGCTCAATGCTGGCAGTGCGGGCAGAAATAAGTGGAGCGCTGGCCCTGGGTGATGCGGCGGATCGGGCTTGCGCAGCGGCGGCAGGGCCGGCCCTGGCGCTCGTAGACGTGGAGCCGCCGGCGAAAGTCGCCGGGATTGCCGTCGGCGCCGAAGTAATCGCGCAGCGTGGTGCCGCCGGCGCGAATCGCCGCCCGCAGCGCCGCGCGCACCGCGCGCACCAGCGCCGCGCAATCGCGACGTGTGAGCCGGCGCGCCGCGCGCCGCGGATCGACGCGCGCGCGGAACAGGGCTTCGCTGGCGTAGATGTTGCCGACACCCGTGACCAGCCGCCCGTTCATCAGCACCTGCTTGATCGCGGCGCGGCGGCGGCGCGTGATGCGAAACAGATAGCCGGCGTCGAACGCCGCTTCCAGGGGCTCGGGCGCGAGCGCGCGTAACAGCCGGTGCTGCGCCGGCGCATCGGTGGTGTAGTGCAGGCTGCCGAAGCGGCGCGGGTCGTTGAAGCGCACGGCCAGCGCCGGCTGCAGCAGCAGGTCGAACTGATCGTGCTTGTGCCGCGGGGTGTCGGCCGGCAGCAGCCGCAGGCTGCCGGACATGCCCAGGTGCACGATCAGCGTGCCGCGCTCGAGCTGCAGCAGCAGGTACTTCGCGCGCCGGCCAACGGCGACGATCTGCTGGCCGCAGAGCCGCAGCGGCAGCTGCTCTTCGATCGGCCAGCGAAGCCGGCGCTCGTAGACGCGCAGCTCGCGGATGCAGCGGCCGCTGACCTCGCGCTCGAGACCGCGGCGGGTGGACTCGACCTCGGGCAATTCAGGCATACGGGGCTCGGCTGCGCATGCCGGCATTGAATCACTGCCGGCGGGCGCTGTCGCCCGCTTGGCACGCCCCGCCAGCGCCAGCACCAGCGCCGGGCGCCGGCCGCCGGGCGCCGGGGAAGTACGCAGAACCCCGCATATTCCCGCGGCCGGGCGGCGCGCTAGCGTAGCGGCATGGAGCCAGCTGCTGCGGCGCAGAATCGGAGAATCGGCCGGGGCCGCCCCGGGCCGACCCGCAGTGGACCGGCGCCCTGGCGCAGGGACTGATTCGACCGTGAACACGCAACTGCCATCCGCGGCCGGCGGGCCGGCCGCGCCCGGCAACCCGCCGCCGGCACGCACGCTGCACGCGACCGAGCGCTACCTGACGGCCGCCTTTGCGGTCGCGGCCGGCAGCTCGATTCTCATCGCGTTGCTGTCCTTTGCCGCGATTGCGCGGCTGCGCGACGACGGTGCCCGGGTGGCGCACACGCAGGAGGTGATCGGCGCCCTGGAGGCCGTGCTGGCCACCGCCACCGACGCCGAGACGGCCGGCCGCGGCTACGTCATCACCGGCAGCGAAGCCTATCTGCAGCCGTACGACGACGCGCTGCGCGACATCGGCACCGAGCTCGCCAGAATCCGGGAGCTGACCGCCGACGACGAAGCGCAACAGCGGCGGCTGAACGCGCTGCAGGTGCTGGTCGCACAACGCATCGCGCGCGTGCAGAACCACATCGTGACGCGCCGCGAGCACGGCTTCGAGGAAGCGCGCGCGCTCATGACCGAGGGCCGCGGCCGGCAGCTGCACGACTCCATCCGCGCCCTGATCGGTGAAATGACCGGTGCCGAGCGCACATTGCTGAGCGCCAGCCAGACCCGCACCGCCCACAGCACCCGCGTGAGCATGGCGGTCAGCGTGGCCGGCACCGCCCTCGCGATCGGCATCGCGGCAGCGGCGCTGGTGCTGTTGAGGCGAGACTTTGCCGGGGCGCGCCGCACGCAGGTGGCGTTGCACGAGGCCAACGGGCGGCTCGCGGAGCGCGTCGCGGAACGCACCGCGGAGCTGGCCCACGCCAACGACAGTCTCGACCGCTCGTACCGGGAGCTGCGCCAGCTGGTCGAGCATGCGCCGCTGGCGATCGCCATGTTCGATCGCGACATGCGCTACATCGCGGCCGGCCGGCGCTGGGTGGACGAGTATGGCCGGGGCCGCCGGGTGCTGGCGGGACTGAGCCACCTCGACGTCAACCCGGACATCCCGGAGCGATGGCGCCAGGTCTATCGACGCTGCCTGGAGGGGGAATTCGTCAAGGAGGACGAGGATAGCTGGGTGCAGGCCGACGGCAGCGTGCACGCGTTGCGCTGGGCGGCCAGTCCGTGGCGCGACCAGCACGGCGAAATCGGCGGCATCATCATGATCGCCGAGGATCTCACGCCGCGTAAGCAGTCCGAGGCGCGGTTGCGCCTGGCGGATGCGGTGTTCATGAATACGCAGGAGGGCATCGTCATCACCGATCTGGACGGCCACATCGTGGCCGTCAATCCGGCCTTCTGCGTCATCACCGAGTACTCCGAGGCCGAGGTGGTGGGCCAGCACATGCGCCTGCTGCAGTCCGGGCGGCAGAACGGCTCGTTCTACCGCGCCATGTGGGAATCCATCGTGTCGACGGGCGGCTGGCAGGGCGAAATCTGGGACCGGCGCAAGGGCGGGGAAGTCTACCCGCTGTGGCTGGCGATCGGCACGGTCAGGAACGAGGCCGGCGAAGGCACGCACTATGTCGGCGTGGTGGCCGACATCAGCCGCATGCAGCACGCGCAGGCGCATCTGCAGTACTTCGCCCACCATGACTCGCTCACCGGGCTGCCGAACCGCTCGCTGCTCTACCTGCGCCTGGGAAATTCGATCGAACGGGCGGCTCGCGGCAGCGCGCCCTGCGCGGTGCTGTTCCTCGACCTGGACGGCTTCAAGGGCGTCAACGATCGGCTGGGTCATCAGGCGGGCGACGAATTGCTGCAGCTCGCGGTGCGCCGCATGGAGCAGCGGCTGCGCGCCAGCGACATGCTGGCACGGCTGGGCGGAGATGAATTCGTGGCGGTGCTGGAGCGCATCGCCTCGCCGGAGGATGCGGCCCGGGTCGCCGAGGGGCTGATCGAGCAGTTTCGCATGCCTTTCCACCTGGCCGACGGCAGCGAATCGAGCGTCGGACTGAGCATCGGGATCAGCCTTTTCCCGGCCGACGGCCGCAATGCGGAGAGCCTGGTGCGAAGCGCCGATGCGGCGCTGTATCGAGCCAAGGCGGCGGGGCGCGGCACCTGGCGCTTTGCCGCTGCGGCGGCCGCGTAGTTGACGCCGCTCTAGCGCCGCCCGGCGGGCGCCGCCCGGCGGCTCACTTGATCTTGGTTTCCTTGTAGGCGACGTGCTTGCGCACCACCGGATCGAACTTGCGCACTTCCATCTTGTCCGGATGCAGCCGCTTGTTCTTCATCGCCACATAGAAATGACCGGTCCCGGCCGACGACAGCAGTTTGACCTTTTCACGCATGGCTCGGCCCTCAGATCTTCTCGCCGCGGGCGCGCAGATCGGCGAGTACGGCCTCCAGGCCGTTCTTCTCGATGGTGCGCAACGCGCGGGTGGATACACGCAGCGTCACCCAGCGCTTCTCGCCCTCGAGCCAGAAGCGCTGCGTGTGCAGATTCGGCAGGAAGCGCCGGCGGCGCTTGTTGTTGGCATGCGAGACGGTGTTGCCCGTGGCCGGGCGCTTGCCGGTGACCTGACAGACGCGAGACATGAGCTTCACCCTCGAAATCAGACGGTTACGTGTGGATTACCGCTGCTCGATGCGGGCTCGATACCGGCGGAAAGGGGCGCTTTATAGCAGTCGCAGGGGGCGGAAAGCAACCCGGGGCCGGTGGGCGCGCGGGCGGGCGGGCTCTGGCCTCTGGCCTCAGGCCTCCGGCTCGCCAGCCGCGGCGGGGCGCGGCCGCGGCAGCGCCCGCAGGCTGCCGCCGTGCTGGTACAGCACCAGAGCGACGCCGATCAGCACCATCACGGTCGACAGCACGGCCGCCGGGGTGATGCGCTCGCCGAGTACCGCGGCGCCGAGCACCAGGGCGATCACCGGGTTCACGAGCGCATAGGTGGTGACCTTCTGTGCCGGCACGTGTGCCACCAGGAACGAATAGCAGTTGACCGCGATGATGCTGCCGAACACCACCAGGTACAGCACCGCGAGCAGCGACTGCAGCGAGATGCGCGCAGGCTCGAAGCCGATCCACTCGCGATCGACGAATCCCATCAGCAGCTGGAATACGGCGCCGGCCAGCATCTGCAGGCAGCTGTAATTGACCACGCGATCGGCGCCGGCGTAGCGCCGCTGCAGCAGCGTGCCGGCGCTCCAGGCGAGCTCGGCGCTCAGGACCGCGACGATGTGGATCGGCCGCACGTTGCCGGCCATGGAGCGGGTATGCAAGGCGAGCACCACCACGCCGGCGAGGCCGAGCGCCACGCCGAGCGCCGCCTGCCGCGTCGGGGCGCGCCGGGAGAAGAACATCCAGTCGAGCGCCAGGGTCGATACCGGCATGACACCGACGAACAGGGCCGCGATGCCCGAGGGTAGGCCCTGCTGCGACCAGACCACGAAGCCGTTGCCCATGCCGGTCAGCAGCACGCCGCAGAGGATGCTGCCGCCGACGTGCAGGCGCGCGAACGGCCGCGGCTCGTGCCAGCGCAGCCAGCCGTACATGAGCCCGCCGGCCAGCAGGAAGCGCAGCGCGCCGCTGAAGAAGGGCGGAATGGTGCGGATCGAGAGCGCGATGCCGAGGAAGGTGGTGCCCCAGATGATGTAGATGCCGGCGAAGGCCAGCAGGATCCGGAGCAGCGTGGGACGCGGGTGCATGCGGATAGCTTGCCGTGTTGCGGCAGCGGCCGTACAGACCTGGCGAGCCCGGGCGTGGGGGGAGGCCGGAGCCGGCGGGTGCGTCAGATCAGGCCGCGCTCGGCGAACGACAGACAGCCGTTGTCGGCGACGATCAGGTGGTCGAGCACCCGGATGTCCACCAGCTGCAGGGCTTCGCGCAGCCGGCGCGTGATCAGCTCGTCGGCCTGGCTGGGCTCGGCGATGCCCGAGGGGTGGTTGTGCGCCAGTATCACGGCGGCGGCGTTGCGCTCGAGCGCCTGCTTGACCACTTCGCGCGGATGCACGCTGGCGCCGTCGATGGTGCCGCGAAACAGCTCGTCGTAGGCGATCAGGCGATGCCGGTTATCGAGGTGCAGGCAGCAGAACAGCTCGTGGGGCGTATCGCGCAGGCGTGCGATCAGGAAATTGCGCGTCGCCTGCGGCGAGTCGAGCGCGGGACCCGAGCGCATAGCCTCGGCGAAATGCCGCCGCGCCAGCTCCAGGGCGGCCTGCAGCCGGCAGTAGCCGACGGTGCCGATACCGGGCTGCGCCAGGCAGGCGCCGCGCTGCGCCGACAACAGCGCACGCAGCGAGCGGTGGTGGCCCAGCAGGCTGCGGGCCGCGGCGACCGCGTCCAGGCCGCGGCGCCCCGAGCCACCGAGCAGCACGGCCAGCAGCTCGGCGTCGGACAGCGATTGTGCGCCGTTGGCGAGCAGCCGCTCGCGCGGCCGCTCGGCGGCCGGCCAGTCCTTGATACTCATGCCCTCACCCGTGGCAGCGGCGCGGAAACGTGCGCCAGTCTGCAGTGACATGCGCCCGACGTGCGATCGTCATATCGTGCGCGCTGGTCGCGAAAGGCCGATAATTGACGAATGAAGGGCAAACGCATCGTGCTCGGGGTGACCGGCGGCATCGCGGCCTACAAGAGCGCCGAGCTGGTGCGGCGCCTGGCGGAGCGCGGCGCCGAGGTGCAGGTCGTGATGACGGCGGCGGCGCAGCATTTCGTCACGCCGACCACGTTCCAGGCGCTCTCGGGGCGGCCCGTGCGCAGCGATCTGTGGGACGACGGGCATGCCGCGGGGATGGGACACATCGAGCTGGCCCGCTGGGCCGAGCTGGTGCTGGTCGCCCCGGCCAGCGCCGATTTTCTCGCCCGCCTGGCGCACGGGTTGGCCGATGACCTGCTGACCACGCTGTGTCTGGCGAGCGCGGCGCCGATCGCCGCCGCCCCGGCGATGAACCAGCTCATGTGGCGCAATGCGGCCACGCAGTTCAACGTCGATCTGCTCGAACGCCGGGGCGTTCGCATGCTCGGTCCGGGGATCGGCGAGCAGGCCTGCGGCGAGCACGGTCCCGGGCGCATGCTCGAGCCGCCGGAGCTGGTGGCGTGCGCCGCGGCGCTGCTATCGCCGGCCGGGCCGCTGCGCGGCCGGCGCGTCATGGTGACCGCCGGACCGACGCGCGAGTGCATCGACCCGGTACGCTTCGTCAGCAACCGCAGCTCCGGCAAGATGGGCTTCGCGCTGGCGCAGGCGATGCAGGAAGCCGGGGCGGAAGTGGTCCTGGTCAGCGGACCGGTGTCGCTGCCGAGCCCGCGCGGCGTACGGCGCATCGACGTGGAGAGCTGCGATCAGATGTACGCGGCCGTGCAGCGCGAGCTGCCGGGAACCGCCATCTTCGTGGGCACCGCGGCGGTGGCCGACTATCGGCCGGTGTGCTGCGCCGAGCAGAAGATCAAGAAGAGCAGCGAGACGATGTCGCTCGAACTCACCCGCACCACGGACATCCTGGCGCACGTCAGCGCCAGCCCCCAGCGGCCGTTCGTGGTCGGTTTCGCCGCCGAGACCCATGCGGTCGAGCAGTACGCGCGCGCCAAGCTGCTGGCCAAGAACCTGGACCTGATCGCGGCCAACGAGGTCGGTCACCGCAAGGCCTTCGACTGCGACGAGAACGCGCTGCTGGTGCTGTGGCGCGGCGGCCGCATCGAGCTGCCGTCCTCGAGCAAGCTGGAGCTGGCGCGCGCCCTGACCGGGCTGATCGTCGAGCGCTACCTCGAGCAGCCCGACCCGGGCGAGCGCCGCAGCGCGAGCGCCGGCGAGGGCGCGGACGGCGCCGACACGGCACGCGAGCTTGCGGCGCCCTCGGGCGTTCGGGCATCCTAGCGCGCGCGCGATCCTGCGCCGCCGAGCGCGGCCTCTGGCCCGACCATCAGATGGATGCTTGCACCCGCCGGCCGATGCAGGTCCGGATCCTCGATGCGCGCCTGGGACGCGAGTTTCCGCTGCCGCAGTACGCCACCGCCGGCTCGGCCGGGCTCGATCTGCGCGCCTGCATCGATGCGCCGATGGTCCTCGCGCCCGGCCAGTCCGAGCTCATCCCGACCGGGCTCGCCATCCACCTGGAAGACCCGGCCCTGGCGGCGCTGATCGTGCCGCGCTCCGGACTCGGCCACCGGCACGGCGTGGTGCTCGGCAATCTGGTCGGGCTCATCGATTCCGACTACCAGGGTCCGCTGCTGGTGTCGTGCTGGAATCGCAGTGCCGCCGGCTATGAGATCCAGCCCGGGGAGCGCATCGCGCAGCTGCTGGTGGTGCCCGTGGTGCAGGTGGCGCTGCAGATCGTCACGGACTTCAATGCGAGCGCCCGCGGCGGCGGCGGCTTCGGCCATTCGGGCCGGCAGTGAGGCGGCGGCTTCAGGAATGCGAGCGCGCGGTCAATTCGCGGTAGCGCTGGATGTCGGCCTCGAACTGCGCCCGCATATCGGCCTGCTCCTTGCGCTTGGCGTCGAGCGCCTGGCGCTGGCTGCGCGTCTCGTTGGCGGTGTGCGCCAGATCCTCGGCCAGGTCGTCGGGCATGCGGTGGGCGTTGGGATCATCGCTGTAGGGCTTGAAATGCGCCGCGCGCTCCTGCAGCGCCGTGAGCCGCGCGCCCAGCGAATCGATGTAGGTCATGGACGCCTTGATCTGGCCGTCGACCTGCGCGAGCCGCTCGTCGCGTAGCTGCTCGATGTCCTTGGCGGACAGGTAGGTCGACAGCAGGAACTGGTCGTGCTGCGCGCGCTCGCGCGCGAGCTGATCGGCCTGCGACTGCTCGGCCTGTTGCGAGGCGCTCTTGCGGCCGTCGATATGCCTGATCTCGACCCCCTGGGCGTTGAGCACCGAGCGCTCGTTCTGCGCGTATTCGGCCGGGACGCTGTCGCCGTAATGCAGCACCCCTTTGTCGTCGACCCACTTGTAGACCTGCGTGGGCCCGTTGGGGTTGGGAGCCGCGGCGTGAACGGCGGCGCCGAGCAGGCACAGCGCCGCCGCAGGTCCAACCATGTGTCGAATGCGAAGCATTGTCGGAATGATACGACCGATCCGCCCCTGATGCCTGCGGCGGCGCAATTCTCCCCGCCGCGGACCACCGTCTGCAAGAGTCTTGCTGCAGGTTCGCGACGCGCGTCGCGCTGTTGGCGGGGGCCGGCCGCCGTGGGCCGGCCCTCGCCCGCTCATGGGCCGGCCACGCCGTAGCGCGAGCGGTAGGCGCGCATCGCGGCGAGCTGCGCCGGCGTCGGTGCGGCCG
>DAHUYP010000011.1 GCA_027315105.1 Gammaproteobacteria bacterium
CCACTGAGCGCCATGCAGCCGCACGCGCGTCGCTTCTGCCGGGCCGCGGCGCTGCTGCTCGCGCTGGCGACGGCGCTGGGCGCCGTGGGCGCACACGCCCTCAGACCGCGACTGTCCGCGGATCACTACCAGGTGCTGCAGACCGCGGTGCAGTACCAGTTCTTCCACGCTTTGGGGTTGCTGGGGCTGGGACTGCTG
Organism: Gammaproteobacteria bacterium; assembly: GCA_027315105.1. Taxonomy (GTDB): domain Bacteria; phylum Pseudomonadota; class Gammaproteobacteria; order Steroidobacterales; family Steroidobacteraceae; genus FEN-1191. The sequence goes on from DAHUYP010000011.1 coordinate 199, forward strand.
CTCGATCGCTGGCCGGGCCGTGCGCTGCACGCCGCCGCCTGGCTGCTGCTGGCAGGCATCGTGCTGTTCAGCGGCAGTCTGTACCTGATCCTGGCCGGGGCGCCGCGGCTGCTGGGCGTGGCCACACCGCTCGGCGGTCTGGCGTTGATCGCAGCCTGGTGCCTGGCCGCCTTCGCACTGCGTCCGCGGGGGCGCGCGGCGCCCTGAGCTGCATCGGCGCGCCGGGCTCAGGCCTTCAGGATCGCCTCCGGCAGCGCATCGAGTGGCAGGATGCGTCGGACCGCTTCGAGACGGATCGCCTCGTTGGGCAATCCGATCAGCTTCGTGCGCGGATAGCCGAACAGCAAACAGGCGCGGTCGTTGGCGAACAGGATCGCACCGTCGTGCGAGATGTACGCAATTCCCTCGGGCGCGGCATGCAGCAGGGTCGAGAGCTGGAGCTGCTCGTCCTGGAAGGCGCTGCGGATCGGCGCAGAGCGAACACGATCACGAGCGCGCGGCGCGGTGCAAGGACCGCCGGCGCGCGCGGCGTGCCGACTATAATGAGCCGCCATGCGGGCGGGTCCGGGTCCTGCCGTTCACGGTACACATTGAAGGCTGCTGCAATGGATCAGGCGCGGACGGGACAGGATCTCAGAGAGCTGTGGTGGCGTTGGTTACTGCCCGGAGTGTCGCTGCTGATCTTCGCCGGCGTGGCGCTGGCTCTGCATCGCGAGCTGGCCCAATTCCGCTTCTCCAACGTGCTGGCGCACCTGCGCTCGATTCCGGCGGCGGCGATCGGCGGCGCGATATTCTGCACCGCGCTGAGCTACTGGCTGCTCGGCTTCTACGATGTACTGGCGCTGCGCTATCTCGGCAAGCGCGTGCCGTACGGACGCACGGTATTCACCTCGTTCATCGCCTATTCCTTCGGCCATAATTTCGGCATCGCGGCCTTTACCGGCGGCGCCGTGCGCTATCGGCTGTACGCCTCGGCGGGCTTGAATGCGGCCGACGTCGCGACCATCGCCGCCTTCTGCACGGTCACGACGGCGATCGGACTCGGCGCGCTCGCCGGCGTGTCTTTCATCGTGGCGCCGCTGCAGGGTGGGCACGCGCTGCACGTGAACCCCGTCATCGCGCTGGCGCTCGGTGCGCTGCTGCTGCTGTCGATCGTGCTGTACGCGCTGTGGTCGCTGTTCGGTCCGCGCCAGTTCGAGCTGTTGGGTTGGGCCCTGCGTGCGCCGGCACCCTCGGTGGCGCTGCCGCAGATCGTGCTCGCGGCGGTGGATCTGGGGCTCTCGGCAGTGGTGCTCTGGCTGCTGCTGCCGGCCGACAGCGGCGTCGGACTGCTGGCATTCGCAGGCGCTTACGCGACCGCGATCACCGCCGGCATCATCAGCCACGTCCCCGGCGGCCTCGGCGTGTTCGAGTCCCTGATCGTGCTGGCGCTGCCCGGAGTGCCGGCGGACCAGCTGATCGGCTCGCTGCTGGCGTGGCGCGCGGTCTATTACCTGTTGCCGTTGCTGGTCGCGGCGCTGCTGTTCGGCGGCCAGGAACTGCGCACCCAGCGCTCCAAGCTGGCCCGCATCGAGCAGATGGCAGCCGCCTACATCGCGCCGATCGTGCCGCAGGTCAGCGGCGCGCTGGTATTCGTGGCCGGCTTCGTGCTGCTGGTCTCGGGCGTGACACCGTCGATCGATCAGCGCCTGTCGCTGCTGCGGCACATCCTGCCGCTGGCGGTGCTCGAGGTGTCGCATCTGGCCGGCAGTGTGATCGGACTGGCGCTGCTGATCCTGGCACGCGCGCTGTTCCGCCGCGTGGCGGCGGCCTATCAGCTGACCGTCTGGCTGCTCGCGGCCGGCATGCTCACCTCGCTGCTGCGCGGCCTGGAAATCGAGCAGGTACTGATACTGGCGATCGTGCTGGCGGTGCTGTGGCTCGGGCGCCGAGCCTTCTACCGGCCCGCGGCCATCCTGGCGCAGCGCTTCACGCCGGCCTGGATCGCGAGCCTCGCGATCGTGATCTCGACCGCGGTGTGGATCGGCTTCTTCGCCTACCGGCACGTCGATTACTCGCATGCGCTGTGGTGGACATTCGCGTTCGAGGGCGATGCGCCGCGCATGCTGCGCGCGTCGCTGGTGGTGGTGCTGCTGGCGGCGGCCTTTCTGGCGACCAATCTGCTGCGGCCGGCGCGCCCGGAGCCCGGGGTGGCCTCGGCGCAGGACCTGCAGCGGGCGCGACCGCTGATCGCGCTCTGCCCGCAGGCGATGGCCAATGCGGCGCTGTCGGGCGACAAGCGGCTGCTGTTCAGCAATGCCGGCGATGCATTCCTCATGTATCAGATCAACGGCCGCAGCTGGGTGGCGCTCGGTGATCCGATCGGTGCGCGCGATGGCCAGGAAGAGCTGGTGTGGCGCTTTCGCGAGCTGTCGGACCGGCACGGCGGCTGGACCGCGTTCTACCAGGTCAGCGCCGAACGCCTGCCGCTGTACATCGACCTGGGCCTCGCGGCCATGAAGATCGGTGAGGAAGCGCGCGTCTCGCTGGCGGATTTCTCGTTGGAGGGCAGTGCGCGCGCGGAATTGCGCACGCAGCGCCGGCGTGCCGAGCGCGACGGCGCGACCTTCGAGGTCGTGCGCCCGGAGCAGCTGCCGCCGCTGATGCCGAAACTGCGGACCGTCTCGGACGCCTGGCTCGAGGACAAGGCGGCCGCCGAGAAGGGCTTTTCGGTTGGTGCGTTCTCGGAGAGCTACGTCAGCAATTTTCCGGTGGCGGTGGTGCGCACGGGCGCCGATCCGGTGGCATTCGCGAGCCTGTGGATCGCCGGCACCGGCGAGGAGATCGCGGTCGACCTGATGCGCTTCGGCCCGGATGCCCCGCGCGCGGTGATGGACTTCCTGTTCGTGGAATTGATGCTGTGGGGGCGATCGCAGGGTTATCGCTGGCTCAACCTCGGCATGGCGCCGCTGGCCGGCCTGGAGCAGCATCCGCTCGCGCCCGCCTGGCATCGTGTCGGCAACTTCGTGTTCCGCTACGGCGAGCATTTCTACAACTTCGACGGCCTGCGGCGCTATAAGGCGAAATTCAATCCCGTGTGGGAGTCGAAGTATCTGGCCTCGCCCGGCGGACTGGCGCTGCCGCGGGTGTTGCTCGACATCTCGGTGCTGATCTCCGGCGGCGTCAAGGAGTTGTTCGCCAAATGAGATGCCGGGCGCCATGGCGCGCGCTCGGCGTGGCGGCCGGCCTCGCCGCCGGTGCGGTACACGGGGGCGAGCAGCCGGCGGCCGCCGCCCGGGCGGCGCCGTCGTCAACCCGAGCCGCTGCGAGCCAGGAGCGCCTGGGCGCGGGTGAGCGCCGGTTCGATGACGGCGCGCCGTTCGGCACGGTGACCTTGTATGCGCCGGCCGGCAAGCCCGAGGGCGTGGTGATCTTTCTCTCCGGTGATGCCGGCTGGCGGCTCGGTGTGATCGACATGGCGCGGCACCTGCGCGACGCCGGCGCTGCGGTGGCGGGCGTGGACGTGCGCCGCTACCTGGCCGCCGTCGCAGCCCACAAGGGCGGCGGGTGCCGTTACCTGGCCGCGGACTTCGAGGCCCTGGCGCATCGGGTGGAACGCGAGCTCGGCCTGGCGGAGTACCGGCAACCCCTGCTGTACGGCTTTTCCTCGGGTGCGACCGTGGTCTACGCGGTGCTGGTCGAGTCGCCGCCGGGCACTTTCGGCGCCGGCGTCAGCCTGGGCTTCTGTCCGGAGCAGCAATTCGGCGGCGTGGCATTGTGTCCGGGCAGCGGCGCCACGCTCAGCTACCACGCCGGCGACAAGGGTCAGTGGATCTTCGATCCGGCCCCGAGGCTCACCGAGCGCTGGATCGCGTTCCAGGGCGAAGCCGATGCGGTCTGTCCGGCCGCAAGAGTCGATGAGTTTGCCGCCAAGGTCGGCAATGCGCAGGTCGTGCGGCTGGCGTCCGTGGGACATGGCTTCGGCGCCGAGAACGACTGGCTGCCGCAGTTCATGCAGCTGTTCGAGCGGCTCGCGGCGCAGTCTGCGCCGGCACCGATCGAGGCGGCCGAGGTGGCCGATCTGCCCCTGATCGAGCGGCCGGGGAGCGGCCATGCCGATCCCGATGCACCGCTGGCGCTGCTGCTGACCGGCGACGGCGGTTGGGCCGGACTCGATCGCGGCGTGGCCCAGGCCCTGAACGAGCGCGGCGTGCCGCTGGTCGCGCTGTCGACGCTGCAATATTTCTGGCGGCCGCGCACGCCGGAGCAATCGGCCGCCGACGTCGCGCGCGTGCTGCGGCATTACCTCTCGGCCTGGAATCGTTCGCGCGTGCTGTTGATCGGCTATTCGTTCGGCGCCGATGTGTTGCCGTTCATCGTCAATCGCCTGCCGCACGATCTGCGGGCGCGTATCCTGAGCGTGAATCTGCTGGGCTTGAGCGAGCACGCCAGCTTCGAGATCCGCGTCGGCGGCTGGCTTCCCGGTAGTGCCGCGGGTACGGCACCGGTCGAGCCGGAGCTCGCGCGCATGCAGGGCGTCAAGGCCCTGTGCCTGTACGGCGCCGGGGAGCGCGACGAGCCGTGCGCGCGCCTGGCGGGCGGCACATTGACCGCGCAGCCGCTCGGCGAGGGCCATCATTTCGGCGGCGAATACGCCGAGCTGGCTGCGGCCATGCTGCGCCATGCCGGCCTCGAGTCCGTGCGCACCAGAGCGTCTTCCCCCGCAAAATCGAGTGCCGCGGGCGCTCCGGCGCCGCAGTGAACGATCCTGGGGCGCTGCGCCAGCCACCGCCGTCGCAGCATCCGCTCGCCGCCGCGCTGCTCGGCGCCTTCGAGCGCCATCGCGACGCCGTGCTGCAGGCTCCCACGGGAGCCGGCAAGAGCACGCTCGTGCCGCTCGCGCTGCTACAGTCGCCGTTCGTTGCCGGCGGCAGAATCCTGATGCTCGAGCCGCGGCGGCTGGCGGCGCGCGCCGTGGCGGCCCGGATGGCGAGCCTGCTCGGCGAATCGGTCGGCGAGACGGTCGGCTATCGCATGCGGCTCGACACGCGCGTGTCGCGCATGACTCGCATCGAGGTGATCACCGAAGGCGTGCTGACGCGGCTGCTGCAGGAGGATCCGGGGCTCGATGGCGTCGCCTGCCTGGTCTTCGACGAATATCACGAGCGCAGCCTGGCCGCAGACCTCGGCCTGGCGCTCGCGCTCGATGCACGCCGCGAGCTGGCCGCGCCGTTTCGGCTGCTGATCATGTCGGCGACCATCGACGGCGAGCGGGTCGCGGCGCTGCTCGGAGACGCGGCGCTGGTGAGCGTGCCGGGCCGCGCATTTGCGGTCGACATCCGCTATGTCGGCCGGGGACTGCCGCTGCTGCCGGCAGCCGGCGGCGCCCCGGAGGCGGCTGCGCTGGAGCGCGCCATGAGCTCGGCGGTGCGCCGCGCGCTGGAGGAATCGGGCGGCGATGTGCTGGCGTTCCTGCCCGGCGCGGGGGAGATCCGGCGCCTCGAGCGAGCATTGCTCGAGGCAGGGCTGCCGCCGGGCGTGCAGGTGCTGCCGCTCTATGGAGAGCTGAGCGTGCCAAGCCAGGACGCGGCGCTCGAGCCGGCCGCCGCGGGGCGCCGCAGGGTCGTGCTGGCCACCAACATCGCCGAGACCAGCCTGACGATTCCCGGGGTCACGGCGGTGGTGGATTCAGGGCTGGCGCGCCGCTCGCGCTTCGATCCGTCGACCGGGATGAGCCGCCTGGAGCTGGCGCGCATTTCGCGCGCCGCCAGCGAACAGCGCGCCGGGCGCGCCGGCCGCGTGGCGCCGGGCCTGTGCTACCGGCTCTGGAGCGAGGGCGCCCAGGCAAGCCTGGCGGCGGTGACGGCGCCGGAGATCCTCGAGGCGGATCTGGCGTCGCTGGCCCTGGAATTGGCGTGCTGGGGTGTGACGGATGCGGCACGGCTGCAATGGCTCGATGCCCCGCCGGCCTCGAGTCTGCAGCAGTCGCGCGAGCTGCTGACGCGGCTGGACGCGCTCGACCGACGCGGCCGCCCGACGGCCCTCGGTCGCCGGATGGCGAGCCTGCCGGTGCACCCGCGCCTGGCGCACATGCTGCTGGCCGCGCGCAACCTGGGCGCGGTGCGGCTGGCGGTGCAGCTGGCGGCGCTGCTGTCCGAACGCGATCTACTGCGCCGCGGCGCCGGCCGCGGGCAGCCGGCGCGCGCGCCGCACGATCCGGATCTGCGGACACGTCTGGCGTTGCTGCGCGGGGAAGCGCGGCTCGACCCGGCCGATCGATACCTGCTCGAGCGCGTGCAGCGCAGTGCGCGCGCGCTGGAGGCGGCGCTGCGCGCGGCCCACGGCGCCGCGGCGGGCGATGCGGCTGCGGCGCAGGTCGTGACCGATGAGCAGGCGCTGCCCGGAGCGCTGCTGGCATTGGCTTTCCCGGATCGAATCGGGCAGCGTCGCGACGGCGCAGAGGGGCGCTACCTGCTCGCCAACGGCCGCGGCGCTGCATTCACCGGTGCACCGGCGCTGGCGCGCGAGCCATTCATCGTCGCGCTCGAGCTCGACGATAGCGCGCGCGAGGCGCGCATCGATCTGGCGGTGCCGCTGTCGCGAGCACTGATCGAACGGCTGTTCGCCGCGCACATCGTCGCCGAGGAGCACTTCGGCTGGCAGGCGCGCGAGGCCGCCGTGGTGGCGCGGCGCGTGCGGCGCCTGGAAGCCCTGGTGCTCGAGGATCAGCCGCAGCCGGCCGCGGCGGATGAGCGGGCGGTCGCGGCCATGCTGGAGGGAGTGCGCCAGCTCGGCCTCGCGGCCCTGCCCTGGGACGATTCGAGCCGCGGCCTGCGAGCGCGCATGGAGTTCGTGCGCGCGCTGGGCCGCAACGATCTGGGCGACTGGCCGCGCAGCGATGACGCCACGCTGATGGCGCAGCTCGCGCAGTGGCTCGGGCCCCGCCTGGGCGGCGTGACGCGCCGTGAACAGCTCTCGCGGCTGCCCCTGGTCGAGGCGCTGCGCTCGCGCCTCAACGGCGCGCAACTGCGCGCGCTCGAGACCCTCGCGCCGCGCGAGCTGCCGGTGCCGACCGGTTCGCACGTGCGCATCGACTATCTCGACGACAACGCGCCGTGCGTGGCGGTGCGGTTGCAGGAGGTGTTCGGATTGACGCAGACCCCGCGCATCGGCGGCGGTGCGGTGCCGGTGACGTTCAAGCTGCTGTCGCCGGCGCAGCGCCCGGTGCAGATCACGCGCGATCTGGCGGGCTTCTGGCGCAGCAGCTACGCGCAGGTGCGCAAGGAAATGCGCGGCCGCTACCCCAAGCACCACTGGCCGGAAGACCCCCTGTCGGCCGCGCTGACCCGCGGCACCAAGCCCGGCGCCGGCCGGCCGCCGCGCGGCTGAGGGCGCGGGCGGCATCTTGCCGGCGCTTCAGATCGGGGCAAACTTTCGTCAACCGGTGGAAGTCCAAGCCGTTGCTTTTATCTTATAGTGTCTGCATCGGGCGGGGCGGATATGGAGGTTGGTCGAATCATGTACGCACGTCTGATCTGCCTGGGCGCATTGCTGGCGATCGGCGGCTGCCAGAAGTCGCAGCCGCTGCACGCCACGCACGCGCGCGCAAACGAGCCGCCCGACATCTCCTGGTTCGACGGCAGCGTCGAGGGCGCCTTCATCGTCGCCAAACGCGAGAATCGGCCGGTGCTGTTGTACTGGGGTGCGGAATGGTGCCCGTTCTGTCACACGCTGAAGTCCAAGGTGTTCTCACGGCCCGACTTCATCGCCAAGACCAAGCTGTTCCTGCCGGTATATCTGGACGGCGACGACGAAGGTGCCCAGAAATGGGGCGAACAATTCGGCATTCAGGGCTACCCGACGCTGATCGTGCTCGATGCCGACGGGCACGAGCTCATTCGTCTCGGCGCCGGGCGCGATGTATCGCAATACGCCGCGGCGCTGGACCTGGCCCTGGATGATCTGCAGCCGGTCGACACGCTGCTGCAGGCGGCCGCGAGCGGCAAGGTGCTGAACGCCGACCAGTGCCGGCGCCTGGCCTACAACGACTGGGAACTCGATTCGCTCGACCCGGCACTCTACGGCCAGCGCGCCGATCAGCTGCAGGCAGCGGCGGCGCAATGCCCGGCCGATGCCCAGCTCGAGCGCGCCCAGCTGATCATCTACGCCACTTACTATGCGGCCAACGCGCAGCGCGAGGCGCTCAATGCGCCGAAGCCCGTGCCTTCGGCCCAGCTGATCGCGCTCACGGACCAGCTCGCGGGCATCCTGGCGCACCCGCATCTCGCGGTCTCGAGCGCCGAGGCGCTGCAGACGCTCGATGCGAGCTTCTTCAAGGAGGTGCGCGCGCGCGGCGCCGCGTTCACCCGCACGCTGCGCGAGCGCTACGTCGCGATGATGGATGCGGCCGCCAACGACCCGCGCTATGTCGAGGCCGATCAACTCGGATTCCTGGATGCCAAACTGCATGCCCTGGCGATGCTGGACAATCCGAAGGGCAAGCTGCCTGCCGCCGCGGTGGCCGAGGCGAACCGGCGCATCGATGCTGCGCTGGCCGCGGAGCAGAACGAATACGTACGCTCCGGACTGGTCAACGCATCGCTGAACGTGCTCGAGGACCTGGGTGAGTATCCCAAGGCCTATGAGATCGCGAAGGCGGAGATCGCCCGCTCCAGCACCCCGTATTATTTCCAGGTGGACCTGGCCGAGATTGCGGAAAAGATGGGCCACAAGGACGAGGCCATCGGCCTGCTGGACGATGCCTATCGCGGCTCGCAGGGCGCGGCAACGCGCTTCCAGTGGGGCCAGCTCTACCTCAGCGGGCTGCTGCGCATGGCGCCCAATGACGCGACGCGCATCGAGGATACGGGCGAACAGGTGCTCGCCGAGCTGGACGGTCCCGACCGCATCTACCGCCGCGCGCGCGTGCGGCTCGAGAAGCTCGATCGCGAGCTGCGCGCGTGGAACGAGGCGGCGAAAGGCCAGCACGAGGATGTGCTGCAGGCGCTGCGCGAGCGCATGCAGGAGATCTGCGAGAAGATTCCGGAGAAAGAGCCCGCGCGCGATAGCTGCGATGCGTTCCTGAAGACTGCCTGATGGGCGCGAGGCGTGCCGCGGCGATGCTGCTGGGCGCATGCGCGACGCTCACCCCGGGGGCGGCGGGCAGCGCGGCCTCGGGTGCGCCGCCGCCCGCGGCCACTGCGCCCGGGACCGCCGAGGCGCCGCAGGACGTGCTGGCGCGCAGCGCGGCGTCGGACTGGCGGGCGCCGGATCCCGACAACACGCTCTACCTCGAGCTCGGGGCCGGCCGCGTCGTGATCGAGCTGGCGCCGCAGTTCGCGCCCCGGCACGTGGCCAACATCAAGACCCTGGTGCGCCAGCACTACTTCGATGGCCTGAGCATCCTGCGCGTGCAGGATGACTACGTCGTGCAGTGGGGCGACCCGGAGGAGAAGCGCGATCCGGGCGCGGCGGCGCGCTCGCTGCCGCCGGAATTCGAGCGCACGCTGCAGCGCGCCGCGGGCTTCCGCGCCCTGCAGGACGGCGATGTCTATGCGCCGCAGGTGGGCTTCATCGACAGCTGGCCGGTGGCGCGCGATCCGAAGCTGGGCAAGGAATGGCTGGTGCATTGCTACGCCATGCTCGGGGTCGGCCGCGATACGGCGCCCGACAGCGGATCCGGAGCCGAGCTGTACGTCGTCATCGGCCATGCTCCGCGGCAGCTGGATCGCAACGTGACGCTGACCGGCCGGGTACTGCAGGGCATCGAGCTGCTCTCGAGCCTGCCGCGCGGCACCGGCGCACTCGGCTTCTACGAACAGCCGGAGCAGTACGTGCCGATCAAGTCGATCAGCATCGCCGCCGATCTGCCGGCATCACGGCGCACGGATCTGGAACTGCTGCGCTCCGATGCCCCGATCTTCGCCGACTACGTGCGTTCGCTGCGCAGCCGCACGGGCGCATGGTTCGTCGAGCCGACCGACCGCATCGAGCTGTGCAACGTGCGCCTGCCGGTGCGGGTTCGGCCGGTGGCTGGCGCCGGCAGCGCGCCGGTGAACCGATGAGTTAAGATTCTCCCTGCTGCGACGGGCCTGTAGCACAGCGGTTAGTGCAGGGGACTCATAATCCCTTGGTCCTTGGTTCGAATCCAAGCAGGCCCAGATTTGCATCAAGGACTTGGGGTCGTCTCACTCCGTCTAATTGCCAGGCTGTGACCGATTCGTGCCCACGATTCCCGCATTGTTGGCGTAAGCGGCCAGATGTTCCGTTGCAAAGTGCGCGTAGCGGCGCACCATCAGCGGTGATTCCCAGCCACCCAACTCCTGCAGGACGTGCATCGGCGTTCCGTTCTGCGCGTGCCAGCTTGCCCAGGTGTGCCGAAGATCATGCCAGCGGAAATTCTCGATACCGGCTCGCTTCAGCGCCCGATACCAAGCCTTCGTGCTCAGCACCTTCAACGGCTTGCCCTGGTACGTGAACGCATGCGTCGGATGCCTCCCAAGCAGACGCGAGACCACTTCCATCGCGGCCTCGCTGAACGGCACCGGAATCGCCTTCCGCGCCTTCGCCTGATCGGGATGTACCCACGCCCGTTTACGCTCCAGGTCAACCTGTTCCCACGTCAGACCCATTACGTTCGCAGCCCGAAGCCCTGTCGCCAGGGTGAACAGGGCGGCTTCGCGTAGATGCTGAGGAAGCTCCCTCAGCAGTGCTGCCGCCTGGTCCTGCGTCAGGAACCGGATTCGCCGCGTCGGCTCCTTCAGAAGCCGCACGGCCGGCGCCCGGTCCATCCACTCCCAGTCACGCGCGCACCTGCGCAAGATCGCCCGCACCAATGCCAGCACCCGGTTTACCGTCGCGTTCGCGCACCCCTCGGCGCGCTTGGCGGCGATGATCCGATCAATGACAGCTCTGTTGATCTCCTCGATATCAAGTCCGGCCAGATGCTTATCGAGCCACCGCAACTTGGCTTTATCGGATTCGTGAGTGGCCTTGTGGGCCTGCTCGCGAAGCCAACGCACAGCCGCGTCTTCCCAGATGCGCCTCGGCCGGTCGCCAAGTTTCTGGAGCCGCCAGACTTCGCGTTTCAGCTTGTCGTGCAGCTCCTGCGCTTGGCCCTTGTCGCCGGTCTCAGTAGATCGTCGTACTCGCTCACCGTTCGGCGTGCGGAAGTCGATCCACCAGACCCTGTTTCGCTTGCGTAGTGACATTTTGCCTCCTGTGAGGGTGTCACTCGCAGCGCTTGCCGCCTCACAGGATACAGCGAGCGCACGAACTCCACGAGGTCGATCTCCAGGAATACCCAGCGCCGGCCCGTCTTCGCGCCCGGTATCAGCCCACGCTTCGCCCGCGTGCGGACTTCCTCTGGGTGCATGTGCAGGAAAGCAGCGGCCTCCTCGAGGGTGAGGGTCCGTAAGGGGAGTGGACCGAGCCCAGGCTGCCGTGCCGGCATCGCCTCAGGGGGCATCGAACGACCTTGTGTGGTTCCGGTCGTTTAGGGACGAGTTGTCACGCGTGGTCTTATGGTGCGCTCGAAGCGCAAGTCAGTCCAGAGGGGTTTCCGCGGAAAATACCGCGAAACTGCATGCCTGCTCGGGCGGCTTGCTGTGGCACATTCTGCGGCATGTTGAGTGGGTTGCAGGATAGACGCCGAGCGGCTGCTGTATCACGACGGCTTCCATGACAGCGGATGCCTTCATTCATTGCAGAGTGCCGGCCGCGACGAAGGCGGCGTTCAGCGCCCTGGTGCGGCGCCAAGGGGCGACCGATTCCGCGCTGCTGAAGCGGATGATCGAGCTGGAACTGCAATCGGCGAACGTGGCTTCGGGGAGCGCACGCTGCTGCGGCCGCGACCGATGCGGGGCCCGCAGGTGAGCCGGTAGGGCCGGTATCGCGGCTCACCGTACGGCTACGAGCCGAGGACCGGATGCTTCTCCGGGAGCGGGCGGCTGCACGCGGCTTGGCGCCGGCCACCTACGTCGCGGTGTACACACGGGCGCACCTGCGGTCACTGGCGCCGCCGACCAAGGAGGAGCCGCTAGCCCTCAAGAGGTCGATCGCCGAGCTGGGAGCGATCGGCAGGAGCATGAACCAGATCGCGCGAGCGGCGAATCAGGGCGAGAGTGTGGCGGGTTCCAGGGCCGAGCGACCTCTGGAGCATTCTGAGAGTGTGCCAAGGGCTCAGGGACCATGTGAAGGAGTTGTTGCTAGCGAACCTACGATCGTGGGAGGGGGGCACGCAAACTTTGACAAATAGCCTCCGGTCCAGCCAATGCCCCAAGACTGGCAGCATTCCCTACATGTAGGGCGAGACATTGAAAACGAACAATTAACAATATTGTCGACAGAAGTACGTCCAAACATACGCGCTTCGACTGCAAGCAAAGAAGTACAAGTTCGGGCTATCCGCTTTCCGAAATTCTCGGTTCGGCAAGCTTTACTTGCGCAGCAGACGCCGCGTCCGGTCAAGGCGGTCGCGCAAGCTATCCTGAAACGCGGAGTCCTTCTTCCGCTTATCGATGTGATCGGCGATTGCGGCTCGGATTACTTCCGACACCGGAAGTGACTCAATAGACGCAACGGTCTCCAGCGCCTCGGCCTGTTCTGGCGAAAGGCGGATCGTCATGGCTTTGACTGGCTTCATGGAAAAGAAATATGCTTCCAAGATACCGAGCTTGTCAAGAACTACGGTGTCGTGGTAGCGTGGTATCACATGGCCGAGAAGGAGCCGACGATGAACCAAATCCAGCAGCCGCAGCACGGCCCGGGTCCAGTCCCGCCGCCGCATAAGCAGGAGTTCCGCATTCAGATCGACCGCGTCTATTACGAGGTGACGCAGCGCGAAATGACCGGCGCCCAGTTGCGCAATGTCCCGAAGCCGCCGATCGGTCCTGACCGTGACCTCTTCGAGGTTGTGCCCGGACACACGGACCGCAAGATCGCCGACGACGAGGTTGTCGAGATTCGCGACGGGGAACGCTTTTTCACTGCACCGGCGCAGATCAACCCTGGGCGATAGCCGACATGGGCCTTCCGCAGCCCGACATCGCGTTCCTGACGGAGAAGGGCATCCCGTATACCCTTTCGTCGGAAGCCAACATGACCTGCGTCCTCTTCCCCGGCTATTCCCTGCCGCCCGGGTACGACCGCGGGTCATCGGACTTGCTCCTTCGCCTCCAGCCAGGCTTTCCTGATGTGCCGCCAGACATGTGGTGGTTTAATCCGGCCATCCGCCTCGCCGATGGACGCACGATCAGGGCGACCGAGGTTTCCGAGCAGCATCTCGGGCGTGTATGGCAGCGCTGGTCCCGGCATCTAAATGCGGGTCAATGGCGGCCGGGAACCGACTGCCTGGAGAGCTTCCTGGCGCTGATCCGCAAGGAGTTGCAGCGGTGCGTGAAGGACCCGAAATGACCGTGACGCTCACCGTGCCATTCGAGATCGAAGAGGAGCTGCGCAGCCGGCTGGCGCTGCCCGTCGAAACGGCCGGTGTCTTGCTGGCGAGCGTAGTCACCAGCGGTGACGGAACGATCAGACTACTCGGCCGACGAATTCATTGGGTGCCGGACGCGGCGTACACTCGCCGCGAGGTCGACGGGATGACGATTTCGTCGGCTGGTTACGTACCGTCGCTCGCCCACGCTGAGAAGCTCGGCGCGATGCCTCTTTGGGTCCACACTCATCCCGGCCTCGAAGCAATTCCCTACCCAAGCAGCCACGACGAAAAGGTCGATCGCGAAATCGCCGACGTATTCCGCTTGCGATCCGGCAACCCCTACTACGGCGCGCTGATATTTTCGCCCCGTGCCGAGGGCTTCACGTTTACGGGCTACATAGAGCGTGAAGGCGACGCGAGCGCGCAAATCGACCGTGTGCTAGCGGTCGGCGATCGCTTCCGGATGACCCAATCCGCCCATCTGCCGGCGAATGTGACATCGCCAATTTTCGACAGAAGCGTCCGCGCGCTGAGCGGCGCCGTGCAGCAGGCCCTCGGCGAGCTGCGCGTCGGCGTGGTCGGCTGCGGGGGCACGGGCTCGGCCGTCGCCGAGCAACTGGTGCGCCTTGGCGTCAGGCACCTGACCCTGGTGGACCCGGACCACTTATCAGACAGCAACATCACGCGCGTCTATGGTTCGACGATGGCGGACGTCGGAAAACCCAAGGTCAATGTCCTCGCTACGTACCTCAAGCGGATCGCGCCGGAGCTTCAATGCGAGCTTATCGAGGCGATGATTACCATGACGGAGCCGGCCCGGCGCCTTGCGACGTGCGACCTAATTTTCGGCTGTACCGACGATAATGCCGGTCGCCTCGTTCTTTCGAGGCTCGCAACCTACATGCTCATCCCTGTCATTGATTGCGGCGTGCTCCTGACAAGCGATTCCAACGATCAATTGACCGGCATCGACGGACGGATCACGACGCTTAGCCCGGGCCTGGCCTGCCTCGTGTGCCGGGACCGGGTTGATCTGCGGCGAGCGTCGGCCGAATTGCTGACTCCAGAAGAACGCAAGCGCCGGGAGGACGAGGGCTATGCGCCGGCGCTTGGCAGAACGGAGCCCGCCGTCGTGCCTTTTACCACCCTCGTGGCCGCGACCGCGGTCAGCGAACTTTTGGAACGCCTCATCGGGTATGGGCCTACCCCCCGCCCGAGCGAGGTGCTCTTGCGATGTCACGACCGGGAAATCTCCACCAATATCGCGCAGCCCAGGCCGGGTCACTATTGTCACCCGGCATCCGGAAAGCTCGGGGTCGGAATCACAGAACCGTTTCTGGAGCAAACGTGGCCGAATTTGGAAGCATAGACTGGTGGCAGTGGATGCCATTCTGGCCGTGGCGCATCGTCACCACGGTCGAAGCCGCTGACGAAATTCCCGAGCAGCTCCCGCGCAATGGCGCCGCCTTCGTAGGGTCGGCTAATCACCCAAAGTGGCTGGCTTTCGACTGCCCGTGCCGGACCGGGCACCGAATCATGATACCGCTCGACACGGGGCACCGACCGCACTGGACCATCACTGCCCGCCGGCCTCTCACAGTTTCGCCCAGCGTCGACTATTCCGTACCCGCAATGCGCTGCCACTACGTCATTAGCCGGGGAAGGATTCACTGGGCGCGCGATAGCAGGAGGAAGAGATCGTGACGGACGAAGCACAACCCGCACCTGCTGCCGCGCCGGCGCCCGGCGCCGCGCCGCAGGCCCCGCCGCCGACCAAGACGCCGATGTACGAGGCGATGAACGCCCCACGCTACCTGCGGCAGGCGCAGATACGCGACATCCAACAGCGCTCGGGGTCGCGCCTTCTGTGCTACGTCGCTGGCATTGGCGCACCGATCTCGCGAGACGACACGATCGGCCTGATCGATCTGCTCCACAACGTGCCGCGCGACAGCAACATCGACCTGCTTCTGCACACGCCAGGCGGCGACATTGATGCAGCCGAGAAGCTGGTCTCCATATTGCGGACAGCCGTTGGCACAGGCAGGTTGCGCGTGATCGTCCCCGACTTCGCAAAAAGCGCCGGGACGCTAATCGCGCTGGCAGCCGACAAGATCGTCATGAGCGATACCTCGGAGCTGGGTCCCATTGATCCGCAGGTCGCACTTGCCGACGGCCGCGGCAACGCACTGCAACATTCTGTCCTCAATTACCTCGATGCGTACAAGACGCATTGCGAGACGCTGAGAACGACGCCGACGGACGTTCCGGCCGCCATCATGCTGTCAAAAATCGATCCCGCCACTGTCGTTCTGTTTGAGGCCGTCAAAAGCCGGGCGCGCAAGCTGGCCGAGGAGCACCTGAACCGATGGATGTTCCAGCAGAAGAAGGGAACGTATACAAAAATTGCCAGCGACCTAATGAATCCGGAAATGTGGCCGGCACACGGTCAGCATATAAGCTGGGAAGACGCGAAACAACTCGAACTCGAAGTCGAGTACCTGGATCAGAACAGCGACGAGTGGCGTTCCTACTGGCGCCTCTATTGTCAGCAGCGCCTTGCGATCGAGGACAACGAGAAGTTGTTCGAATCTGACTACGCTAGCCTGCCTATGCGCGGCCCGACGAAAGCGTAGGCTGATCGTCAGGGCGTTTCGTTGCCGGAGCGCTCGCGCAGCGCTTCATAAAGCTGCGCGGGTCCCAGCAGTATATCCTTTAGCCCCGCGCGCACGCGCTCGGATTCGAGCGCCTGTTTGCTCATCGTGTTGTGGGCGGCAAGCGCGTCCATGATCGCGTTTAGGAGTTCGCTCGACAGGTCGGGCGAGTTCGAGAACTGTTCTTTCGTGTTATTCGCGGCCTGCTGCACGAGCGTCTCGGATTCTAGCAGCTTGCCCTTGATGACGTTGTTCACATAGACGAGCCGGTCATCATCCGTCAGATCGCCCTCGAATAGATCGTTGACCCGGACGATGATTTCGTGGAGTAGGGCCTTTTCCTTCTCCTGGATCGATCCGCTGCCGGATTCTGTGTACGGGGTCGGTTTCGGCGCATCGTGGACCGAGAGAGGCAGCGCCCTCGCACCCTGATACTTGAGCGTGTGGTGCGTGAGCACGATCTTCGAGAGGTCGATCCCTTCCCGCTCCCGCCCGAATTCCAGCAGCGGTAGCAGCCGCCTGTAGAAGATGAAACGCTTCTCGATCGCCGTGTTGCCGTAGTCGAAAATCTGCGCCAGGAAGGCGTACATGCGCTGAAACCCGGCCATGTCGTGCTTGAACAGCAGGAGCGCGTTCAGCTCGTCCTGGGCTTCGGCGGCGGCAGTCGTGTCGTTCTGCGCGGTTGCTGTGCGCAGGCGATCCTGGTCGGCCTTGTAGCGGTGCAGAAGGCGGCTAACCACGGGTTCGAGTGCCGCAGCAAGCTCGCTTTGCCGGGCTTTCGGGTTTACCTCCACCTGGACGACGCGCTCAACCTCGAACTCGTCATAGAACCCGGCGGCGTCGAGTTTCGCACGGAGGTCATAGACAAGGTGCGGATCGGTGACGTTCGCCAGTTCCGCGGTCGCGTAATACATCTTGAAGGCGGAAAGGATTTCCTCGGGGTCGTTTACGAAGTCGACGACGTAGGTCGTGTCCTTGCCGTCGGCGGCGCGATTGAGGCGCGATAGCGTCTGGACCGCCGCAATGCCGGCGAGGCGTTTATCCACATACATGCCGCACAGGAGCGGCTGGTCGAATCCGGTCTGGAATTTATTGGCGACGAGCAAGATTTGGTATTCGTCGGTGTCGAAAGCCTCGCGTATATCGCGGCCGCGCAGGTTGGGATTGAGCGCCCGGCTCCGTTCGGAAAACGGCTCGGACCCGGATTCCGCGTCGCTGATCTCGCCCGAAAACGCGACCAGTGTGGCGATCGGATAGCCGTTGTCGCGGATGTATTTGTTGATGGCGATCTGCCAGCGGACGGCTTCGAGCCGGCTGCCGACCACGACCATTGCTTTTGCCCGGCCTTCGAGCAGCGGGGCGACGCTTTCGCGAAAGTGCTCGACGACGACCTGGACCTTCTGAGCGATGTTATAGGGATGGAGGCGGACCCACCGCATGATCCCCTTCACCGCCTCGCTGAGCTCGACCTCCTTATCGTCCATCTCTTTGCCGTTGTGGGCAAGCCGGAAGGCGAGCTTGTAGGGCGTATAGTTCTTGAGTACGTCAAGGATGAAGCCTTCCTCGATCGCCTGACGCATCGAATAGACGTGAAACGGCTGCGGCAGGTTGTCGGGCCCGGCGGGCTTGTCCGGGTCCGGCCGGCGCCCAAACAGCTCCAGCGTTTTGGCCTTCGGGGTCGCGGTGAAGGCGACGTAGGCAATGCCGCGTGTCGCCGCGCGCGCGGACATTTGAAGCGCGAGCAGGTCCTCAGTGCCGACCTCGCCGCCGTCGGCCAGTTCCTTCTGTTCGTCGGCGGTCAGCAGCGCCTTCAATTTCGCGGCCGACTCCCCGGTCTGCGACGAATGGGCCTCGTCGGCGATGACCGCGAAGCGCTTGCCCTGCGTGGCGGCCAGCTCTTGAACAGCGCTCAGGGCATAAGGAAAGGTCTGGATCGTGCAGACGACGATCTTTTTGCCGCCCGCCAGGGCTTCGGCGAGCTCGCCGCTCTTGCTGGCGGTCTCGCCTCTGATCATCGCCACGACACCCGTCGTGCGCTCGAAATCGAACACTGCGTCCTGAAGCTGTGAATCGAGCACGTTGCGGTCGGACACGACCAGCACGGTGTCGAACAGCTTGTCGCCGCGGTCGTTGTGCAGGTCGGCGAGAAAGTGCGCCGACCAGGCTATGGAATTGGTCTTGCCCGAGCCGGCCGAGTGCTGGATCAGGTACTTGCCGCCCGGGCCCTCGGAAAGGACCGCCGCGCGTAGCTTTCGCGTCGCGTCGAGCTGATGGAAGCGTGGGAAGATGATCCGGGCGATCTGCTTCTTCTTGTCCCGCGCCGTCACGATATAGCGGCCGAGGATTTCGAGCCAGCTATCCCGCGCCCAGATGTCTTCCCAGAGGTAGGCTGTCCTGTGACCCCCCTTCTCGTTCGGCGGGTTGCCGGCAGCGCCGTTGTCGCCCCGGTTGAAGGGCAGGAATTTCGTCTTCGCCCCGACCAGGTGCGTCGTCCTT
>DAHUYP010000013.1 GCA_027315105.1 Gammaproteobacteria bacterium
CGTCGAGAAACTTCTGCATGAACCCGCGCGTGCCCTCGTTGGCGATGCGCCCATGCTCGTCGAACAGTGTGGCGGCGGCACCGACGTAGGCCTCGGGCTGTGCCAGCGTCGGCACGTCGAGGAACACCAGCGACTGGCGCAGGTGGTGGTTGGCGCCGAAGCCGCCGATCGCGCCCGGTGACACGCTGATCACGGCGCCGGGCTTGCCGCCCCAGACGCTGTGACCGTAGGGGCGAGAGCCGATGTCCAGCGCGTTCTTCAGCACGCCGGGCACCGAGCGGTTGTACTCGGGGGTGACGAACAGTAGCGCGTCGCACGCCTTCACCGCATCGCGAAACGCGGTCCACTCGGCAGGTGGCGTGGCGTCGAGGTCCTGGTTGTACAGCGGCAGCGCGCCGATCCCGATCAGCTGCAGATCGAGCACACCTTGCGCCATCGCCTGCAGCGCCAGCGCCATGCGCCGGTTGTAGGACTCCTTGCGCAGGCTGCCGACGAGGACCGCCACCTTCGGGATGCTGGCCATGCGCGAACCCTCCAGTCGGATGCGAATTCCGTCATCGCGGCGGAACGGCGGAACGGCGGAACGGCGGAACGGCGGAACGGCGGAACGGCGGAGATCATCCGCCGCTCCGTCGCGGGCGGCTACAGCACGCGCTGCCCCTGCGCGATGTCGGCGTGCAGTTTCTGCTCGCCGGCCTGCGCCTGGCGATCGAGGTGTTCGAACACGGCGTACTCCGCCTGCGTCGGCCGGTCGTAGCTGAGGTCGATGTCGGCGGCGAGGTAGGCCAGATGGCTGCGCAGTTTCGTCTCGTGCAGCAGGCTGCCTTCGCTGGACTGGATCTGCAGCGCGACGAGATCGGCGATGTCGGCATCGAGCGCGCTCAGCGCGGGCTGCACCCTGGCCTTGACCAGCTTGCCCGCGGCGACCGCGCCGTCGAGCCGGTCGCGCAGGGCGATCGCCTGGTTGAGGGTGCGGTCCAGCGTGTCCAGCGTGGCGTGGATCTTCAGCCCGAGCGCGAGGCGCGCGGCCAGCGCGTCGGGTGCCGGATGCAGGCGCGGATCGAGCGCCACGGTGAAGACCTGTTCGGACTTGCGGCCGCCGTAGTCGAGCACGGCGGTGTAGCGGCCGGGCAGCACGGCGGGGCCTTCCACGGTGTCGTCGAGTCCGCCGGCGGCGATCGGCGCCTGGAAACCGGTGACTTCGGTGGCATCAGGCCAGCGCAGGTTCCACTGCAGGCGGTTCATGCCGGGCGCGATCGCGGTGAGCTTGGCATCCGCCGCCTGCTTGGCCTCGATCGGCGTCCGGTTGTCGCGGACGGTGGCGGCCGGCTTGGGCATCTTGGCCTTGAGGTGCAAGGCAAAGCTGCGCACCACCTGGCCCTGTGCATCGACGAAGCTCAGCGTGACCGGCGTCTTGCCGTCGTAGCTCGCCGGGATGTGGAAGAACACCGTCGCGCCGAACGGCGGATTGGCGCCGGCATCAAGCACGAACTTGGCGTACTCGCTGGCGCCATAGGCGTGGGTCAGCCAGGCGGTTTCGGGCGCGTACACCTGCGCGGCATCGGCGGCGACCGTCGGCTGCCGGGTCATCTGCTCCAGCAGGGCCAGATTGTCGAGGATCCAGAACGAGCGCCCGTGCGTGGCGGCGACCAGATCGCCCTGGCGCACATTGATGGCGAGATCGCGCACCTGCACCTTGGGCAGGTTCAGCGCCAGCGGGTGCCAGTAGAGGCCGCCGTCGTAGCTGGCATAGACGCTGTTCTTGGTGCCGAGGAACAGCAGCCGCGCGTCATTCGGGTCCTGGCGCACCACGAAGGCGTACTGGTCGTCGGGCAGGCCCGTGGTGATCGGCGTCCAGTGCGCACCGTAGTCGGTGGTCTCGAACACGTAGGGATGGAAGTCGTCCCACATGTAGCGCGAAGCGGTGAGGTACGCGCTGCCCTTGGCCACGTGCGAGGGTTCGATCGAGCTGATCTGCGCCCAGCCGGGGATGCCCTTGGGCGTGACCAGCTTCCAGCTCTTGCCGCCATCGGTGGTGACGTGGACCAGGCCGTCGGCCGAACCGGCCCAGATGATGCCGGCATCCAGCGGCGAAGGCGCC
>DAHUYP010000034.1 GCA_027315105.1 Gammaproteobacteria bacterium
CGGCCCGGAAGCCGCGCCGGCCAATGCGCCGGCCAGTGCGCCGGCCAGTGCCGCGGTCGCGGCGCCGGCCGCCGCATCCGCGGCCGCTCTCGAGAGCTGCAACGAGCCGCTGTGCTATACGGCCTCGCGGCTCGATGCCGAGCGCAATCGCATGGTGCTGCATGACATTGACATCATCGACACCACGCGCGGCAAGACTCACATCACGGCCGACCTCGCGGAAGCCACCGGACTGGACCTGGGCGACAGCCAATGGGTGCTCACGGGCCACGTGCATGTGACCATGCCGGAGGGCCAGCTGACGGCGGACAGGGCAACGGTGACCTTCATGAACAAGCGCATCGCATCGATGACCGCGGACGGCGCGCCGGCCGAATTCGAGCACACCGTCGACGGCACCGCTCGCCCCCCGTCCGGCGCTCCGGCCGGCGGCCAGAGCGCGGCCCAGGCCGCCACCGCCGTGAACGCGCACGGTCACGCGCGCCAGATCATCTTCGATATGGATCGCAACCAGCTGCAGCTCATCGGCGACGGCTGGCTCACCGACGGCTGCAGCGAGATCAGCAGCCAGCACATCACCTATGACATCGACAGCCAGCGCGTGCAGGCCGATAGCGCCCCCGGCGAGGGGGGCGCGCGGGTGCACGGCACGATCCGCCCGCACTCGCCGGGGCAGTGCGCACCCCAGGGAACGCGCCCATGACACGGCTCGTGGCCCGCTCGCTGCGCAAGAGCTATCGCTCGCGACCGGTGGTGCGCGATCTGTCGCTGGAAATCGAGACCGGCGAAGTGGTCGGCCTGCTCGGGCCCAACGGCGCCGGCAAGACCACGGCCTTCTACATGATCGTCGGGCTGGTCATGGCCGACGCCGGCTCGATCATGCTCGATGACCGCGATCTGACGGCGCTGAGCATCGATCAGCGGGCGCGGCTCGGATTGGGATACCTGCCACAGGAAGCCTCGGTGTTTCGCCGTCTGTCGGTGGCCGACAACGTCATGGCCATTCTGGAGTTGCGCCCCGAGCTCGACCGGGGCGGTCGCGAGCAGCGGCTGGAGGAGCTGCTCGAGGAGCTGCGCATCGGCCACGTCCGCAACAGCCGCGGCCTGTCGCTGTCCGGCGGCGAGCGCCGGCGGGTCGAGATCGCGCGCGCCTTGGCCGCCGAGCCGCGCTTCATCCTGCTCGACGAGCCTTTTGCCGGCGTCGACCCCCTGTCGGTGCTCGACATCCAGCGCATCATCCGCGAATTGGCGGCTCGCGGCATCGGGGTGCTGATCACGGATCACAATGTCCGCGAAACCCTCGGGGTCTGCGCCCGCGCCTACATCGTCGATCGCGGCGTCGTCATCGCCGCCGGGTCAGCCGAGCAAGTCCTTGCCAACCCGCAAGTCCGTGAGGTGTACTTGGGTCAGTCATTCCGCATGTGAGCGGCTGGAGCAATCCTGCTAATTCTTAGTTTTCAGGCACTTACGCGATTTCTGGAGCCCGCGCGGGGCAACGCGGGCACGCTTTGTGCTTAAGCCCACGCTGCAACTACGGCTCGGGCAGCAGCTCACGATGACCCCGCAGCTGCAGCAGGCCATCCGCCTGCTGCAGCTGCCGACCATCGAGCTGCAGGCGCATATCCGTGAGCTGCTCGAGACCAACGTCATGCTCGAGCAGGACGAGGACACCGAGAGCGGCACCTACGAGACGCTTTCCAACACCGAGACCGCCCCGGAGACGGCTGCCCCGCCCGAAGAGGCGCCGGTCGAGGTGGTCGATGACGGCTGGACCGACCAGTCCGTCGGCCCGGCGGAGAACCCGTGGAGCGGCGGCGACGAGGATCGCCAGCAGGAGATCGCCGATGCCAGCGGTCAATCGCTGCGCGATCATCTGCTCTGGCAGCTCGAGCTGGCGCGGCTCGGGGCCCGTGAGCTCGCCATCGGCCGCGCCGTGATCGATGCGATCAACGATGACGGCTACCTGAGCGAACCACTCGACGTGATCGGCGCCAGCCTCAAGCCGGAACTCGACCCGAGCGTGCAGGAGGTCGAGCGCGTACTGGCGATCGTGCAGATGTTCGACCCGCCGGGCGTCGGGGCGCGTTCGGTCAGCGAGTGCCTGCTGCTGCAGCTCGAGCAACTCGATCCCACCACACCCGGTCTGGCCACGGCCAAGTCGATCGCACGCCACCACCTCGAGCTGCTGGCCGAGCGCGAACTGACGGCGCTGCGGCGCGAGCTGCGGGCCTCCGACGAGGAGCTCGAGACGGCGGTCGCCCTGGTTCGCAGCTGCCACCCGCGCCCGGGCTCGACCGTCGCCGGCAGCGCCGCGGAGTACGTCGTGCCCGACGTGTTCGTGCGGCGCACGCCGCGCGGCTGGTCGGTCGAGATCAACGCCGCGACCCTGCCTCGGGTCAGGCTCAATCAGTCCTATGCCAGCCTCGTCGGCCGCAGCAGCAGCCACGCCAGCATGCGCACCCAGCTGCAGGAAGCGCGTTGGCTGCTCAAGAGCCTGGAGATCCGCAACGACACGCTGACCAAGGTGGCGCGCTCGATCGTGGAACGGCAGTGCGAGTTCCTGGATCACGGCGAGGAATACATGCGGCCGATGATCCTGCGCGACATCGCCGAGGCGATCGACATGCATGAGTCGACGGTCTCGCGGGTGACCTCGGGCAAGTACATGCACACCCCGCGCGGCGTGTTCGAGCTGCGCTATTTCTTCTCCAGCCAGGTGGAGGGCACCGACGGCTCGGGCACCTCATCGACCGCGATCCGGGCCAAGATCCGCAAGCTGATTCGGGAGGAGGATCCGTGCGCGCCGTTGAGCGACAGCCGGATCGCCGACATCCTCTCCGGCGAAGGCATTCCGGTCGCGCGCCGGACCGTGGCGAAGTATCGCGAAACGATGGGGCTGGCCCCGTCCAACGAACGTAGGCGAGTCAACGGCAAGTGACATCCCAAGGAGTACAGGCCATGCATCTGAACGTCACCGGTCATCACGTCGACATCACCCCGGCCCTGCGTAGCTACGTCGAGAAGAAACTCGGGCGCATCGTGCGCCACTTCGACCACGTGATCGATACCCATTTCGTGCTGACGGTGGAGAAACTGCAGCACAAGGCCGAGGCGACGCTGCGCGTTCGCGGTGGGACGATTCACGCGGTGGCGATAGATGCCGACATGTATGCCGCGATCGACGCGCTGGCCGACAAGCTCGAACGCCGCGTGCGCAAGCACAAAGAGAAGGCCACCGATCATCATGCCCAGGAAGCGCAGAAAAGCGCGCGGCTCTAGCAGCGCAGCCGGTGCGCCGGTCGCGCCGGCCTCGGGCCCGCAGCGCTCGCCGGCCGGTGCGCACGCGGCGGAGCGGCGATGCGCCTGATCTTCCTGAGCGGGCTGTCCGGGTCCGGCAAGAGCGTGGCGCTGCACATGCTCGAGGACCTGGATTTCTACTGCATCGACAACATCCCGGCGGCGCTGCTCAAGCCGTTCATCTCGCATACCGTGCGCAGCGGCGCGGGCGCGTATCAGCGTACCGCGGTCGGCCTCGACGCCCGCAACCCCGACGCCGAGATTGCCACCGTGCCGATGCTGCTCGATGAGCTCAAGCGCAGCGGCATCAACTGCGAGCTGGTGTTCCTGGTCGCCTCCGACGACGAACTGCTGCGGCGCTTCGCCGAAACGCGGCGCAAGCATCCGCTGAGCCGCGGCGGCGAAGGCCTGCACGAGGCCATCGCGACCGAGCGCCGCTTGCTCGAGCCGGTGCTGAACGCCGCCGACCTCGTGGTCGATACCTCGCGCATGAGCGTGCACGAGCTGCGCGAGCTCATCAATCGCCGCGTCGGCAAGCGTCCGCGCGATCGCATGTCGGTGCTGTTCGAGTCCTTCGGCTTCAAGCATGGCATCCCGGGCGACGCCGACTTCGTGTTCGACGCCCGCTCGCTGCCGAATCCCTACTGGGAGCCGGCATTGCGGCCCCTGGACGGGCGCGACGAGGCGGTGGTGCGCTTTCTCGAGGTCCAGAGCGGCGTCGGCCAGTTCATCGACGACGTGGGGCGGTTCATCGAGGCTCGCCTGCCCGAGCATCAGGCGGCCAACCGCCGCTATCTGACGGTCGCCATCGGCTGCACCGGCGGCCAGCACCGCTCGGTCTACGTCGCGGAGCAACTCGCCGCCCGGATCGCGGCGCACTGGCCGCAGGTGGCGGTACGGCACACCGCGCTGCCCGACAGCGCCAAAGGCATGCGCGCGCTCGGCAGTGCGCGCTAGACGGCCCGGCCGCTAGCCTCCGGAGCGCTTGGCGGCGATGCCGCGGCGCGCGAGTTCGGCGACGACCGTGTCGCGGTGCTCGCCTTGTATCTCGATCGCGCCATCCCTGACGGTGCCGCCGCTGGCGCAGCGACGCTTGAGCTCGGTTGCCAGCCGCTCGAGCTCGGGCGCCGCCAGCGCCAGGCCCGTGATCAGCGTGACGCCTCTGCCCGCGCGGCCCTGCGTCTGCCGGCTGACGCGCACCGTGCCCGCGTGCGATCGCAGCGCCTTGCCGCCGGCCGTCTTGCAGACGCATTGCGCCACCGGCCGGCGGCAGCCGGGACACATGCGGCCCGAGCCGGTGCTGTAGACGATGCCCATCGAATTGACGCCGGCCGCGGCCGTCCCCGCGGCTACGGCGCCGCCGCCGCCCGGCCGGGCAGCACCGCGCCGGATCCGGCCCCGGCGTCGGCCGCCGCGAACGCCGTCATGTCGACGATGCGGCGCACCGTGGACGACGGCGTCATGATGTGCACCGCGCGCGCCGCGCCGAGCAGGATGCCGCCGACGATCTGGCCGTTACCGGCGGCGATGCGCAGCGCGTTGTAGGCGATGTTGGCGGAATCGATGTTCGGCATGATCAGCAGATTGGCATCGGCGCTCAGGCGCGATTCCGGGAATTCGTGCTCGCGGATGCTCCTGGACAGCGCCGCGTCGGCGCGCATTTCCCCGTCCACGGCCAGTGTCGGCGCGCGCGCGATGATGAGCTCGAGCGCGGCGCGCATCTTGCCGGCCGAGGGTGCATCCGAGCTGCCGAAGCTCGAGTGCGACAACAGCGCCACGCTCGGGATGAGGCCGAAACGCCGCACCTGCTCGGCGGCCAGCAGCGTGATCTCCGCCAGTGCGGCGGCGTCCGGATCCTCGTTGACGTGCGTGTCGCAGACGAACAGCTGCCGGTCCGGCAGCAGCAGCATCTGCAGGGTGGCGAATACGCTCGCGCCCGCGCGCAGGCCGATCACCTGGCGTATGAACCGCAGGTGGTCCGGGTAGTTGCCGACCGTGCCGCACAGCATCGCATCGGCCTCGCCGCGGCGCATCAGCATCGCGCCGACCAGCGTCGGGCGAGTGCGCATCTCCTCCTGCGCCAGGGCCCTGGACACCCCGTGACGGCCGGTCAGCCGGTAGTACTCCGACCAGCAGTCGCGGAAGCGCGCATCGCTCAGGATATTCACCCCATCGCAGTTCCGGCCGAGCTGCAGCCGCAGTCCCAGCTTGTCGATGCGCGCGGCGATCAGGTCGGTGCGGCCGATCAGGATCGGGTGCGCCAGGCCCTCGTCCACCGCCACCTGCACCGCCTGCAGCACGCGCGGCTCCTCGCCTTCGGCGAAGATCACGCGTTTGGGATTGCGCTTGGCGGCCGCGAATACCGTGCGCATCGCCGACGCCGACTGGTACACGAACTGCGTCAGCCGGTTGCGATAGGCGGCCAGATCGCCGATCGGGCGCGTCGCGACGCCGCTGTCCATGGCAGCCTGCGCCACGGCCGGCGCAATCCGCATGATCAGCCGCGGATCGAACGCGCGGGGAATCAGGAAGTCGGGTCCGAACCCGGCGCCGGCTTCGCCGCCGTACGCCGCCGCGACGATATCGGACTGCTCGGCCTGCGCGAGCTCGGCCAGCGCATGCACGCTGGCCAGCTTCATCGCCTCGTTGATCACCGTCGCACCGACATCCAGGGCGCCGCGGAAGATGAACGGAAAGCACAGCGAGTTGTTGACCTGGTTCGGGTAGTCCGAGCGGCCGGTGCAGACGATGCAGTCGGGCCGGACCTGCTGCGCCAGCTCGGGGCGGATCTCCGGCTCCGGATTCGCGAGCGCGAGGATCAGCGGCCGCGGCGCCATCTGCGCGACCATCTCGGGTTTGAGCACCCCGCGGGCCTAAAGACCGCGAAACCCGTCGGCGCCGGCCACTATGTCGGCCAGGGTGCGCGCATCGGTGCGCCGCGCATAGCGGCGCTTGTCGGGGTCGAGGCCGCCCGGGCGGCCCTCGTGGATGACGCCGCCGGTATCGCACACGCTGATGTGTTCGCGCGCGAGCCCCAGCGCCACGAGCAGGTCGAGGCAGGCGATCGCCGCCGCTCCGGCGCCCGCCACCGCCAGCTTGACCGCACCGATCTGCTTGCCGACCACCTTCAGCCCGTTGAGCACCGCGGCTGCGACGATGATCGCGGTGCCGTGCTGATCGTCGTGGAACACGGGGATGCGCATGCGCTCGCGCAGCTTGCGCTCGACGTAGAAGCACTCCGGCGCCTTGATGTCCTCGAGATTGACGCCGCCGAAGGTCGGCTCGAGCGCGGCGACGATATCCACCAGTTTGTCGGGATCGGTCTCGTTGATCTCGAGATCGAACACGTCGATGCCGGCAAATTTCTTGAACAGGCAGCCCTTGCCTTCCATCACCGGCTTGCCGGCGAGGGCGCCGATGTTGCCGAGGCCGAGCACCGCGCTGCCGTTCGTCACCACGGCGACCAGGTTGGCACGCGACGTCAGGTTGGCCGCCTGCAGTGGATCGTCCCGGATCGCGAGGCTCGCGTACGCGACCCCGGGCGAATACGCCAGTGACAGATCGCGCTGATTGGTGAGCGCCTTGGTCGGCGCCAGCGCGATCTTGCCCGGTATGGGCAGGCGGTGATAATCCAGCGCCGCTTGCTTGAGATCCTCTTCCACGATGGTCCCGGCGGTTCCGAGGTGCGGATGCCCCGGGCATTCTCGCAAGCCGGCGCGCTTGCCGCTAGGCTCCGGAGGGCTGTTCCTCGCCGGCGAGCAGATGCAGGGCCGGCAGCACGGTCGTGGCCGCGAGCGGTGCGCCGCCCAGGAATGCCACCAGATCGTCGCCGCTACGGAGCGCGTCCCGGTAGCCGAGCTCGATCAGCTCGCGCGTGAAGCTCGACTCGAACAACAGGTAGCTCGCGAGCTGCGCGCCGGCCGAGCCGCGCGCACCCAGCACGCGCAGCAGGGCCCGCAGGCCGCGCGGCAGGTTGCGGACGTGCTGGGTCGCGATCACGCGCAGATCGGCGCTCGGGGCGATCACCAGGGTCGCCACCTTGTGCATGCCGGGCATGGCCGCGGGCGCGATCTCCACCACGGTGTTGAGCCGCTGCACGTGCTCGACGTTGGCGTAGATCTGATCCATGAACAGCGTGTCGAGCATGTAGCCGAACAACTGGCCCGGGGTCGGCGCCTGCACCACGCTGCGCGGCCTGGCATTGACGCCGGCACCTTCCTCGGCGCGTACCCCGATCACCAGCAAGCGGTCCGCGCCCAGGTGAATCGCCGGGCTCAGCGTCCACAGCTGCCGCTGCGCGCCATCGCCGTAGAACTCGTCGCCGAGCTGCACCGGCGGGAACAGGAACGGCACCCCGAGACTCGCCATCAGGTGGTCGAGCCGCAGAGCGGTGCGGCGGCCCACGCGCTGCTGCCGTACCCATTCCGGCAGCTGCACCGCCCCCTGGAAGAACGCCACCGAGGTCGCCGAGCTGTAGCTGGTCGCGCACAGCGCCAGCGCCTGCAGATCACCGCCATCGATGCTGCGTTGAAGATTGTGCCACTCGATATTGCGGGCCAGCAGCGAGCGCAGCGGCGCATTGTCGAACAGGGCCTGCGGCGGCGGCAGCAGCAGGCCGCCGGAGGCCAGCGACAGCGTCCAGTGCAGGCCCGAGCGCAGCATGCTCGCCAGGTCGACCTTGAACACCTGCGGCACGCGGAAATTCGCCCACACCTGTTCGAGCGCGGCGATCGCGTGCTGCCAGCGGAACGCCTCGGAGGCGATGACCGCCGCCGACACCGCCCCCGCGGAGGTACCGACGATGACCGGGAACGGATTGCGCGCCTGCGGCAGCAGCTGCGCGATGCCCTTGAGTACCCCGACCTGATAGGCCGCGCGCGCACCGCCGCCGGGCAATACCAGCCCGACCCTGGTACCGATTGGCGTGCGGCCTCGGTGTGAGGCGTCCGAAGTCATGGCGGCAAGCATAACGGAGCGGCGCCGGGCGCTGCAGGTGGCGACGGCCCGTTCTGGTACCCGGGTCTCGTTTCGGGTCCGCCGCGGTGCAGCTGCCGGCGCTGCGATCCGAGGGCCGACCCTGCGGCCTGCTGCGGCGCCCGCATCGCCGGCGGCTATTCGACGCGCTTGGTGACCCGCAGGATCTGCATCGAGTTGGTGCCACCGGACACGCCCGAGAGCTCGCCCTTGGTCAGGATCACCAGGTCGTTGACGTCGACCAGGCCCAGCTCGAGCAAGCGATCGAAGATGGCGCTGTAGAGCACCGCCGGCTCGGTGTGCACGATGTCGAACGGCACGGCGTAGACGCCGCGATAGAGGGTGACGCGCCGCCGCGTGCCCTCCTGGCGCGTGAACGCATAGATCGGCATGTCGGAGCGGATGCGCGACATCCACAACGGCGTCATGCCGGACTCGGTCAACGCGACGATCGCGCGCACCCGCATGTGGTTGGCCGTGTACATCACGGCCATCGAGATCGCCTCCTCGGTGTTGCCGAATTCCTCCTCGGCGCGGACCATGTTGCGCACGGAGCCGAGCTGGTATTTCTCCGCGCCGCGGATCACATCGGCCATCGCCTGCACCGCCTTGACGGGGAATTTGCCGGTCGCCGACTCGGCCGACAGCATCACGGCATCGGTGCCATCGAGCACCGCATTGGCGACGTCACTGACTTCGGCGCGCGTCGGAATCGGATTCTGGATCATCGACTCCATCATCTGCGTGGCGGTGATCACCACCCGGTTGCGCGCCAGCGATTGGCGGATGATGGTCTTCTGCAGTCCGGTCAGCTCGGCATAGCCCATCTCCACGCCCAGGTCGCCGCGCGCGACCATGACGGCGTCGGTCACCGACAGGATGCCGGCTAGATTGTCCAGCGCCTCGTGGCGCTCGATCTTGGCCACCAGGCGCGCCTCGCCGCGCCACTTGCGCAGCTCCGACTGCGCGCGGCGCATGTCGTCGGCATCGCGTGCGAACGAGACCGCCAGGTAGTCGATGCCGAGCTCGGCCGCCAGGCGGATGTCCTCGAGGTCCTTGTCCGTCACCGCGGGCGCGGAGATGCCGCCGCCCTGCCGATTGAGCCCCTTGCGATTCGACAGCTCCCCGCCGACGCGCACCACGCTGGAGATGCGCGTGCCCTCGACCTTCTCGACCTCGAGCACGATCTGGCCGTCGGACAGCAGCAGCGTATCGCCGGCATGCACGTCATTGGCCAGATTCTTGTAGGCGACGCCGACCCCGGCGCTCGTGCCGGCCTCCGGATCGAGCGCCGGGTCGAGCACGAACGGCGCGCCCTCGGTCAGCTCCACCTTGCCCTGCCGGAAGCTCTCGATGCGGATCTTCGGCCCGGCCAGATCGGCCAGCACGCCGACATAGCGGCCGGCCTCGTGCGCCGCCTGACGCACCATCTCCACCCGCTTGCGCTGCGATTCGCGCGTGCCGTGCGAGAAATTGATGCGTGCCACGTCCAGGCCGGCTCTGACCATGCCGGCGATCACGCTGGGATCGTCGGTCGCGGGACCGAGCGTCGCAACGATTTTGGTTCTGCGCAACGTATCCATGGATGTCCTTGGTGGGCCTCGAGGCTTGATCGAGGCCCTGATTGATTTGAGACCGAACGCGTCAGGCCGCGGGCAACGGGACCGGCTCGGCGGCGCGTTGCTCCAGCGCCGCGACCGCCGGCAATGTCTTGCCCTCGACGAATTCCAGGAACGCGCCCCCCGCCGGTGGAGATGTAGGAAATGCCGTCCTCGACGCCGTATTTTTCGATCGCCGCGAGCGTGTCGCCGCCGCCGGCCAGGGAAAACGCCTTGCCGCGCGCGATCGCATCCGCGATCGCCTTGGTACCCTCGCCGAACTGATCGAATTCGAACACGCCGACCGGCCCGTTCCAGATGATCGTACCCGCGGACTGCAGGATCGCACAGAGCTGCTCCGCGGTATCGGGTCCGATGTCGAGGATCATCTCGTCGTCGGCCACCTGCCCCACCGGCCGCACATCCGCGTGCGCCGTGGCCGCGAACTCGCGCGCCACCACGACGTCGATCGGCAGCGGAATCTCGGCGCCGCGATCGCGCGCGCGCCGCAGCAGCCTGCTCGCGATCTCGAGCATGTCCTTCTCGTACAGCGATCGGCCGACCTTGACGCCGGTGGCGGCCAGGAAGGTGTTGGCGATGCCGCCGCCGACGATCAGCTTGTCGACCTTGTCGAGCAGCGCCTCGAGCACCGTGAGCTTGGTCGACACCTTCGAGCCCGCCACGATCGCCACCATCGGCCGCGCCGGCTTGGCCAGCGCGCGCTCGAGTGCCTCGAGCTCGGCGACCAGCAGTGGGCCGGCGCAGGCCACCGGGGCGAATCGGGCGACGCCGTGCGTGCTGGCCTCGGCGCGATGCGCCGTGCCGAAGGCGTCCATCACGTACACGTCGCACAGCGCCGCCATCCGCCGCGCCAGCGCCTCGTCGTCCTTCTTCTCGCCCTTGTTGAAGCGCACGTTCTCGCACAACACCGCCGCGCCGGGCGCCACGTCGACCCCGGACAGCCAGTCCTTGACCAGCGGCACGGGCTTGCCGAGCAGCTCCGACAGCTTCGCGGCCACCGGGGCGAGCGAGAACTCGGGGTCGAATTTGCCTTCCTCCGGGCGGCCGAGGTGCGACAGGATGATCACGCGCGCGCCCCTGTCCAGCGCCAGGCGCAGCGTCGGCAGCGCCGCACGCACGCGCGCGTCGCTGCTGACCACGCCGTTCTGCACCGGCACGTTCAGATCCTCGCGGATCAGCACGCGCTTGCCCGCGAGCTCCAGGTCGGCCATGCGCAGCGGTTTCATGGCGCTGGCTTCCTCAGGCGGCGCGCGACCAGGCCAGCGTGGTATCGAGCATGCGGTTGGAGAATCCCCACTCGTTGTCATACCAGGCGCAGACCTTGACCAGGGTGCCGCCGATGACCTTCGTCATGGTGGCATCGTAGATCGACGAATGCGGATCGTGGTTGTAGTCGATCGACACCAGCGGCGCATCGGTATAGGCGAGGATGCCCTTGAGCGGTCCGCCGGCCGCGGCGGCCCGCATGAGCCCGTTGATCTCCTCCACGCTGGTCGCGCGCCTGGCGGTGAAGCTCAGGTCCACGAGCGACACGTTGATGGTCGGCACGCGGATCGCGAAGCCGTCGAGCTTGCCCTTGAGTTCCGGCAGCACCAGGCCGACCGCCGCCGCCGCTCCGGTCTTGGTCGGGATCATCGACTGCGTGGCCGAGCGGGCGCGCCGCAGGTCGGTATGGTACACGTCCGTCAGCACCTGGTCGTTGGTGTAGGCGTGCACCGTCGTCATGACCCCGGCGAGCAGGCCGACGCTGTCGTTGAGGACCTTCGCCACCGGGGCGAGGCAGTTGGTGGTGCACGAGGCGTTGGAGATCACGCTCTGGCTCGCCTTGAGCACGCCGTGATTGACGCCGTAGACGATCGTCGCATCGACGTCGTCGCCGCCCGGAGCCGAGATCACCACCTTGCTGGCGCCGCCCTGCAGATGCTTGCCCGCCTTCGCCTTGCTGCTGAAGAGGCCGGTGCATTCGAGCACCATGTCGACCCCGAGGGCGCCCCACGGCAGTTTGGCCGGGTCGCGTTCCGACAGCACCTTGATGCGATCGCCGTTGACGACCAGCGAGTCGCCATCGACCGCGACCTCGCCATGGAAACGGCCGTGCACCGTGTCGTAGCGCGTCAGGTGGGCATTGATGTTGGCATCGCCCAGATCGTTGATCGCGACCACCTGCAGTTCCGGGCGCTTGCCGCTCTCGTAGAGCGCGCGCAGCACGTTGCGGCCGATGCGGCCATAGCCATTGATCCCGACTTTCAGAGTCATTGAACGTCCCCTGCGATCGCCTCGTTGATCGCTCGCTGCACATTATCCGCCGTGAAGCCGAACTTTTTTAGCAATTCTGGGCCCTTGCCCGAGGCGCCGAAGCGGTCGATGCCGATGACGCGCCCGGCCAGCCCCACGTAGCGCCACCACAGGCCGGTGGTGCCGGCCTCGACCGCCACGCGGGCCCTGACCGCCGCCGGCAATACCGACTCGCGATAGGCCGCATCCTGCGCATCGAACAGTTCGGTGCACGGCAGCGACACCAGCCGCACCCGCCTACCCTCGGCCTGCGCGCGCTGCACGGCCTCGAGCGCCACGTGGACCTCGGAGCCGGTCGCCATCACCACGCACTGCGGCGTGCCCTGGCAATCGGCCAGCACGTAGCCGCCGCGGCGCACGAGCGCGAGCGCCGCCGTCGAGCGCGGCAGCTGCGGCAGGCCCTGGCGGGTCAGCACCAGGCAGGTCGGGCCGCTGTCGTGCTCGATCGCGGCACACCAGGCGGTCGCGGTCTCCACCGCATCGGCCGGACGCCACAGCGACAGGTTCGGGATCAGGCGCAGGCTGTTGAGCTGCTCGATCGGCTGGTGCGTGGGACCGTCCTCGCCGAGCCCGATCGAGTCATGGGTGTAGACCAGGATCACGCGCTGATGCATCAGCGCCGCCATGCGCACCGCATTGCGCGCGTAGTCGGAGAACGTCAGGAAGGTGCCGCCGTAGGGAATGAGACCGCCGTGCAGCGCCATGCCGCTCATCGCGGCGGTCATGCCGAATTCCCGCACCCCGTAATGAATGTAGTTCCCCGCGTCGTCGTCCGGGGTGATGGTGCGCGAATCCTTGCGCGCGGTGTTGTTCGAAGGAGTCAGGTCGGCGGAGCCGCCCAGCAGTTCCGGCAGCGCGGGGCC
The DNA here is from genome assembly GCA_027315105.1 of Gammaproteobacteria bacterium. Taxonomy (GTDB): domain Bacteria; phylum Pseudomonadota; class Gammaproteobacteria; order Steroidobacterales; family Steroidobacteraceae; genus FEN-1191. The sequence continues at coordinate 13,049 of DAHUYP010000034.1, forward strand.
GATCACGTTCAGGCTGGCCTGCGACGACTGCCGCGTCGCCTGGGCGCCCGGCACCGCCTGCGCCGCCGCCAGCGCCGCACGCGCGCTCTCGAGCCAGCTGGCCGGCAACTCGCCGCGCATGCGCCGCTCGAATTCGGGCGCGAGTTCCGGGTACGCGGCGCGATAGCGCGCGTACAGCGCCTGCCAGCGCGCCTCGGCCGCGCGCCCGGCCGCCTCGTGGTTCCAGGCCGAGCGCAGCTCTCCCGGCACTTCGAACGGCGGTGCAGTCCACCCCAGCTGCTGCTTCGCGGCCGCGACTTCCTGCGCGCCCAGCGGCTCGCCGTGCGTCTGCGCGGTGCCGGCCTTGGTCGGCGCGCCCCAGCCAATGATCGTCCTGCAGCTGATGAAGGACGGGCGCGCGGGCTCGGCCTTGGCGGCGCGAATGGCCTGGGCAACCGCCTCGCCGTCGTGACCGTCCACGCTCTGCACCTGCCAGCCGTAGGCCTCGAAGCGCTTCGCCGTGTCGTCGGCGAACCAGCCGCGCACCTTGCCGTCGATCGAGATGCCGTTATTGTCGTAGAGCACGATCAGCTTGCCGAGCTTGAGCGTGCCGGCCAGCGAGCAGGCCTCGTGTGAAATGCCTTCCATCATGCAGCCGTCGCCGGCCAGCGCCCAGGTGTAGTGATCCACGATCGGCAGCTCGGGGCGGTTGAATTGCGCCGCCAGTATCTTTTCCGCCAGCGCGAAGCCGACCGCGTTGGCGAGCCCCTGGCCGAGCGGCCCGGTGGTGGTCTCGATGCCGATCGCCAGCTCGCGCTCCGGGTGGCCCGCGGTGCGGCTGCCGAGTTGGCGGAATTGCCGGATCTCGTCCATGCCGAGCGGGTAGCCGGTCAGATGCAGCAGCGCATACAGCAGCATCGAGGCGTGGCCATTGGACAGAATGAAGCGGTCGCGATCCCACCAGTGCGGATTGGCCGGGTTGTACTTCAGGAAGTCCTGCCACAGCACCTGTGCCATGTCGGCCATGCCCATCGGCGCGCCCGGGTGGCCGGAGTTGGCTTGCTGTACCGCGTCCATTGCCAGGACACGCAGGACATTGGCGAGTTCTCGTCGCGTAGGCATACGGCGTCCGGTTGTGCTTTTCGGCCAGTGGGGCCGCGCATTGTCTACCAGTGTGCGCCCGCGCGGCAATGCGCCGCGCACGCCCTGCTCCCTGCGGAAGCCGGACCCCTCCGAGCCTCCTACAGTCGCGCAGCATTCAATGCCCCCGCCGCCGTCGGCGCCGCGGCGCGTGCGCCCCGACGGCTCGGCCCGCCCCATCTGTCGCGCAGCAGCACGACGCCATGGCCGCGGGCGCAGCGCCTGGTCCCGGCGGCAACGGTTCGGTTGACGAACCATTTCGAATGCTCCGCAACCCCGGCGCCGGCCGCGCGCACGAAAGCGTGCGGCGGCCGGCGCGCGTTTGGGTATACTCGGGCGCCACGAGTTTCAACCCGAAGACCCCTAAATGGCTAACAGTTATGTGTTCACCTCCGAGTCGGTCTCGGAAGGTCACCCGGACAAGCTTGCCGATCAGATCTCGGATGCGGTGCTCGATGCCATCCTGCGCGCCGATTGCGCCGGCCGCGTCGCCTGCGAGACGCTGGTCAAGACCGGTGTCGTCATCGTCGCCGGCGAGATCACGACCACGGCGTGGATCGATCTGGAGCGGCTGGTGCGCGACACCGTGCTCGACATCGGCTACAACCACTCCGACATGGGCTTCGATGGTGCCAGCTGCGGTGTCATCAACATCATCGGCAAGCAGTCGCCGGACATCGCCATGGGCGTCGATCGCGGCGACAAGCGCAAGCAGGGCGCCGGCGATCAGGGGCTCATGTTCGGCTTCGCGACCAATGAGACCGACGTACTGATGCCGGCGCCGATCACGCTGGCGCATCGTCTGGTCAAGCGCCAGTCCGAGGTGCGCCGCAAGGGCAAGCTGCCCTGGCTGCGGCCGGACGCCAAGAGCCAGGTCACGCTGCGCTACGAGGATGACCGGCCGGTGGGCCTCGAGGCGGTCGTGCTGTCGACCCAGCACAGCGACGACATTTCGACCAGCAAGCTGCGCGAAGCGGTGATGGAAGAGATCATCAAGCCGGTGCTGCCGAAGAAATGGCTGGATCGGCGCACGCGCTACCACATCAATCCGACCGGCCGCTTCGTGGTCGGCGGTCCGGTCGGTGACTGCGGCCTCACCGGCCGCAAGATCATCGTCGACACCTATGGCGGCTTCGCGCGCCATGGCGGCGGCGCCTTTTCCGGCAAGGATCCGTCGAAAGTCGACCGCTCGGCGGCCTATGCGGCGCGCTACGTGGCCAAGAACATCGTGGCCGCCGGACTCGCCGAGCGCTGCGAGGTGCAGGTGTCCTATGCGATCGGCGTCGCCGAGCCGACCTCGATCATGGTCGATGCCTTTGGCACCAGCGAGCTGTCGCGCGAAGAGCTCACCGCGCTGGTGCGGCGGCACTTCGATCTGACCCCATACGGGCTGCGGCAGATGCTCGACCTCGCGCGCCCGATCTACCAGAAGACCGCCGCGTACGGCCATTTCGGCCGCAACGAGCCCGAGTTCTCGTGGGAGCGCACGGACAAGGCCGAGCAGCTGGCAGCCGATGCGCGCCGCCGCGGCCGCAAGCGCGCGGCCTGAACGGCACCGCCTGAACGGCACTGCCTGAACGCACGGGCAGCCGCGCGGCGCCGAGAGCCGATTTTTCCGACGCCGCCGCAATCGCGACGGCCCGGTGCCTGAGGAGCGCTGCGACAGGAGGGGAGCGCGAAGCTTCCTGCGACCTGCCAGGCTCAGGCCGCCGGCACGAAGTCAACCGCGCTCGCAAACCTTGAACGTAAGGCTGGAGCCATCATGACTGCTACTGCACGTCCCGTCACCCATCAGTCCCCGGTTCAGGACTTTCGCGTCGCCGACCTGTCCGCCGCCGACTGGGGCCGCAAGGAGATCGCGATCGCCGAGACCGAGATGCCCGGCCTGATGGCGATTCGCGAAGAATTCGCGCCGATGCAGCCCCTGCGCGGCGCGCGCATCGCCGGCTCGCTGCACATGACGATCCAGACGGCCGTGCTGATCGAGACCCTGCAGGCGCTCGGCGCCCAGGTCCGCTGGGCGTCCTGCAACATCTTCTCGACCCAGGATCACGCCGCCGCCGCGATCGCCGTGCGCGGCACCAGCGTCTACGCCTACAAGGGCGAATCGCTGACCGAGTACTGGGACTTCACGCACCGCATCTTCGACTGGCCGCAGGGCCCTCATGCCAACATGATCCTGGACGACGGCGGCGACGCCACGCTGCTGCTGCATCTGGGCGCGCGCGCCGAACGCGACGCCGGCCTGATCGCCAAGCCGACCAGCGAGGAGGAGAGCGCGCTGTTCGACAGCATCCGCGCAACGCTGGCGCGTGACCCGAAGTGGTATTCGAGCCGCCTGGCCGCGATTCGCGGCGTGTCCGAGGAAACCACGACCGGTGTCAAGCGCCTCTATCAGATGGCGCGCGACGGCGAACTCGCCTTTCCGGCGATCAACGTCAATGACTCGGTCACGAAGTCCAAGTTCGACAATCTGTACGGCTGCCGCGAGTCCCTGGTGGACGGCATCAAGCGCGCGACCGACGTCATGATCGCCGGCAAGGTCGCGCTGGTCTGCGGCTACGGCGATGTCGGCAAGGGCTCCGCGCAGGCGCTGCGCGCGCTGTCGGCCCAGGTCTGGGTGACCGAGATCGATCCGATCTGCGCGTTGCAGGCGGCGATGGAAGGCTTCCGCGTCGTCACGATGGACGATGCCTGTTCCGAGGCCGACATCTTCGTTTCGGCGACCGGCAATTTTCATGTGATCACGCACGAGCACATGAAGCGCATGAAGAACCAGGCGATCGTCTGCAACATCGGCCACTTCGACAACGAGATCGATGTCGCCGCGCTCAAGCAGTATCGTTGGGAGAACATCAAGCCGCAGGTCGATCACGTGATCTTCCCGGACGGCAAGCGCATCATCCTGTTGGCCGAGGGCCGGCTGGTCAACCTCGGCTGTGCCACCGGACATCCGAGCTACGTCATGTCCTCTTCCTTTGCGAACCAGGTCATGGCGCAGATCGAGCTCTGGAACAATCACGCCAGATACCCGATCGGCGTGCACATCCTGCCGAAGCTGCTCGATGAGAAGGTGGCCCGGCTGCAGCTCGCCAAGCTCAACGCCGAGCTCACGGTGCTGAGCGAGCAGCAGGCGCACTACATCGGCGTCGACCGGTCCGGGCCCTACAAGAGCGATCACTACCGCTACTGACCGGGACCGCATGGGGTGTCGGCGCTCCCCGACAGGCGCGGCGCCGTGGCCGCCGCGTTTAACATCTCGCCGCGGCGCGGCACGCGATTTGAGCGTTGCGTCACCCCGACTTGCGGCTCCGCGTCAGCGCGCTTTGATGCGGTTCACTCGGGGCGGCGAAACGAGCGTGTAACATTCCCCCATGAACAGTGACGTCCGGCTGCTGCAGTTCTCAGATCCGCATTTGTTCGCCGACCCGCAGGGCTGCCTGCGCGGGGTGCAGACGCTCGCCTCCCTGCAGAGCGTGCTGGCGCACGCCTCGAGCGCTCGGCGCCGGCTCGACGCCGTGCTCTGCACCGGCGATATCGTCAACGACGAGCCCGAGGGCTATGCGCATTTCGTGAGCGAGCTGCGTGCGCTCGGCAAACCGGTCTATTGCGTACCCGGCAACCACGACGAGCCGGCGCGCATGCGCGCGGCGCTGTCCGCGCCGCCGTTCCAGGTCGGAGGCCATGCGGATCTGGGAGCCTGGCGCATCGTCCTGGTCGATAGCTGCGTGCCCGGCCAGGCGGGCGGGCGCATCAGTCGTACCGAGCTGCAGGCGCTGGACGCGGCGCTGCAGGCTGCCGATCGCTATGCGATGGTGTGCGTGCATCATCATCCGGTCGGCATGGCCAGCCGCTGGCTCGATTCGGTCGGCATCGAGAATGCCGGCGAATTCTTCGACGTGCTCGACGCCCATCCGCAGGTGCGCGCGGTCAGCTGGGGCCACGTGCATCAGTGCCTCGACCAGCGCCGGCGCGGCGTGCGGTTGCTGGCGACACCGTCGACCTGCGCGCAGTTCCTGCCGCTGTCGAACGACTTCGCGGTCGACAGCCGGCCGCCGGCCTATCGACGCACCGTGCTGCACGCCGACGGCACGCTCGACACCGAAGTGATCTGGCTGCACCAGGCCGCGCTCGCCGCACCGCGCGCATCGAACGGCCCGGCCTGAGCCCGGGCCCGCGCCCGGGCCCGCGCCCGCGCCCGCGCCCGCGCCCGCGAGTCTCAGTCCGGCGGCGCGCGCGTCTCGATCAGGGGCGCCAGCAGCCGCAACCGCGCGTCCGGGTCATCCATCTCCAGCAGCCGTTGCCGTGCCGGCGGCTCGAGCGGCAGCAGCTCCGCCAGGCGGTGGCCGACCCAGGACGCATCGTCGTATCGCGGCTCGAGGAAACGGCCAATGCTCTCGATCCGGGCCATGACCCGGCGCAGCAGCGGGATCAGCGGCTGAAACTGCGCCTCCAGCGGCGTGTGCGGCGCCTCCTGCAGCCATTCGACCGTCGCACGGTTCAGGCCGTCGTCCTGCCGGCTGCGCTGCGTGATCACGAAGCGCCGTTCTCCCCGGCACAGCAGCCCGAGCAGCCCGTCGGGCAGCGCCTGGAAATCGATGATGCGGGCCGACGTGCCGACCGCCTCGGTGGCGACGGTGCTGCTGGTCTCAGCGCCCTCGCGGATCAGCACCACGCCGAACACCGTGTCGCCGCGCATGCAACGGCCGACCATGTCCAGGTAGCGGGCCTCGAAGATGCGCAAC
>DAHUYP010000039.1 GCA_027315105.1 Gammaproteobacteria bacterium
TGGCGGCGGCGCGCGCGGCGGCCGCGCCTTGGGCGCCGATCGATCACCACGGAAAGTCGCATGCGGCGCCGCCCGCGGCTGCGCGTCGGAGGGCTGCTGCCGCGCGCTCTGCGGGGCTGCCGGCGATGTGCGCGGCTGCAGCTGCGGCCGCTGCCACGGCGGCAGCTGCGCTCGTTCGGACCCGGGGCGCTGCTCCGACCCCGGCGCGTATCGCTGGCGCTGCTGCGGCTGAGCGGGAGGATCGTCCGCTTGCCGGTCCTGCGTCTGCGCCTGCGGCGCGCGCTCGGGGACGAACCGCAGGTCGGTGGGCGGGCCTTCCGGGCGCGCGATCCACGTGGGGGCCGGCGCCCGACTCGGATTGCGCGGTGCCGGCTGGACGAGTACGAGCATCGAGCGATCGACGCCCGGTGTGCGCTGCGGCGGCTGGCCGGACGGCGGCAGCGTGGGGGCGCCGTCGTTGCGTACGACCTCGAGCGGGCGCTCGAATCGGCGCGGCGGCACGCGCGTGGCCAGCAGCGATCGGGCGATCACGGCCGGCGGCGGCCGGCTGGCGCGCGCCGAGCCGGGCGCTCCGAGCAGGTTCGCGCGCAGCGATCGAATGGCGGGAGCCCGTGGCGACGGTGTGAGGGCCTGCACCGCGACCGGTGGGGTGATCAGGTGTCGGGCGACCGGCCGGCCGGCGAGGAAATTGCTCTGCGACATGACGGAGAGCGCGTGCGGCGCGTCGCTGTTGGCGTAGTGGGACTGCAGCGCCGGGTTCTGCATGATCTGCGCCACGTAGGCGTTGTTGGGAACGATGGTGTTGGCGACGTTGACGTTCTGCACGTAGCCGGGACTGACGGCTGAGCCCGGCAGGTAGATCTCCCCGGGGGCGAGCGGCAGCCAGCCCACCAGCGGGCCGCCTGCGGGCCCCATGCCGGCCGACGGGCCGCCGATCCATGCCACGAGTGCGGGCGCATACACCGCGCGCAGGCCCGGCGACCCCGGCACCCAGCCCCAGCGAGACCCGCGATGGGTCCAGCGGCCGTAGTGGAATGGCGTGAAGCCCCAAGGCGCATTGTCGATCCAGCTCCAGCCCCATGGACCTACCCAGGCCCACTGGCCATAGCGATAGGGTGCCCAGCCGGCCGCCACCTGCGGATACCAGACACTGCCCATCTGCGGGTCCTGCTCCCAGTCCCCGTTGTCGCCGAGGTCCTGGTAGCCGACGGCATCGTCGGCAACGTACGGCGCCGCGGCCGCCTCATTGCGCGCTGCGCGCGCATCGCGCTGCGCGCACCAGCGCTCGAAATCGTCCGGCGGCCCGAGGGGCAATGCGTCGAAGCCGCCGTTGGCGCCGAACAGGGCGGCCTGTCCGGCCTGCAGAGTGATGCTCTGATTGGCACTGTTCGTCACCTGCGCTGCGCCCTCGCGCAGCGCGACCGTGGTATGACCGCCGTCATTGACGCTGATGCGATAGGTGCCTGCCAGCAGCAGCGACACCGCCGCATTGGGGGCGTCGATCTCGAACGCGGCGTTCGGATCCAGCTGGCGCACCGTGACCTCGACCGTGCCTGCGCCCACGCCCAGCTGCACCACCCTTTCGTTCAGATCGAGCACCGAGATGCCGCTGTCGCCGGCGATCCGTACCGCCCCGGATGGCAGCTCGATCTCGGCGAGCGAGCCGCGGTCGCTCCAGAGCTGATCGCCGGCGGTGAGCGGCTGATTGATCAGGGGTGCGATCCAGCCGTCGGTCCCTGCGGGCTGCAGGCCGACGGAACCCTCGGCGTAGCTCAGGCGCCCGGCCTGGTCGGGCGGGTCGGCGTATCCGGCCGGCGGCGGGCCGGCGCCAGCCTGCTGCGCCCGCGCGAACGGCGCCGCCAGCGCGGCGCAGCCCAGGGCGGCGAGCAGGGTGATGACGCAATGGCGGGCTACGGGCATGACGGTCATCCGAGGATACGTCGGCCTGGCAAGCGCGGCCAGTATCGTTGCCGCTGCCGCCGTGGCGGTGCTGCAAATTCTAGAGCGTCGGCGAGTCGTCCTGCAGCAGCGCTCGACGGACTATTCTGATCGGCGGGAAGCCCTGCTGCAGGAACGCATCGTGGAAATCCTTGAGGCGGAACGCGCCGCCCTCGCGCGCCTGCAGATCGGAGCGCAGTTTGAGGATCTGCAGCTTGCCGAGCGTGTAGTACAGATAGGTCGGATCCGACGTACCGCGCTTGGTTTCGACTTCGCCGACCTGACGCGACTGGTAGCCTTCGTCGACGAAGAAATCGACCGCCTGCTCGAGCGTCATGTGCCCGGCATGCAGCTTGATCGCCACGATGTAGCGCGCATCGCGCAGCAGCGCATCCTGCAACTGGCCGAGCCGCATCATGTGCGCCTGCCGCTCGTCCTGGGCGCCGACGCCCGGCTGCCCGTAGCCCTCGTCGAGCATCATCTGCTCGCAATAATGCGCCCAGCCCTCGGAGTTGGAATTGGCACCGATGAGCTTGCGCACGCGGTCATCGATGCCATGCATCCACAGGAACTGTATGTAATGGCCGGGGTAGGCTTCGTGCACGGCGACATTGCTGATCACCGGGTAGTTGAACTGCGCCATGAAGCCATCGGTCCTCTGCCGGTCCCAGCTCTTCTCGGGCAGCGTGACATTGAAGTAGGCCTCCTGCGCCACCGGCTCGAACGGCCCGGGCGTGTCCATCGAGGCGAAGGTGGTGGCACGCATGAACGGCGGCGTCTCGCGCAGGATCGGCCGCACGCTCGAGGGGATGGTCACGATCCGGTGGCTGTCGATGAAGCCGATCAGGCCGTCGAAGGTGGCGCCAAAGCTCTCGAGCAGCCGGTCGGGCGGCGGGTGATCGGCGGCCAGCTCGGCGAGCACCTGCCGCGGGCTCTTATCGGGCTCCACCTGCCTGGCCACGCGCGCGAATTCGGCCTGATTGCGCCGCAGATCCGTGAAGCCGATCGCCAGCAGCCGGTCCAGCGGGGTGTCGACCATCTCGTCATACGAGAGCTTGGCGCGCAATGCGCCGGCGCCCAGACGAAAATCGCCATGCGAGCGCGGCAGCAGCTGCCGCCGCAGCCAGGTCTGATAGCTCTTCAGCGCCTCGATGACCTGGTCGTTGACGGCGCGGAAGCTCGCATTCAGCGCCGCGTCGTCTGCCGCCGCGAACGCCCGCGGCAGGTCGTGCGCAAAAAAACTCACGTCGCCCGGCAGCTGCTCGATCGCGATACGGGTGAACACCTCGGGCGCATCGCGCAGATTCTCGCGCGCCGCCCGCAATGCCGCCGGCATGAGCCGCTCGCGCGCCACCAGCACTCGCAGGCGCTCGTTCGGCGGCGCAAATTCGCGCTCCATGATCGCGAACGCGCTGGCCGTGATCCCGGAGGAATAATAGTCGGGGTTCTTCTGCCACGGCCGGATCGTCTGCAGGCTCAGCAGCGCGCTGCGGATGTACGACAGCAGCAAGTCGCGGTCGCCGCGGACGCGCTCGGAGAGCGCTGCGGCATCGACGCCTGCAAAGCGCCGCTCATAGGCATGAAGCGCCGCGATCTGCCGCTCGACGCCGGTGCGGCTGTAATCCTCGAGCTGCTCGTCGTAGCGATGGATGCCGTCCTCGGTCGCGAGCGTGGGATTGACCGGGAAATAGAAATCGTCCAGGAAGTCGTCGGCCAGCCGCATCAGCGCCGCATCGGCCTCGGCCGCCGCGGCGGCAGCGTGCGGCTGCGCCACGGCGAGCGTGGCGAACAGCGTGGCGCCGACGGACAGCAGCAGTGCGGCAGTCGTTCTCATGTGAAACGCAGGATGCAGGGAGAGCGGACGATAGCGGGAATACGCCGGGAGGTCACGCCGCGCTCAACCGGCGTCGGCGGACTCGGCGGCCAGCACCGCCAGCACGCCCGCCGTGTCCGGCCGCAGGCCGCGCCACAGGAAAAACGACTCGGCCGCCTGTTCGACCAGCATGCCGAGGCCCATGTGCGCCTGCGATGCGCCGTGCGCGCGCGCCCACTGCACGAACGGCGTCGCGGCGTGCCCATAGACCATGTCGTAGCAGATGCACGTGCCGCCGAGCACGCTCGGCGGCAGCGGCGGCACTTGCCCGTGCAGACTGGCCGCGGTCGCATTGATGATCAGCTCGAAACCCGAGCCATCCAGTTGCGCGTAGCCGGCGCCCCGGACCGGTCCGTAGGCGGAAAACGTGTGCGCCAGCGCCAGTGCGCGCTCGACCGTGCGGTTGGCGACGACCAGCTCGAGCGGCTGCAACGCCAGCAGCGGCGCGAGCACGCCACGCGCCGCGCCGCCCGCGCCAAGCAGCAGCACCCGCCGGCCGGCGACGCTCAGCCGCAGATTCCGGGTCAGATCGCGCACCAGCCCGATGCCGTCGGTGTTGTCGCCCAGCAGGCGGTCTCGAGAGTCGCGCAGGATGGTATTGACGGCGCCGGCGCTGCGGGCGCGCTCGGCCAGCTGATCGCACAGCGGGATCACCGCTTCCTTGTGCGGCACGGTGACATTCACGCCGCAGCCGCCGTTGGCGAAGAAGTCGCGCAGCCCTGATGCGAGCTGCCCCGGCTCGATGTCCAGTGCGGTGTAGACCAGGTGCTGATGAGTCTGCTGCGCGAACAGGCCATGTATCCGCGGCGAGAGGCTGTGGGCGATCGGATGGCCGATCACCGCGTACCGGTCAGCGGGCTGCATGATCGACGTCCGATTCGCGTACCAGCCAGCGTGCGCAGCTGCCGCCGTGTCGCGACTTGTCGAGCAGGCGTTGCAGCTCGCCCTGCCATTGCTCGGCGCGCTGCTCGAACTGGTAGGGCGGATTGACGATCAGCAACCCCGAGCCGTTGAGGCTGACGCGCGAATCGCGCGGATAGATCCACAGCTCGAGGCTCAAGGCGGGGGCCGCCAGGTGCTGCTCGAGCCGTTGCAGCCACGGCCCCAGTGCGCGCTCGTCCTTGATCGGGTACCACACGGCGATCACCGCATTGGCGAGCCGCGCCAGCGCGTCGCCGATGGCATGCGTGGCCTGCTCGAGTTCCGCGGACGGTTGTTCGTAGGGCGGGTCGATCAGGATCAGGCAGCGCCGCTCGCGCGGCGGCAGCAGCGCCGGCAGCCGCTGATAGCCGTCGGCACATTCGGCGCGCACCCGCCGCCAGCCGCCCAGCGCACGTTCGAGTGCGCGGCATTCGGCCGGCACGATCTCACAGCACACGCCGCGGTCCTGGGGCCGCAGCGTGTATGCAGCGAGCCATGGCGATCCCGGGTAGGCGCCGGCGTCGCCGAGCGCGCTGCGCAGCGCACCGATGGCCGCGACGTAGTCGCTGAGCTCCTCGGCCTCGAGTGTCGAGGCCGCGTTGAGCACGGCGGTCACCCCGGACCTTGCCTCCGCGCCATGGTGGGTCTCGGCAGCGCCCAGATCGTAGCGGCCCGCGCCGGCATGGGTATCGAGGTACAGAAAGCCCTTGTCCTTGCGTTGCATGGCGCGCAGCAGTGCCAGCAGCGTGACGTGCTTGTGGACGTCGGCGAAGTTTCCGGCGTGGAAGCCGTGGCGGTACCTCATATGGGCGCGAAGGTACACGATCGGCAGCGCCGTGAGGCGGCCGGACGTGCCGGTGAGGCGCGCGTGGCGGCCGCGATCCGCCGCCGGCGGCTGCGACCCTAGGCTGCTCCCGCCGTCTTCTTCGGCGTGCTCGATCGAGTCCGTGCGCGAGCCGTGCTCTTGGCGGCAGCCTTGCCTCGAGACCTGCCCGCGGGCTTCGTCGCCTTGGCGGGCGGTTTTGCCGTCACCCTCGCGCTCGCCGCCCTGGGCGCGGCACTGGGCGCCGGCCGGGCGGCCGCCTTGGCGGGCGGGGGCGCGCCAGCGATCGATTTCTTCTTCGTCGTCTTCGGTTTCGCGGCCTTGAGGCCGCGGGCAGTCGGTTCCGGCGCCAGGCGGGCAGCGTTGGCGAGCTGGGCGGCGGGCTGCGCGGCGGGCTGCGCGGCGCGCAGCGGCCGGCGTGCCCTGCCCCGGCTGCCCGCGGACTCCGCCACGCCGGGCCTGGCAGCGGCCTTTTTGGCCCCGAAGCGTCCGCGTCCGCGCATCGGCCGGGTCGGCGCTGCCTGCAGCAGTGCCCGGCACTCCTCGAGGCTCAATGTCCTGGGATCGCGGTCCTTCGGGATGCGCGCGTTCTTCTCCCGATTGGTGATATAGGGGCCATAGCGGCCGTTGAGCACCTGGATGCCATCGGCGGCAAAGTCCTGAATGATGCGGTTGGCATCGATTTCCTGCTTGACGCGGATGCATTCCAGCGCCCGCTCGAGCGTGACGGTGTAAGGGTCGTCATCCTTGAGCGAGACGTACTTGTCGCCGTACTTGATGTAGGGCCCGAAGCGGCCGATGTTCGCCACCACGGCCGCGCCGTCCGCCGTGGTTCCGAGCGCGCGCGGCAACTTGAACAGCTCGAGCGCTTCCTGCAGCTGGATGGTGTCCATCTTCTGTCCGGGGCGCAGGCCGGCGAAGCGCGGCTTTTCCGCGTCATCCTTGGTGCCGATCTGCACGAACGGCCCGAAGCGCCCCATGCGCACGGTCATCGGCTTGCCGCTCACCGGATCCCGGCCGAGCTCGCGCGCCTGCGCGACCTGCTCGCGGGTCACGTTCTTCTCGATCTGTTCCACCTGCTGGATGAACGGCTTCCAGAATTTCGTCAGCGGCGTGGTCCATGGCTCCTCGCCGCGCGCGACCGCATCGAGCTCGTCCTCCATCGCCGCCGTGAAGCCGTATTCGACGTAGCGGTGGAAATGCTCGGTCAGGAAGCGATTCACGATCTTGCCGATGTCGGTCGCCGTGAAGCGGCGGTTCTCGAGATCGACGTACTCGCGATCGCGCAGCGTGGAGATGATGGTGGCGTAGGTGGAGGGCCGGCCGATGCCGTGCTCTTCGAGCGCCTTGACCAGCGAGGCCTCCGTGAAGCGTGGCGGCGGCTCGGTGAAGTGCTGCTGCGGCTGCACGCCGAGCAGCTTGACCGCGTCCCCGGCTTCCATCGCGGGCAGCACGCGGTCACCGTCATCGTCGCTCGCATCGTCGTGGCCTTCCTGGTAGACGGCGATGTAGCCGGGCTTGACCAGCGTGGAGCCGTTGGCGCGCAGCAGATGGCGCTGCGGGCCGTCGGCGCCGGCGAGGATATCCACCGCCACGGTGTCGAACACCGCATGCGCCATCTGGGACGCGACCGCGCGTTTCCAGATCAGAGCGTAGAGCCTGAACAGGTCGGGATCGAGCTTGCGTTCGATGTCCGCCGGCACGATGGCCGCCGAGGTCGGGCGAATGGCCTCGTGGGCTTCCTGCGCATTCTTCGACTTGGTGCGATAGACCCTGATCTCCTCGGCCACGCCTTCGGCGCCATACAGGCGGGCGATGACCTGGCGCATCTCTTCTACCGCTTCGGCGGCGAGCGACACCGAGTCGGTGCGCATATAGGTGATCAGACCGATATTTCCCTCGCCGACGTCCACGCCCTCGTAGAGCTGTTGCGCCAGGCGCATGGTTCGCTGGGCGGAGAAGCCGAGCTTGCGTGCGGCCTCCTGCTGCAGGGTCGAGGTGGTGAACGGCGGCGCCGGATTGCGGCGGCGTTGCTTTCGATCCACCTGCAGCACCGTCAGCGCGGCCTGCGGACCGGCCGCCGCCAGCAGCGCCCGCTCGGCGTCGCGCGCGCCGGCTTCGTTGACGAAACTGAACTGCTCGACCTTGCGACCGCGGAACTCGATCAATTTCAGCGGGAACGACTGTGCCGTGTGCTCACCCTGGGCATCGATGCTCCAGTACTCCTGCGGCACGAAGGCGGCGATCTCCGCGTCGCGCTCGCAGATCATGCGCAGCGCCGGACTCTGCACCCGGCCGGCGGACAGTCCGCGGCGCACCTTCTTCCACAGCAACGGCGACAGATTGAAGCCCACCAGGTAATCGAGCGCGCGTCGCGCCTGCTGCGCATTGACCAGATCGAGTGACAGGTGGCGCGGCGACGCCACGGCTTCGCGTATCGCGTTGCGCGTGATCTCATGGAACACCACGCGATGCACGTCCTTGTGCACGAGATCGCCGCGCTGCTTGAGAATCTCGAACAGATGCCAGGCGATGGCCTCGCCCTCGCGGTCGGGGTCGGTCGCCAGATGCAGCGCCCTGGCCTTCTTCATGGCCTTGGATATCGCCTCGACGTGGCGCTCGTTGCGCTCGATGAGCCGGTATTTCATGGCAAAGCCGGCGTCCGGGTCGACGGCGCCTTCCTTCGGCACCAGGTCGCGCACGTGGCCATAGGAGGCCAGCACCTCGAAATCCTTGCCGAGGTATTTCTTGATCGTGCGGGCTTTTGCCGGCGATTCGACGATGACCAGATTGTCAGCCATGGGATTATTGTGTGAAGGAGCCAGAAACGAAAAACCGCGGACTAGCCGCGGGTTCCTGCCTGGAGCGCAAGCGTACGCTCAATGCGGTTCGTGATGCGATACATCGAATACCAGATCTTCCATCCTGGCATAGGCCAGTTCCTGCCCGGGCTGGCTGGATAGGACCATCAATACCACCCATTTGACCTGCTCGATGTCGAGTTCTTCGGTATCGAGCGCCAGCAGCCGGTCGATCACGATTTCGCGCTGGCTGGGTGGCAGGATGCCCGCTGCTTCGAGCGAGGCCAGCAGACCCCGGCATTGCGGGTCCAGACGCGCCAGTTCCTGCGGCGCGTACACGCGGAATGAACCGTCCCCGCGCAGGTCCGGCCGCTCGCGCTCGGCGGCCAGATCCGCCAGCCAATCGAGCGCGCGCTCGACATTGGCTTCGCCGAAGCCCGCGCTCTCCAGATCCCGCGCCAACGTTTCGCGCTCGGCGCTCGCCGGCAGCTCCTCGAGCATGTAACGATCGAACACGTAGATCAGAATGTCGAATACGCTGTTGTCCATCATCACTCAATTTCGAGGCCGCCGCGGCGGCCAGTCGGTTCAAGCTGCTCGCGCCCGGCGCTGGGAGCCGCCGGCGTCTACAAGCGGGCATATCGACCGCCCGCATGCAATCCCACGGTGCCCCCGAGCTCCAGAATCAGCAACATGGAGGCCACGGATTGGCTTGGAAGGCCGGTTCGCTCCACCAGCGAACTGAGGCTGGCCGGCGCGAACCCAAGGGCATCTAACAGGATTTTGTACTCCTTGTCCAACGTCCCCAGCCCGCGCGCACGGCTGTCGTGGCCTGCGGCGTCGAACATAACTTCTTGTTTTGGATGGGCAAATCTAAGTTCATCGAGGATGTCGGCGGCATTTTCCACCAGCTTGGCGCCGGCACGGATCAGGCTGTGGCAGCCACGGGCCATGGGATTGTGAATCGAGCCGGGGATGGCGAAGACCTCGCGCCCGGCATCGCCGGCCAGGCGCGCCGTGATCAGCGAGCCGCTGCGGCGCGCTGCCTCGACCACCAGCGTGCCGGCGCTCAGGCCGCTGATGATGCGGTTGCGGTGCGGGAAGTTGGCCCTCAGCGGCGGGGTTCCGGGTGGGAATTCGCTCACCAGTGCACCCTGGGCCGCGATTCGCGCTGCAAGCGCGCGATGCTGCGGTGGGTAGACATCATCCAGGCCGGTAGCGAGCACGGCGACGGTACGCCCGGAGCTTCGCAGCGCGCCCTCGTGGCTCGCGGCATCGATCCCCAGCGCCAGGCCGCTGGTGATAGTCAGTCCCGCACGCGACAGATATGCCGCAAATTCTTGCGCGGTGCGCCGTCCGGGTTGAGTGGGATTACGGCTGCCGACCATCGCCAGCTGCGGGGTGCCGAGGGTCGCCGCGTCGCCCCGCACGTACAGCAGCGCCGGCGCCGTCGGCAGATGGGCCAGCAGCGGTGGGTAGAGCGGGTCGGCGGCATCGAGTAGAACGATGCGCTCGCGTTCGACCCAGCGGCGGTCGGCGGCGATGCGCGCGCTGTCCGGCGCCCGCAAGGCGGCCCGCGCGGCGGGCGGCCAGCCGAGCGCGTCCAGGGCATGAGCGCGCTGCCCGAACAACTCCTCGGTCCCGGGCGCGCCCCAGCGCGCGCTGCCGAGCGCGGCCAGCGCCGTGCGCAACAGCCTGGCCGTCAGCCCGGGGGCGCGGCCCAGCGCAAGTTGCCAGTCCAGCGCGTCCATGCCGGCGCAGCATAGGGCGAGCCGGCGCCGCGGCGGGCGGCGATTTGGCATGCAATGGCCCAGGACTGCAGGCCGCGAGGCCGGGCACGCGGGCCC
>DAHUYP010000041.1 GCA_027315105.1 Gammaproteobacteria bacterium
AGATGGTCATGCCGGGTGACAACATCAAGATGACGGTGGAGTTGATCGCCCCGATCGCGATGGAGGAGGGCCTGCGCTTTGCGATCCGCGAGGGCGGCCGCACCGTCGGCGCCGGCGTGGTCTCGAAGATATTGAAGTGACGACAGCAGGCCAGTAGCTCAATTGGCAGAGCGGCGGTCTCCAAAACCGCAGGTTGGGGGTTCGATTCCCTCCTGGCCTGCCAGCTCCGAACAAGAGCGCCTTGATGGACGTGGTTGACTTTAGGCGGCGATCAACTCGATGAACGATGCGGTTCCAGAACAAAGTGTCGGCGGCGGAGCCGACACTGCGAAGCTCGTGGCGGCGATCCTGCTGGTGCTCGGCGGCATCGCGGCGTACTACGTGTTGCGCGCGCAGGCCGACTGGGTGCGCTGGCTGTCGGTCGTGGCCGGTGTGGTGCTGGCGGCGGCGGTGTTCGCGGCCTCGGCCACCGGCAGGGCGTTCTGGCAGTTCGTGCTCGATTCGCGCGCCGAGCTGCGCAAGGTGGTCTGGCCGACTCGACAGGAAACCGGCATGACCACTCTTGCGGTGTTCGCCTTCGTGATCGTGGCGGGCCTGTTCTTCTGGGTGCTGGATTTGTTCCTGTCCTGGGCCACGCGGCTCCTGACCGGGCAGGGAGGCTAGATCGTGGCGTTGCGCTGGTATGTCGTGCATGCGTATTCGAACTTCGAGCACCGCGTGGCCGAGGCCCTCAAGGATCGCATCAAGCGCGACGGCCTCGAGGCCAGGTTCGGCGAGATCCTCGTGCCCACCGAAGAGGTGGTCGAGATGCGCGATGGGCAGAAGCGGCGCAGCGAGCGCAAGTTCTACCCGGGCTACGTGCTGGTGCAGATGGAAATGGACGAGCAGACCTGGCATCTGGTGCGCGATGTGCCCAAGGTGCTCGGCTTCATCGGCGGCACCAGCGACAAGCCGGCGCCGATTTCCGAGAAGGAAGCCAACCGGATCCTGCAGCGCGTCGAGGAAGGCGTCGACAAGCCGCGGCCGAAGGTGCTGTTCGAGCCCGGGCAGGTGGTGCGGGTGGTTCACGGGCCGTTCAACGACTTCAACGGCGTGGTCGAGAGCGTGAACTACGAGAAGAACCGGCTGCAGGTCGCGGTCCAGATTCTGGGCCGCTCCACCCCGGTGGAATTGGACTTCTCGCAGGTCGAGAAGGTCTGAGAGAGCCTGATTGGAGTGAGTCCGGCGCACGGAGCGTGCCGGCGGAATCGCACGGAAAGCACTGGGGAGCCTGACGGCGCTAACTACCCAAGGGACGGATGAGACATGGCCAAGAAAGTTCAGGGTTACATCAAGCTGCAGGTGCCGGCGGGCGCAGCCAATCCGTCGCCGCCGATCGGGCCCGCGCTCGGTCAGCAGGGCGTGAACATCATGGAGTTCTGCAAGCAGTTCAATGCGCAGACGACCAAGCTGGAGAAGGGCCTGCCGATCCCGACCGTGATCACGGTCTACTCGGACCGCAGCTTCACGTTCGTGATGAAGACGCCGCCGGCCTCGGTGCTGATCCGCAAGGCGATCGGCATTGAAAAGGGCAGCGGCGCCCCCAATACCGCCAAGGTCGGCAAGATCACGCGCACGCAGCTCGAGGAAATCGCCAAGACCAAGCAGCCGGACCTGACGGCCGCCGGTCTGGAGGCGGCCGTGCGCACGATCGCCGGCAGCGCGCGCAGCATGGGCGTCGACGTGGAGGGCCTGTAGTCATGGGCGCCGTCGCAAAGCGTGTCAAGGCCTGGAAGTCCAAGCTCGTTCCCGGCAAGCACTATCCGCTGGACGAGGCACTCGCGCTGGTGAAGGAATTCGCGACCGCGAAGTTCGCCGAGTCGATCGACGCCTCGGTGAACCTCGGCATCGACGCCAGCAAGTCCGACCAGCAGGTGCGCGGCTCCACGGTGATGCCGCACGGCACCGGCAAGTCGGTGCGTGTAGCGGTGTTCACGAGCGGCAAGAATCAGGATGCCGCCCGCGCCGCCGGCGCCGAAATCGTTGGCCTCGAGGACCTGGCCGAGAAGGTCAAGGCCGGCGAGCTCAACTTCGACGTCGTGATCGCCAGCCCGGATGCGATGCGCATCGTCGGTCAGCTCGGCCAGATCCTGGGTCCGCGCGGCCTGATGCCGAATCCGAAGGTCGGCACCGTGACGCCCGACGTCGCCGGCGCGGTCAGGAACGCCAAGGCCGGACAGGTGCGCTATCGAGTCGACAAGGCGGGCATCGTGCATGCGCCGATCGGCCGTGCGAACTTCGAGACCGGCGCGCTCAGGGAGAACCTGCTGGCGCTGCTGGGCGATCTGCAGAAGGCGAAGCCCGCGGCGTCGAAGGGCATCTATCTGAAGCGGGTCACCGTGTCCTCGACCATGGGTCCGGGGATTGCGGTCGATCAGTCGAGCCTGGGGTTGTAGTCCCCGGCTCGGTGAATTTTGGTTTGGTGCGGGCCGGCGCGATCGCCGGCCATCATCGAAGACCGCAGGCGAACCCGTCGGCCGGACAGTCCGAGTGGGTTCTTAAAGCACCGCCTGCGCAGATGATGGTGACGCCCTCGGCCAGGGTCGTGCCTGGAGGGGATCACCGTCAAGGGTGGAACGCGCCGCAAGGCGCGTTCCGGGTACGGGGCAACCGAGCCGGTTGCCTTAACGGTGATCTTCAAGGCCAGGAGGTTCAATGGCTCTCAACCTGGAAGACAAGAAAGCGCTGGTGGCCGAGGTCAGTGCGGTGGCGTCCAAGGCTCTGTCCGTGGTCGCTGCCGAATACCGAGGCTTGACCGTGTCGCAGATGACCGAGCTGCGTTCGAAGGCGCGCGTGGCCGGCGTGTACATGCGTGTGGTCAAGAACACGCTGGCGCGCAAGGCCGTTGCCGGGACTTCGTTCGAATGCTTGGGTCCGGTGCTGAAGGGGCCCTTGGTGCTGGCCTTCTCGAAGGATGATCCCGGCGCGGCTGCGCGCGTGGTCAAGGCCTTCTCGAAGGACAACGACAAGCTGGTCGCGACGGCCGTTTCGCTCGGCGGGCAACTGCTGTCGGCGAAGGATCTGGACCGGGTGGCAAGTCTGCCGAACCGCGAGCAAGCGCTGGCGATGTTGATGGGCGTCATGCGGGCGCCGATCCAGAAACTCGTCGCCACACTCGCAGCGGCACCATCGAAACTCGTGCGCACGCTCGCAGCGGTGCGCGATCAGAAGCAGGCCCAGGCTGCCTGATCTGATTGACGTCAAACGCATTTCAGGAGACGACAATGGCTGTATCGAAAGACGAGATCCTCGACGCAATCGCCAAGATGAGCGTCATCGAGGTGGTCGAGCTGATCGCTGACATGGAGAAGAAGTTCGGGGTGACCGCGGCGGCCGCGGTGGCCGTGGCGGCGGGTCCGGCGGGCGCTGCTGCTGCGGCTCCGGTCGAGGAGCAGACCGAGTTCACCGTTACTCTGAAGGAGTACCCGGCGGACAAGAAGGTGACCGTGATCAAGGTCATCCGCGAGATCACGGGCCTGGGCCTGAAGGAAGCCAAGGACCTGGTCGAGGGTGTGCCGGCGACGGTCAAGGAAGCCGTCTCGAAGGGTGACGTCGAAACCATCAAGAAGAAACTCGAAGAAACCGGCGCCAAGGTGGAGGTCAAATAACCTCCATGCGCCGCATGGGACCTGGGGCCTCGCGCCTTGTGTCCCGCACCGCCCATCGCGCGCGGGAGCGGAGTCGGCCAGTCGTGCCGGCTGCGCTCCCCGCGTGCGCCTTGACGCTTTTGGGTTCGCTTGTGAGAGGGTGACACGATGCCTTATTCATTCACCGAGAAGAAGCGCATTCGCAAGAATTTCGGCCGCCAGCCGAGCATTCTTGAGGTGCCGTATCTGCTCGCGATCCAGCTCGATTCCTATCGCAGCTTTCTGCAGGCAGAGGTGCCCGAAGACCAGCGCCATGGCACCGGATTGCATGCCGCCTTCAAGAGCGTGTTCCCGATCAGCAGCTATTCGGGCAATGCGGTGCTCGAATACGTCAACTACCGGCTCGGCGAGCCGGTGTTCGACGTCAAGGAATGCCAGTTGCGCGGACTAACCTACGCGGCGCCGCTGCGCGTGAAAGTGCGCCTGATCGTCTATGACAAGGAGGCGGCGGGCGCGAAGAAACCGATCAAGGACGTGCGCGAGCAGGAGGTCTATCTCGGCGAGCTGCCGCTGATGACCGACAACGGCACCTTCATCGTCAACGGCACCGAGCGCGTCATCGTCTCGCAGCTGCATCGCTCTCCGGGCGTGTTCTTCGATCACGACCGCGGCAAGACCCACTCCTCCGGCAAGCTGCTGTTCTCGGCGCGCATCATCCCCTACCGCGGCTCCTGGCTCGACTTCGAGTTCGATCCGAAGGACTGCGTGTTCGCGCGCATCGACCGGCGGCGCAAACTGCCGGTGACGATCATCCTGCGCGCGCTCGGCATGAACGAGAGCGAGATCCTGGACACGTTCTTCGAGAAGAACACCTTCGAGCTCGGCAAGGAGACCGCCGCCATGCGGCTGGTGCCGCAGCGCCTGCGCGGCGAGACCGCGATCTTCGAGATTCGCATCGGCGATCAGGTGATCGTCGAGGAGGGCCGGCGCATCACGGCCCGCCACGTGCGCCAGCTCGAGGACTCGGGCGTCAAGCAGCTGCCGGTGCCGCGCGAATACCTGCACGGCAAGATCCTGGCGCATGACGTGGTCAACACCGATACCGGCGAGATCATCGCCAAGGCCAACGAGGTGCTGACCGCCGCCAGCCTGCAGAAGCTCATCGAGGCCGGCGTCAGCGAGATCCACACGCTGTACGTGAACGATCTGGACCGCGGTCCGTACGTCTCCGACACGCTGCGCATCGATCCGACCAAGACGCGCCTCGAGGCGCTGGTCGAGATCTATCGCATGATGCGTCCCGGCGAGCCGCCGACCAAGGATGCGGCCGAGAACCTGTTCAACAACCTGTTCTTCAACCTCGAGCGCTACGATCTGTCGGCCGTTGGACGCATGAAGTTCAACCGGCGCGTCGGCCGCAAGGAGATCACCGGCTCGCAGATCCTGTCGAAGGACGACATCCTCGACGTGCTCAAGGTGCTGATCGACATCCGCAACGGCAACGGCACGGTCGATGACATCGATCACCTCGGCAATCGCCGCGTGCGCAGCGTCGGGGAGATGGCCGAGAACGCCTTCCGCGTCGGCCTGGTGCGCGTGGAGCGCGCGGTCAAGGAGCGCCTGACGATCGCCGAGTCCGAGCCGCTGATGCCGCAGGAGATGATCAACGCCAAGCCGGTCGCGGCGGCGGTCAAGGAGTTCTTCGGCTCCTCGCAGCTCTCGCAGTTCATGGATCAGAACAATCCGCTGTCGGAAGTGACGCACAAGCGGCGCGTGTCGGCGCTCGGCCCGGGCGGCCTGACGCGTGAGCGCGCCGGCTTCGAAGTGCGCGACGTGCACCCGACGCACTACGGGCGCGTGTGCCCGATCGAGACGCCGGAAGGCCCGAACATCGGCCTGATCAATTCGCTGTCGGTGTATGCGCGCACCAATCACTACGGCTTCCTCGAGACGCCGTATCGGCGCGTCGTGGACGGGCGCGTCACCGATCAGATCGACTATCTGTCGGCCATCGAGGAGGGCGAGTTTGCGATCGCGCAGGCCAACGCCCGCACCGGCCCGAACGGCGAGCTGGCCGACGAGCTGGTGTCCTGCCGATATCAGAGTGAGTTCACCCTGATGCCGACCGACCGCATCAACTACATGGATGTGTCGCCGAAGCAGATCGTGTCGGTGGCTGCGTCGCTGATCCCGTTCCTCGAGCACGACGACGCCAACCGCGCCCTCATGGGCTCGAACATGCAGCGCCAGGCGGTGCCGACGCTGCGTTCGCAGACGCCGCTGGTCGGCACCGGCATGGAGCGGCCGGTGGCGATCGACTCGGGCGTGGCGGTGGTGGGGCGGCGCGGCGGCATGGTCGATTCGGTGGACGCCTCACGCATCGTGGTGCGCGTGAACGACGACGAGACCCTGGCGGGCGAGCCGGGCGTGGACATCTACAACCTGACGAAATACACGCGCTCGAACCAGAACACCTGCATCAACCAGCGTCCGCTGGTCAATGCGGGCGACAGGATCGCGCGCGGCGACGTGCTCGCAGACGGCCCGTCGACCCATCTGGGCGAGCTGGCCCTCGGCCAGAACATGCTGGTCGCATTCATGCCCTGGAACGGCTACAACTTCGAGGACTCGATCTTGATCTCCGAGCGCGTGGTGCAGGAAGACCGCTTCACGACCATTCACATCGAGGAACTGACCTGCGTCGCGCGCGACACCAAGCTCGGTCCGGAGGAGATTTCGGCCGAGATTCCCAACGTCGGTGACGCGGCCCTGGCGAAGCTCGACGAGGCGGGCATCGCCTTCATCGGCGCCGAAGTGCGGGCAGGCGACATTCTGGTCGGCAAGGTCACGCCGAAGGGCGAGACGCAGCTGACACCGGAAGAAAAGCTGTTGCGGGCGATCTTCGGCGAGAAGGCCTCGGACGTGAAGGATACCTCGCTGCGCGTGCCGCCGGGCATGGACGGCACCGTGATCGACGTGCGCGTGTTCACGCGCGACGGCATCGAGAAGGACTCGCGCGCGCAGTCGATCGAGAAGGCCGAGATCGAGCGGGTGCGCAAGGACCTGCAGGATCAGCGCCGCATTCTCGAGGAGGACCTGTATCAGCGCGTGCGCGGCATGCTGCTCAATCACTCGGCGGCCGCGGGACCGAGGAAGCTCAAGAGCGGCTCGAGGATCACCGCCGAGTACCTGGAATCCCTGCCGCGCGAGGAGTGGTTCCAGATCCGCCTGGACGACGAGGACGCCAACGGCCAGCTGGAAGCGGCTGCCGAGCGCCTGCAGACCCAGCAGAAGGCGTTCGAGAAGCGCCTGGAGGAGAAGCGCGCCAAGATCACGGCGGGCGACGATCTGGCCCCCGGCGTGCTCAAGATGGTCAAGGTCTATCTGGCCGTGAAGCGCCGCGTGCAGCCGGGCGACAAGATGGCCGGCCGGCACGGCAACAAGGGCGTGATCTCGAGCATCGTGCCGGTGGAAGACATGCCGTACCTCGAAGACGGCACCCCGGTCGATATCGTCCTCAACCCGCTCGGCGTGCCGTCGCGCATGAACGTCGGCCAGGTGCTCGAGACGCACCTGGGCTGGGCGGCCAAGGGGCTGGGGCTGAAGATCGGGCGCATGATCGAGGCGCAGGCCCGGGACGCCGAGATGCGCGCGTTCCTCGGCAAGATCTACAACGCCACCGGCGGACAGTCGGAACGCCTCGAGGAGCTCAACGAGAAGGAGCTCGCGGAGCTGGCACGCAATCTCAAGGACGGGGTGCCGATGGCGACGCCGGTGTTCGACGGCGCCAGCGAGCGCGACATCAAGGGGCTGCTGGAGCTGGCCGACGTGCCGCTGTCGGGCCAGACCTGGCTGTTCGACGGCCGCACCGGCGAGCGTTTCGACCGGCAGGTGACCGTGGGCTACATGTACATGCTCAAGCTCAATCACCTGGTGGACGACAAGATGCACGCCCGCTCGACCGGGCCGTACAGCCTGGTCACGCAGCAGCCGCTCGGCGGCAAGGCGCAATTCGGCGGCCAGCGCTTCGGTGAGATGGAGGTCTGGGCGCTCGAGGCCTACGGCGCGGCCTACACGCTGCAGGAGATGCTGACCGTGAAGTCCGACGACACCGTGGGACGCACCGCGATGTACAAGAGCATCGTCGACGGCAACCACGAGATGAAGGCGGGAATGCCCGAGTCGTTCAACGTGCTGGTCAAGGAAATCCGCTCGCTCGGCATCAATGTCGAACTCGAGCAGGACTGAGGCTGACGCCTCGAGGTGAACCCATGAAAGATCTACTCAAGCTCTTCAAGCAGCAGGCGCCGGTCGAGCATTTCGACTCGATCAAGATCGGCCTCGCCTCGCCGGAGATGATCCGGGCCTGGTCGTACGGCGAGGTGCGCAAGCCCGAGACCATCAACTACCGGACCTTCAAGCCGGAGCGGGACGGTCTGTTCTGCGCCAAGATCTTCGGACCGGTGAAGGACTACGAGTGCCTGTGCGGCAAGTACAAGCGCCTCAAGCACCGCGGCGTCGTGTGCGAGAAGTGCGGCGTCGAGGTCACGCAGTCGAAGGTGCGGCGCGAGCGCATGGGCCACATCGAGCTCGCGAGCCCGGTGGCGCACATCTGGTTCCTGAAGTCGCTGCCGTCGCGCATCGGCCTGATGCTCGACATGACGCTGCGCGAGATCGAGCGCGTGCTGTATTTCGAGGCCTTCGTCGTCATCGATCCGGGCATGACGCCGATGCAGCGCGGCCAGCTGCTGACCGACGAGATGTACCTCGAGGCGATCGAAGAGCACGGCGACGAATTCGACGCGCGCATGGGCGCGGAGGCCGTGTACGAGCTGCTGCGTACCATGGATCTGAAGGCCGAAGTCGTCAAAGTCCGCGAGGACATGGGCGCCACGGCCTCCGAGACCAAGCTCAAGCGGCTGTCGAAGCGGCTGAAGCTGATCGAGTCGTTCATCGAGTCGGGCAACAAGCCGGAGTGGATGGTCATGACCGTCCTGCCGGTGCTGCCGCCTGATCTGCGGCCGCTGGTGCCGCTCGACGGCGGCCGCTTCGCGACCTCGGACCTGAACGACCTCTACCGCCGCGTCATCAATCGCAACAATCGCCTGCGCCGCCTGCTCGAGCTGTCGGCGCCCGACATCATCGTGCGCAACGAAAAGCGCATGCTGCAGGAAGCGGTCGACGCGCTGCTGGACAACGGCCGTCGCGGCCGCGCGATCACCGGCACCAATCGCCGGCCGCTCAAGTCGCTGGCCGACATGATCAAGGGCAAGCAGGGACGGTTTCGCCAGAACCTGCTCGGCAAGCGGGTCGACTATTCCGGCCGCTCGGTCATCGTGGTCGGTCCGACCCTGCGACTGCACCAGTGCGGACTGCCGAAGAAGATGGCGCTCGAGCTGTTCAAGCCGTTCATCTTCCACAAGCTGCAGCTGCGCGGCGACGCCTCGACCATCAAGGCGGCCAAGCGCCTGGTGGAGCGCGAGGGGCCGGAGGTGTGGGACATCCTCGAGGAGGTCATTCGCGAGCATCCGGTGCTGTTGAACCGTGCGCCGACGCTGCACCGGCTGGGCATCCAGGCCTTCGAGCCGGTGTTGATCGAAGGCAAGGCGATCCAGTTGCACCCGCTGGTCTGCACCGCATTCAACGCCGACTTCGACGGCGACCAGATGGCGGTGCACGTGCCGCTGTCGCTGGAGGCGCAGCTCGAGGCGCGCGCACTGATGATGTCGTCGAACAACATCCTCTCGCCCGCCAACGGCGATCCGATCATCGTGCCTTCGCAGGACGTGGTGCTGGGCCTGTACTACCTGACGCGCGAGCGCGTCGGTGCCGCCGGCGAAGGCATGTATTTCGCCGACGTGCAGGAAGTACACCGCGCCTACGAGAGCCGGACGGTCGACCTGCAGGCCAAGATCAAGGTCCGCCTGCGCGAATACGTGAACGAGGACGGCGAGCTCAAGCCGCGCCGCCGCCTGGTCACCACGACCGTCGGCCGGGCGCTGCTGTCGGAGATCCTGCCACGCGGCCTGTCGGTCGACCTGATCAACCAGGACATGACGAAGAAGGTGATCTCGGCCTGCATCAACGCCTGCTATCGCGCGTTGGGCCTGAAGGAGACGGTCATCTTCGCCGACCAGCTGATGTACACCGGCTTTCACTAAGCGACCCGTGCCGCGGTGTCGTTCGGCATCGACGACATCGTGATCCCGGAGCAGAAGACCAAGCTGGTGGCGGCGGCCGATCGTGAGGTCAAGGAGATCCAGGAGCAGTACGCCTCGGGTCTGGTCACCAACGGCGAGCGCTACAACAAGGTGGTGGACATCTGGTCGCGCGCCAACGACCAGGTTGCCAAGGCCATGATGGAGAAGCTCGGCAGCGAAGAGGCGGTCGACGCCCGGGGCGCGAAGCATCGGCAGAAGTCGTTCAACTCGATCTTCATGATGGCCGACTCCGGAGCGCGCGGCTCCGCGGCGCAGATCCGCCAGCTCGCCGGCATGCGCGGCCTGATGGCCAAGCCGGACGGCTCGATCATCGAGACGCCGATCACCGCCAATTTCCGCGAAGGGCTGAACGTACTGCAGTACTTCATCTCGACGCACGGCGCGCGCAAGGGCCTGGCGGATACCGCCTTGAAGACCGCGAACTCGGGTTACCTGACCCGGCGCCTGGTGGACGTCGCCCAGGACCTGGTGGTGACGGAAGAGGATTGCGGCACCACCGGCGGCCTGTCGATGGCGCCGCTGGTGGAAGGCG
Organism: Gammaproteobacteria bacterium; assembly: GCA_027315105.1. Taxonomy (GTDB): domain Bacteria; phylum Pseudomonadota; class Gammaproteobacteria; order Steroidobacterales; family Steroidobacteraceae; genus FEN-1191. Next base: position 10,380 of record DAHUYP010000041.1, read on the forward strand.
GCGACGTGGTCGAAGGCCTGGGCGAGCGGGTACTCGGACGCGTGACCGCTACCGAAGTGCTGAAGCCGGGCAGGGAAGAGGTGCTGGTCGAGGCCGGCACGCTGCTCGATGAGCAGTTGGTACGCCTGCTGGAGCAGGAGGGCGTCGATCAGATCAACGTGCGTTCGCCGATCAGCTGCCAGACGCGCTACGGCGTGTGCTCCAAGTGCTACGGCCGCGACCTGGCGCGCGGACGCCTGATCAACATCGGCGAGGCGGTCGGTGTGATCGCGGCGCAGTCGATCGGCGAGCCCGGCACGCAATTGACCATGCGCACGTTCCACATCGGCGGCGCGGCCTCGCGGGCGGCGGCGGCGAGCAGCGTGGAGATACGCAACAAGGGCACGCTGCGATTCCATCACATCAAGACCGTGGAGCACGAGAAGGGACACCTGGTGGCGGTGTCGCGTTCTGGTGAGCTCGGCGTGGTCGATGAATTCGGCCGCGAGCGCGAGCGCTACAAGATTCCGTACGGCGCCACCATAACGGCCAAGGAAGGCGCGCGGGTCCAGGGTGGCCAGGTGGTCGCAACCTGGGACCCGCATACCCATCCGGTGGTCACCGAAGTGGCGGGCTTCATCAAGTTCCAGGACTTCGTCGACGGCCTGACCGTGGCCTCGCAGGTGGATGAGGTGACGGGTCTTTCGAGCACCGTGGTGCTCGACTCCAAGCAGCGCGGCGGCAAGGACCTGCGTCCGACCATCAAGCTGCTGAACGCCAAGGGCAAGGAAGTGACGTTCGCGAACACCAACATTCCGGCCGTCTATACGCTGCCGCCGGGCGCGTTGATCAACCTCGAGGACGGCGCCAAGGTGTCGGTCGGCGACATCATCGCGCGCATCCCGCAGGAGTCGTCGAAGACCCGCGACATCACCGGCGGTCTGCCGCGGGTGGCGGATCTGTTCGAGGCGCGCAAGCCGAAGGACCCGGCGATCCTGGCCGAGAAGAGCGGTACCGTGAGCTTCGGCAAGGAGACCAAGGGCAAGCGCCGGCTCGTGATCACGAGCGATGACGGCGAGAAGTACGAGGAGTTGATCCCGAAGTGGCGCCAGCTCAACGTGTTCGAGGGCGAAACCGTGGAGCGCGGCGAGGTGATCGCCGACGGCGAGCCGAATCCGCACGATATCCTGCGCCTGCAGGGCGTCGAGGCGCTGGCGAACTATCTGGTGCGCGAGATCCAGGACGTCTACCGTCTGCAGGGCGTGAAGATCAACGACAAGCACATCGAAGTGATCATCCGCCAGATGCTGCGCAAGACCGAGGTGGTGGCGGCCGGGGAGACCAGCCTGCTGCGAGGCGAGCAGATCGATCGCTCGCGCGCGCTCGACATCAATGATCGCGTCGCGACCGATGGCAAGCAGGCGGCGCGCCTGCAGCCGGTGCTGCTCGGCATCACCAAGGCGTCGCTGGCGACCGAGTCCTTCATCTCGGCGGCGTCGTTCCAGGAGACCACGCGCGTGCTGACCGAAGCCGCGGTGCGCGGTCTGAAGGACGATCTGCGCGGCCTGAAGGAGAACGTGATCGTCGGAAGGCTGATACCGGCGGGCACGGGCTTTGCGGCTCACGCCCATCGGCGGCGCAAGCTCGACGAGAGCGGGCGCCGGAGCTTCATGGACGTCGGCGGTACGGTCGGCGACATGGACGAGGTGAGCGTCGGCGAGGAAGAGAGCGCGGCCGGCTGAGCCGCGGGCTCTTCGGGCACCGGAAGCGTCGCCATGACGCTTCCGGCATCAGCCGGCCGGCGGTGTCGTGGCGTCGCGGCGTCAGGGGTGCGCGGCGCGCGCCGCGCTGGCTTCGCACTTGGCCAGCGCCGTGCCGGCAGCCGCGGGAGTATCGTGTTCCCCGGCCGCCAGCGAGCCCTGGCGTTGCAGATCCGACCAGGTGAGCGCGCTCTTGCGGTACCAGGTGCACGCGGTCTGAAGATCCTGGCTGCGTCGCCACGCCGGCTCGCCGCGCCCCGCGGCCTGGGCCTCGTAGGCGAGCCCCAGGCCGGAGTAGGCGTTGGCGAACGTCGCGCGCACCTCCGGGTCGTGCGGATCCGCGGCACCCAGGGGCTCGATCAGCGCCAAGGCCTGATGCAGATCGCGCAAGGCGTCGGCGATGGCACCCGACTGCGCCTCCAGCGTGCCGATTCCTGTCGTTGCGTCCGCCAGGATCGAGCGCGCGAAGGCGTTCTTCGGGTCGGCCGCGAGCATGGGCTCGAGGATCTGCCGGCTGCGGCGATAGCTGCGCAGCGCTTCACCCGCCTGGCCGGCTTTCTCCTGCAATCGCCCGAGCTGCTCCACGCTCTCCGCGACGAATGCCTGGACCGTGGCGTCGTCCGGATCCTCGGTCGCCAGAGCGGTGACGATCGCTGCCGCCTTGCGTTGCTCGTCGAGCGCCGACGGGTAGAGAGCCTTGCTCGCCAGGATCTGGGCCGCGCCCGAATGATCGCCGGCGCTATGGGTGCGGATTTGCCTGGCCTCGACCGGATCGGTGGCGACGATGGCATCGCGGATGGCGGCCGCCTTGCGGATGCTGGCTTCGGCCAGATCGAGGTCGCCCACGCGCTGCGCGGCGATGGCAACGTAGAAGCAGGCCCCCGCGTATTGATCCAGCACCTTCGGGTCGCTGCTGCCGGCGTCCACGCGCTCGAGCAGCCTGAGCGCATCGCGATAGCTGGCCAGGGCGCCGGCGAAGTCCCGCTGGCCGCTCAATGCGGAGCCCACCTGGTTGTAGCTGCCGGAGAGCGCGCGCACGGCGTCCGGGTCGGCGGGGGCCGCGGCGGCCAGGCGTTCGCGGATCGCCAGCGCCTTGCGATAACTGGCGAGCGCGCCGCGCGGGTCACCCAGATTGGCGTAGAACGGATTGCCCTGGACGTCGCCGACCAGCGAATAGGCGGTGGCCAGCTCGCGCTCGAGCGCGGCATCGCCCAGCGCGTCGGCCGACAGCCCGTCCAGGTACTCCAACGCCTTGCCGACCAGCAGCCGGCGCGCCGGCGTGGCTCCCGGCAGATCCTTGATCGAGCCGTAGATCTCGCGCATCAGCGAATTGGCGAGCCGGCGCGCGTCATCGAAGCGGCGCTCCGCGCGCGCACGCTCGATGCGTGCAACATGCGCTTCGTTCAGGGTCACGACCACGGCGCCGAGCAGCGACACGGCGACCAGCAGGCTCGCCGTCACGGCCGCCGTGTGCCGCGCCACGAAGGTGGCGGCGCGGTAGCGCAGCGTGTCCTTGCGCGCGACCACCGGCAGATGGCCCAGGTGACGCTCGATATCGGTCGCGAACTGTTCGGCCGAGGCATAGCGCCGCTCGGGCTCGCGCCGGATTGCCATCAGGACGATGTTGTCCAGGTCGCCGGCCAATCGCCTGCCGAGCGCGTGATTGCCGGCGCGCGCGCGGGGGCGGCCGGCATCCGCCGGCGGCCCGGAGCGCACGGCGGCACTGGGCTTCGGGAATCCGCTCTGCCCGGGCGAGGTCATCTCTTGCGGATTGCGGCCCGTCAGCAGCTCATAGAGGACGATGCCGAGTGAATAGACGTCGCTGGCGGTCGTGATGCCCTCGCCCTTGAGCTGCTCGGGGCTGGCGTAGGCCGGGGTAAAGAGGCGAATGACGCTGGCGGTGGCAGTAGTCGGTACCGCCAGTGTCCTGGGCTCGAGGATCTTGGCGATGCCGAAGTCCAGCAGCTTCGGGGTGCCTTGCGATGTCACCAGTACGTTGCCGGGCTTGATGTCGCGGTGGATGATCAGGCGTTGATGGGCGTAGTGGACCGCCGAGCAGACCTGGACGAACAGCCGCAGCCGGGCGTTGGTATCGAGCCGGTGCCGATCGCAATACTGGTGGATCGGCTCGCCCTCGATGAGCTCCATGACGAGGTAGGGCACGCCCTCTGCGGTGGTGCCGCCGTCGAGCAGACGCGAGATGTTCGGGTGGTCGAGGGCGGCCAGGATCTGGCGCTCGCTCCTGAGCCTGGCGAGCACGAAGCTCGAGCCCTGACCAGCCCGGACCAGCTTGATGGCGACCTGCTGGTGATAGGCATCGTCGGCGCGCACCGCACGGTAGACCTCGCCCATGCCGCCGGCGCCGATTTCCTCGACGATCTGATACGGACCGAGTCGCCGGCCGAGCAGGGGATCGCGCAGCGGCAGCTCCTCCAGCGGCACTGCGGCGATCGCAGGGGCCTCCAGGAAGGTGGCGCGTACGCGCTCGTTCGCCGACAGCAGCGACTCCAGCTCCCGGCGCAGTGCCGCATCGCCGCCGCTGATCCGATCGATGTAGGCCAAGCGCGGCGCCGGATCGAGCTGCATGGCCTCGTGCAGCGCAGTCTTGATGCGTTGCCAGCGTTCCGGCGTCACGGCGCAGCGTCCGATAGCCGCTCTATCTCGCGGTGCAGCCACGCTCGGGCCGTCACCCAGTCGCGTTTGACGGTGGCCGGCGATACTCCCAGTACTTCGGAGGTCTCGCGGATCGTCAGGCCGCCGAAATAGCGCAGCTCGACGACGCGCGCCTGCTGCGCGTCGAGCGCCGTGAGTCGCGTCAGGGCCTCGTCCACCGCCACCACGTCGACGTCGGGCGCTCCGGAGGGCGCCGCCGGCGTGATCTCTTCCACCAGCGTGATGCGGCAGCCGCCCTGGCGTTTGGCCGCGCGGCGCTTGCGCGCGTGGTCGACCAGGATCTGGCGCATCAGATGCGAGGACAGTGCGACAAAATGAGTGCGACTGTGAACGTCTGGCGGCGACTGCTGCACGAGCCGCAAATAGGCTTCGTTGATCAGCGCCGTGGTCTGCAGCGTGTGAGCGGCCTGCTCGTGGCGCAGGTGACGACGCGCCACGCGGCGCAGCTCTTCGTAGACCAGGGGCAACAGCTGATCGAGCGCGGCCTGCTCGCCGGCGCGCCAGCGGCGTAGCAGCTCGACGGCAGGTAAGGGCGCTAGATCGGGCATGCCGCATCCATCACTGGAACTGCTCGCGCACGGACCGCGACTCGGTCCGAGGCTATTCTGCAACAATCCGCCGCGGCACGGGCGGCCGAGCGCCGCCGCGGCTCGACATAATCCGGGCGTGCAGGTGATCCCAGCTCTGTTTCACGATCTACGGCAGGGCCTCGAGCTGCACTTCGCGGCGCTCGCCGGCGCGCAGTCGATGCAGCATCACGACACCGGCGGCCAGCAGGATCGGCTCGACCGGCTTGTGGAAGCGGCCTTCCATCACGCCTTCGCTCTGCAATGCCAGCAGCAGCACGGCGCCAAGTCCGCAGGCGGGCAGCAGCCACTCCCAGCCCCGAAAGGCGCGCCGCACGGCGCCCCAGGCGATGAAGCAGATCAGCGGCAGCCACAACCAGCGGCTCCAGAGCGCCAGCGTGCCGCTGACGGACCGCAGGTCGTCGTCGGGCCAGCTCGGCGCGAACAGCAGAAAGACCAGATCCTCCAAACGTTGCTGCCAGCGTGGAAACGTGCGCTCGGCGGCCGCGCGCGCGCGTTCGCGCTGCCAGTCCCGGCGTCCGTGGGCAGGATCGACCCGGATGGGGAATCTGCCGCTGCGGCGGCCGGTCCATGTGGAAAACGGGTAGAAAGTCGGAACGTGGAAACTGGGCGAACTGAACACGTAACTGCCGGCCGGGCCGGCCTCGATCGATATGGTGCCGCTGCCGGCGGCGGCATAGATCTCGTTCAGGTACAGATTGCCGAGCGGAGCCATGAATCCCAGCACGCTGTTCGAATGCCAGGACGCCGGGACCAGCAGGGCGCCGGCGGCGCTCAGGCCGATCAGCACCCGGCGCCATTTTTGCGGCTGCGTGAACCACAGGGACGCCAGGCTCAGCAGCGCCAGCGGCGCGGCGATGGTGCGCGTGAACGCAGCGCCGGCCCACAAGAGGCAGGCCAGCGCGAATGACGCCGAATCCGCCTTGCGGCGCGCGCGCAGCGTCGCCCAGAAGGCCAGGCCGGTCAGCGACAGCAGCAGGGTCTCGTTCATGAAATAGGCGTAAATACCGAGACCCTGGGGCCACAGGCCGATGACGATGGCGCCGCCCAGCGCCCAGGACTTGGGCAACAGCTCGCGCAGCGCGCGGTACCAGCCGAACGGCATGAGCGCACAGAGCACGCCGCTGGCCAGGTTGATGAACGGCACGCTGCCGAGCGCGAGCCGCTGCAGCAGCGCGATCCACGCCTGATACAGGAATGGGTCGCCCGCGCCGATGAGATCCGGGTGCAGGAATCGCGCGCCATTGTTCCAGTGACGCTGCGGGTCGGAGAACAGATGGTCCAGGGGTGAATCGAAGAACGGAAACAGCAGCCGCAGCAGCAGCAGCGCGCCAAATGCCCAGGCCAGCCGCAGCGGCGTCAGGATCGCGACCGGACCGGGCTGAAGTCGAATCGGCAGCATCCTGATGGGTCCGGCGTTCGGGAGGGTGCGATCCATGATCTCATGCCAGCGGTGCTCGAGGTGCGATCCAGGGCCCCAGCTCCAGCGCTGGCGGCGGCGGCCGCGCGGCGGATTACGTGACCCGAACGCCGCGCGCACCGGCCGGCCTGGTGTGCCCGCTCGGTGCGACGCCGCGGGGCGCATGAGCCGATTCGCCGACGAAATCCGCTTTCTCGAGCATGGGATCACACAATCCGGCGAAACAGCCGCTGCGGCGCGGGACTCGTCACCCGAATGCGCGACCGACGCCGCTCGATGCCTGGCGCCTGATGAGCTGCGGCGGGCGCGGCGGTGGCTCGAGCGTTCCAGGCCCGATGGGTCCGGCGCCGCCGTACCCCGGCCTGGCCTGGGCAGGGCCAATCGCACCGATGAAGCCGCCTCGCATTCGATATGCACTGTCGATCGCCGGCGGACTCGGAATGTTCGGCGCCGCTCCGGCGCTGGCCGGCACCTACCTGATGCTGGAGGGACTGCCCTCCCCTAACACTGAGCCGGTGGCGCATGCGCACGAATTCCGATTGCTCGGCGCTTCGCTGCCCGGGATGGCGGGCGCCGCCGGCTTGGTCTCGCTTGCCAGCCCCGTGGCGCAGTTCAGCGGCGCCCCGGGACTGACGATCACGCTCGCCCCCGGGCAGAACTGCGCGCAGCTCGAGCGCGCGGCAGCCAGTCATCGAAGCTTCCCCGCCGCCACCCTGAGCCTGACCCGGCTGGTGTCGGGTCGCGAGCAGACCTATCTGACATTCAAGCTGCGCGCGGTGCAATTGCAGCCACTGCAGCGGGCGAAGGCCGGTGTCGACGACACCACGGCCATTTCCATCCGCTATCAGCGGGTCGAGAGCGACGCCGGTGCTCCGCCGCGCCCGCCGCCGAGCGATGGCTGGAACATCATCAAGAGTCCGATCAGCTGACGGGCGGACGCAGACGATGGACATCGTCGGGCCACGGATGGCGAGCGAGCAGCGCTCTCGGGCCGGTTCGCGCCGAACGTCCGATCTGGAGCTGTTTGGCGCCGCGGCCGCGGCCACGGCGGCACTGGATCGGCTCAATCAGGGCATCGCGCTGACCGATCGGGCCCGGCAACTGCAGTTCGTCAACCGCCTGGCACAGGCGATTTGCAGTGAGACCGATGGCCTGCGCATCCGCGGCGGGGAGCTGATCGCGACCGGAATGCGCGATGCCTCGCGCCTGCAGGGAGCGCTCGATCGCGCCATCACGGTCGGGCATGAGGCCTCACTGCGGCTGGAGCGCCCGTCGCGCAGGCGGGCGCTGTCGGTGCTGATCACGCCGCTGCGGGTGCGCGCGGGACCGCCGGACATGGCGGCGGCCTTCGTGCTGGTCACGATTGCCGATCCGGATCGCAGCTCGCTGCCGCCGGGCGCGCGGCTGATGCAGGCGTACGGCCTCACGCCGTCGGAAGCCGGGGTGACGCGGCTGTTGCTTGCGGGGCTGGGCATCGCGGCACTGGCGCTGCGGCTGGGCATCGGGATCGAAACGGCGCGTACCCATCTGCGGCGCGTGCTGGCCAAGACCGGTACCCACCGGCAGGCCGATCTGGTGCGCCTGCTGCTGCGGGAATTCGGCGGCGTCGCGTGACCAGCGGCGCGGACTAATCAATTTGGGGGACGCGCTCGGTTGGCTGCGATGGCAGCATCGACCGCGATCGATCTGGCAAGGATGCCATGGGTGACGCCGTTTCGGCGGCAATGACATGTCCGGGCGAGCTGAGCTCGCCCCGGCATCGAGACCGACGCGAGGCCGTCACGTCCGCACAGGGAGAGTAGCGATGATCGGCAATGTGGTTTCGGTTGGCCGCTGGTGCGCGGCCGCGATGATCCTGGGTTTCCTGGTTGCCGGCTGCAAGTCAGGGAGCAGCAGCCCTGCCAGCGGCGGCTCATCCACGAGCAGCTCCTCCGGCAGCAGTTCCGGCTCCTCGTCCTCGGGCAGCGGATCGTCCTCCGGTGGCAGCGTCAAGTGCGCCGGCAGCAGCTGCGCCTTCACGACTGCCGCCGGAACGGTGACACTGACGACCAGTGCCGGCACCATCGGCGGCGCGCAGTTCGCGTCCGCCCCTGCGGCCGCGCCGCACGACATTTCGACGCCGTTCGGCTGGTACACCTACAGCATCACCGGCCTGTCGATCGGTGCCACGGTCACGCTGACTTTCACGGTACCGGCGGGATTCAATCTACTCAGCTACGAAAAATGCGCCAGCGGCAGCTGCGCGCCGCTGCCGGGGGCGAGTATCAGCGGCAGCACGCTCACCATAACCATGACCGACGGCGGCACGGGCGACGCCGACGGCGTTGCCAATGGGACCATAGCGGATCCGGGCGCCATCGTCGCGGTCAGCGGCCTGAACAGTCCGCAAGGCATGGTGTTCTCCGGCGGAACCCTGTACGTCGCCAACGCCGGCGCCAATCAGGTGCTGGTGTTCTCGGAGGCGATCAACAGCGGCCTGCCAGCATTGACACAGACGGCGGTCATCGCCTCGAGCGACATGAGTCTTCCGGTCCGGCTGGCCATGGATGCGGCCGGCTTTCTCTACGTCGCCAATCGCGGCAACAATTCGGTCACGGTGTACGACACTCATAACAACAATGCGGAAGTCACTGCCAGCGGCGGGGGCGCGCTCATCAGCGGCGGCGGGCTTGATGGTCCGCTAGGGGTGGCGGTGGACAGCAATGGCAACGTGTACGTGGCGAACAATTACCCTGCGGCCAATGCGGACAATTCCATATCGGTGTTCGCCCCCAACGGCCGCACTCCTGCCGCCGGGTTCACGCCGACGTCATCCAGTCCTCTGGCCATGGATGGCGCGCAATTGGCGTTTCAGGCGCCGGGCGTGCTGTACGACCAAAATATCACCAACCTGTCCATCGCCGGCGTGACCCTGAACTTGGGCGAATACCTGGTCGCAGGACTCGGACCGACGCAAAGTCCGGACTCCATCATCATCTACGGCTCGAAGGCGCCGACCTATCCGCTGCTCACCAACAGCTCGGTGTCATCCTACGATTTGATTGCATCCAGCGGCTGTACCATGCCGTCGGGCCCGACGGGAATCGCCGCGTACGTCGACACCAGCGGCTCGAACCTGCTGGTGGACGCGCAGTCCTCGTACATCTACGTCACCAGCTTCTACAACAACAGCATCTTCCAGTATTCATTCGCCGATTTCTACGGCGCGTCATTTGGTCTGTCGCCATCTGCGTGCCCGACGCCGCAGATCAACGGCAACGGCGTGAGCGGACCGGAAGGCGTGGCGGTGGATGCAGTCGGCAACGTCTTCGTGTCCATGACCGGGGCCGCCGACAACATCACGGTCTATCCCGGCGGCACGGCGTTCGTCAGCTCTGCCCCGCCGATTGCCAGCTATAACGGGCTGCCCGGAACGCCGACTCCGGCGCTGTACGTCATCGACTCGACGCTGACCCTGTTCGGGTTCGACGCCAACGGCAACAAGCTTACTTCGACGGCGCTGCCCGCCGCCGCCGCCGGCTCGATCGGTAACCTGAACGGCGGTGGCATCACGGTTGACGCCAATAACGTCTACGTGACGCTCGGTGCCCCATCCAACAGCGTGGTCGCGTTCAACAAGTTCAACCTGCAGCCGGTCAGCTTGCCTTCGGGAAGCTTTGCCGGGCTCGACACGCCGCGGGGCATCGTCTACGACTCCAACAACCGGCAGTTCTACGTCGGCAACGGCGGCTCGACGGTCACGGCCTACAGCGCCGCGGGGGCCCCACTGGCGATCAGCTTCCCGTCGGCGGTCTACGGGCCGTCCGGGGTCGCGTTCGATCCGGTCGACCGGACCATCTGGGTTGCCAATTACACCGGCGGCTCGGGCGTCGGCGCGAACTATGGCGTCGCCGAATTCAACGAGAACGGGAGCCTTGCGCAGACCTTCAACTACGCGACGCAGTTCGTGGCGCCGGTCAACGGTTCGCGGGAATTGCCGTATGCGATCGGCTACTGCGTGAGCTCCGGCGGAGCACCCGCCAACATCGTGGCCGTGGGCTTCCTGAGCGACAATTCCGGCCAGGGCCAGAGCGAAGGCGGCGGTTACTCCAGCTCCGGCATCGAAATCGGCACGCAATTCGTGAATACGCTCACCAACCCGCATGCCATGTCGTGTGCGTCGACCGGGCAGATCTATGTCGCAGCCGACAACGGCCTGCTCATCTACAACGTGACCGGCAGCGAGATCGGCCCGGCGACGGGCGCGTTCTCCGCTCTCAAGGCGCCCATCTACGGGGTCTTCGCCGCCTATTGAGCCCGCCGGGTCGCGGGCGCCGCGACCCGGCTTGATGGCAAGCGCGCCGGATTATAGGCTGCGCCTCCCACGGGGCACGCCCGATTCGGGCCGCTTGCACAGCCATGCTCAATTTCACGGACCTCAGCCTGCGCCGCGGCAAGCGGCTGCTGTTCTCCGGCGCCACGTTCAGCCTGGCTCGCGGCGAGAAGGTCGGCATCACCGGCGAGAACGGCAGCGGCAAGTCGAGCCTGCTGTCGCTGGTGCGCGGCGAGCTGACCGCCGACGCCGGCAGCTTCGACCTGCCGCCGGCGCTGGCGATCGCGCAGGTGGCGCAGGAACTGCCGGCGAGCGATCGCGAGGCCATCGAATTCGTGCTGGACGGCGATGCCGAGCTGCGCCGGCTCGAGCGCGAGCTCGCAGTCGCCGAGCAGGCCGACGACGGCGCACGCCTCGGGGAGTTGCATGCGCGCTACGCCGCGCTCGGCGGCTACGACGCGCGCAGCCGCGCGGCGCAGCTCATGCACGGGCTCGGCTTCGGGAGTTCCGACGAGCGCCAGCCGGTGCGCGGGTTTTCGGGCGGCTGGCGCGTGCGGCTGAATCTGGCGCAGGCACTGATGTGCCGCTCGGACCTGCTGCTGCTCGACGAGCCGACCAATCATCTGGATCTGGATGCGATCGTCTGGCTCGAAGGCTGGCTGCGCACCTATGCGGGCACGCTGCTGCTGATCTCGCATGATCGTGAATTCCTCGACCGCGTGGTCGACCGCGTGGTGAACATCGAGCACGGCAAGGCGAGCGCGTATAGCGGCAACTACTCCGC
>DAHUYP010000042.1 GCA_027315105.1 Gammaproteobacteria bacterium
AGATGGTCATGCCGGGTGACAACATCAAGATGACGGTGGAGTTGATCGCCCCGATCGCGATGGAGGAGGGCCTGCGCTTTGCGATCCGCGAGGGCGGCCGCACCGTCGGCGCCGGCGTGGTCTCGAAGATATTGAAGTGACCGATTTTCAAGCAGCACACGATGCGCGCCGGCGGCTGGACGGGCCGGGCACGCACCTGGAAGGTAGTTGACCATGGCTAATCAGAACATCCGCATCAGGCTCAAGGCGTTCGATCACCGCCTGATCGACAATTCGGCGAAGGAAATCGTCGACACGGCGCGCCGCACCGGCGCCACCGTGCGCGGCCCGGTGCCGCTGCCGACCAAGATGGAGCGCTTTACGCTGTTGATCTCGCCGCATGCCGACAAGGACGCGCGCGATCAGTACGAGCTGCGCACGCACAAGCGGCTCATGGACATCCTGAACCCGACCGACAAGACCGTGGACGCGCTGATGCGCCTGGAATTGCCGGCGGGCGTCGATGTGCAGATCCGGTTGAACTAGCGCGCCGCTCGAAGCAACGAGACGCTTGAAGAGACAAGATTAGCTGCTATACTGTGCGGCCTTTTTCGCTGGCCGCGAGACCCGGCAATCGGGTCCGGCAGCCCCGCCCACTTCGGTAAACCGGGCGGTCGATCGGGCGAGGTTGGCCCAGTTTTTTTGGGCCAAGACCACTCGAGAGCAACGGCGCCGCGGGCGCTGCCCTCCTGTAGTCACGCCTGAAAATGGTTCGGTACGCGCCAATCGAAGTGCGTGCCATTTGAGAGGAATTGTGTCATGGCAATCGGGCTGGTCGGCCGCAAGTGCGGTATGACGCGCATTTTCACGGAGACGGGTGAATCCGTGCCCGTGACCGTCGTCGAGGTGCTCCCCAATCGGGTCACCCAGGTCAAGTCGCTCGAGCGCGACGGCTATCGCTCGGTGCAGGTCACCTTCGGCGCGCGCCGCCCGCAGCTGCTGTCCCAGGCGGCGGCCGGCCATTTCGCCAAGGCGGACGTCAAGCCGGGCCGCGGACTGGTCGAGTTTCGCCTCAGCGGCACCGACGGCGCGGATCTCAAGCCGGGCAGCGAGCTCAAGGTGGACGTGTTTGCGGAAGGTCAGGCCGTGGACGTCACCGGCGTCACCATCGGCAAGGGCTACGCGGGCGTCATGAAGCGCCACAATTTCGCCGGCGGCATGGCGACCCACGGCGCGTCGCTCTCGCACCGCGTGCCGGGCTCCATTGGCCAGCGCCAGACGCCGGGCCGCGTGTTTCCGGGCAAGCGCATGTCCGGCCACATGGGTGTGGTGCGACGCACCACCGAGAACCTGAAGATCGTCGGCGTCGATACGAACCGCAATCTGCTGCTGATCCGCGGCGCCGTGCCCGGTTCGGAAGGCGGCCAGGTGATCGTTCGCGCCTCGGTGAAGGCCGCGCGCCGCGCGGCGCGCAAGACCGTCCAGCCCAACAAGATCGTCCAGCCTAACAAGACCGTCCAGCCCAAGAAGTGATGGCCATGAAGCTCAAAGTTGCCAATGGCGGGGCCGAACTTGCGGTCTCCGACGAGAACTTCGGCCGCGAGTACAACCCCGCGCTGGTGTTCCAGGTCGTCAATGCCTACCTGGCCGCCGGCCGGTCCGGCACCAAGGCGCAGAAGACCCGCGCCGAGGTGCGCGGCGGCGGCAGGAAGCCGTGGCGCCAGAAGGGCACCGGCTCGGCGCGCGCCGGCTCGATCCGCAGTCCCATCTGGGTCGGCGGCGGACGGGCGTTCGCCGCGCAGCCGCGCGATTTCACGCAGAAGGTCAACCGCAAGATGTACCGCGGGGCGATCCGCGCCATGTTGTCGGAGCTGGTGCGGCAGGATCGGCTGGTGGTGACGGCCTCGTTTGCGGTCGAGGCGCCGAAGACGAAGTTGCTGGTGCAGCAGCTCAAATCGCTGGCGCTCGAGGACGTGCTGATCATCGTCGAGGCGGCGGACGAGAAGCTTACTCTGGCGGCGCGCAATCTGCCGCACGTGGAGCTGCTGGCGGCGTCGGCGATCAATCCGGTGAGCCTGGCGCGGCACGAGAAGGTGCTGGCGACCGTCGGCGCCGTGAAACTGCTGGAGGAGCGCCTGCAATGACCGCCGTTCGCAAACCGCTGGGCAAGGAAGGCCTCATGAACGTGCTGCTCGCGCCGCACGTGACCGAGAAGACCTCGCTCGCCCTGCAGGAGCGCAATCAGTACGCCTTCCGCGTGCGCCGCGATGCGACCCGCACCGACGTGCGCCGCGCCGTGGAGCTCATGTTCGACGTCAAGGTGCAGGGCGTTCAGGTCGTGAACGAGCCGGGCAAGACGCGCCGCTTCGGCGGACGCAGCGGCCGCACCCAGGACTGGAAGAAGGCCTACGTGCGGCTGGCCGCGGGCCAGAGCATTGACTACGAAGCGCAGGGCAAGCGCTAAGGACTCGAGGACGACTCAACATGGCCCTGATGAAACTCAAGCCCACGTCGCCAGGTACGCGCTTCCAGGTGCGTATCAGCAAGAGCCACCTCTACAAGGGCGGTCCGTTCGAGCCGCTGACGGTCGCGCAGAGCAAGACCGGCGCCCGCAATCATTTCGGCCGCATCACCACGCGCCATCACGGCGGCGGCTCGCGGCAGAAATACCGCCTGATCGATTTCCGCCGCGACAAGGACGGCATCGCCGGCGTGGTCGAGCGTATCGAATACGACCCGAATCGCACCGCGCATATCGCGCTGATCCTCTACGCGGACGGCGAGCGCCGCTACATCCTGGCGCCCAAGGGCCTGAAGCAGGGCGAGGAGATCCGCTCCGGCAGCGAGTCGCCGATCAAGAGTGGCAGCGCCATGGCGCTGCGCCACATTCCGGTCGGCTCGCTGGTGCACAACATTGAGCTCAAGCCCGGCCGCGGCGGCCAGCTCGCGCGCAGCGCCGGCGGTTCGGCGCAGTACACCTCGCGCGAAGGCATCCATGCCTACGTGCGGCTCAAGTCCGGCGAAATGCGCAAGGTGCACATCGATTGCCGCGCCACCATCGGCGAGCTGGGCAACGACGAGCACAACCTGCGCCAGTACGGCAAGGCCGGCGCGATGCGCTGGCGCGGCGTGCGGCCGACGGTGCGCGGCCTCGCCATGAACCCGGTCGATCACCCGCACGGCGGCGGCGAGGGCAAGTCCGGTCAGGGCAACCCGCACCCGGTCTCGCCCTGGGGCTGGAACACCAAGGGCAAGAAGACGCGCCGTAACAAGCGCACGAGCAACATGATCGTGCAGCGGAGGAAATAAGCGTGCCTCGTTCGTTGAAGAAAGGTCCGTTCGTGGATCTGCATCTGGCCAAGAAAGTGCAGACCGCGGTGCAGAAGAATGATCGCCGGCCGATCAAGACCTGGTCGCGCCGCTCGATGGTCGTGCCCGACATGGTCGGCCTGACACTGGCGATCCACAACGGCAGGCAGCACATTCCGGTGCTGGTGACCGAGAACATGGTCGGCCACAAGCTCGGCGAGTTCTCCCCGACGCGCCTGTTCAAGTCGCATTCGGGCGATCGCAAAGTGACGGCGGCGGAGTAATGCGATGCAGGTAACCGCTCGATTGCGCCACGCGCGCATCTCGCCGCAGAAGTGCCGGCTGGTGGCGGACACGGTCCGCGGCAAGGGCGTGGGCAACGCGCTTGCGACCCTGAAGTTCATGCCGAAGAAGGGCGCACGGCTGGTGCTCAAGGTGCTGGAATCGGCGATTGCCAATGCCGAGAACAATCTGGGCGCCGACATCGACGAGCTGAAAGTCGCGCGCATCGAAGTCGATGCGGCGCCTTCCCTGAAGCGCTTCCATGCGCGCGCCAAGGGGCGCGGCAACCGCATCGTCAAGCGCAACAGCCACATCACGGTACACGTCAGCGACGGCAAGAAGGACTAGCAGATGGGCCAGAAGGTAAACCCGCTCGGCATACGTCTAGGCATCACGCGCGACTGGTCGTCGAAGTGGTATGCGACCAAGAAGCAGTTCCCGCTGCTGGTCCATACCGATTTTCGCGTGCGTGAGTTCCTGAAGAAGCGGCTGGCCGATGCCTCGGTGAGCCGCGTGCAGATCGAGCGGGCTGCGAAGAAGGTGAACATCACCATCCAGACCGCCCGCCCGGGCATCGTGATCGGCAAGAAGGGCGAGGATATCGAGAAGCTGCGCGGCGAGACCGCCAGGCTGCTCGGCATGGCGGTGCTGGACGTGCGCCTCAACATCTCCGAGATCCGCAAGCCCGAGCTCGATGCGCAGCTGGTGGCCGAGAGCATTGCGCAGCAGATCGAGAAGCGCGTGATGTTCCGGCGCGCCATGAAGCGCGCCGTAATGAGCACGATGCGCAGCGGCGCCCTGGGAATCAAGGTGCGCATGTCCGGCCGCCTGAACGGATCGGAAATCGCGCGCACGGAGTGGTATCGCGAAGGACGCATTCCGCTGCATACCTTCCGCGCCGACATCGACTACGGCCTGGCCGAAGCCAAGACCACCTACGGCGTGATCGGCATCAAGGTCTGGATATTCAAGGGCGAGGTGTTCGACCAGGCGCAGCTGGAGCGCGCGGCAGCCGAACCGGCCGTGCCCGAGGCTGCTGCCGGCGCCGCTGCGGCTCCGGCGGTGGCAGCGAGCGCCTCCCCGGCGGCGGTCGCCAGTGGCGCGGAGGCGGGTGCCTGAGGGGCCATGCGCCCCCCGGGACAGCCCAGCGCCGCAGAACGCAAGTAGCGAATCATGTTGCAACCAAAACGAACCAAGTACCGCAAGCAATTCAAGGGCAACAACGGTGGCCTGGCGATACGCGGCAGCTCCGTGGCCTTCGGTGACTTCGGCCTCAAGGCCACGGATCGCGCCCGCATGACTGCGCGCGAGATCGAGGCTGCACGGCGCGCGATTGCGCGCTACGTCAAGCGCGGCGGCCAGATCTGGATCCGCGTCTTCCCCGACGTGCCGATCACCAAGAAGCCGCTGGAAGTGCGCATGGGCAGCGGCAAGGGCAACGTCGAGTACTGGATTGCCAAGGTCAAGCCCGGCAAGGTGCTGTTCGAGATGGAAGGGGTCAGCGAGGAGATCGCGCGCGAGGCCTTCCGCCTGGCGGGCGCCAAGCTGTCCGTGTCCACGACCTTCGTGAAGCGACAGGTGCGCTGATGAAGACCAGCGAGTTGCGCAAGAAATCGGCGGCCGAGCTGCAGACCGAGCTCATGTCGCTGCGCAAGGAACAATTCGCGCTGCGATTGCAGCGTGCGACCGGTCAGGCCGTCAAGCCGGACCAGTTCGGCAAGGTGCGCAAGAACATTGCGCGCGTGAAGACGGTGCAGCGCGCATTGCGCGCTGGAGGCAAGGCATGACCACGGGAACCACGGAAGCCGGCAAGGCCGTGCGCACGCTCACCGGACAGGTGGTGAGCAACAAGATGCACAAGACCATCGCGGTCGAGATCGAGCGCGTGGTGCGCCACCCGACCTACGGCAAGTACGTGCGCCGCACCACCAAGCTGCTGGCACACGACGAGAACAACGAGGCGCGCGAGGGCGACACCGTGTCGATCACGCCGTGCCGGCCGCTGTCGCGACGCAAGTCCTGGCGCCTGCTCGCCATCGTCGAGCGTTCGGCCGAGCGCGCCGCGCAGGGCTAGCGCCGGGCGCCGACAGCGATAAGGAAGATGCAGCCATGATTCAGCTACGCACCATGCTCAACGCCGCCGACAACAGCGGCGCCCGCACCCTGATGTGCATCAAGGTGCTCGGCGGCACGCGCCGCCGCTATGCGACCGTCGGCGACGTCATCAAGGTCAGCGTCAAGGACGCGATCCCGCGCGGCAAGGTCAAGAAGGGCGAGGTCTACGACGCGGTCGTGGTGCGCACGCGCCGCGGCGTGCGCCGCCCGGACGGCTCGCTGATCAAGTTCGACGGCAATGCCGCCGTGCTGCTGACCAACAAGCTCGAGCCGATCGGCACGCGCATCTTCGGGCCGGTGACGCGCGAGCTGCGCAACGTGCAGTTCATGAAGATTATTTCCCTCGCCCCGGAAGTGCTGTGACAGGCGGCGCGGGGCTGCAGCGCCGGGCCGGCAGCGAAGGCCGGCCGCGACGGGCGCCGAGAACTTGAGAGAAGGCGATATGGAAAAGATCAGGAAAGGCGATCAGGTGGTGGTGCTCTCGGGCCGCGACAAGGGGCGGCGCGGCGCCGTGATCGGCGTGCTCGCCGGCGCGCAGGTGCTGGTCGAGAACGTCAACCGGGTCAAGCGTCATACCAAGCCGAACCCGCAGGCCAATCAGGCCGGCGGCATAGTCGAGAAGGAAATGCCGCTGCCGATCTCGAAGATCGCGCTCTGGAACCCGGCCACCAAGAAGGGCGACCGGGTCGGCGTGAAGCGCCTGTCCGACGGCAAGAAGGTGCGTTATTTCAAGTCCAACGGCGAAGTGATCGACGCCTGACGGGTGCGTCCAACGCTCCCGTGCGTCCACTAATGGAATTGGCAGGTATGGCAAGGCTACAAGAGTTCTATCGCGACAAGGTCGTGCCGCAGCTGAAGGCGGATCTGAAGCTGTCCAACCCGATGGAAGTGCCGCGTATCGTCAAGATCACGGTCAACATGGGCGTGGGCGAGGCCGTCGCGGACCGCAAGGTCATCGATGCGGCGGTCGGCGATTTGACCAAGATCACGGGCCAGAAGCCCGTGATCTGCAAGGCGAAGAAGGCGATCGCGACCTTCAAGGTGCGCGAAGGGCTGCCGATCGGCTGCAAGGTGACGCTGCGCGGCGCGCGCATGTACGAGTTCCTCGATCGCCTGATCACGGTCGCGATGCCGCGCATCCGCGATTTTCGCGGCATCTCGCCGCGCGGCTTCGACGGCCGCGGCAACTACAGCATGGGCGTGCGCGAGCAGATCATCTTCCCGGAAATCCAGTACGACACGATCGATCAGTTGCGCGGCATGGACATCACGATCACGACCACGGCCCGGGACAACAAGCGGGGCCGGGCGTTGTTGGATGCTTTCAATTTCCCGTTCCGCAAGTAAGCGTCAGAAGGCAGCGGGTTTTAAGGAAACGGTATGGCCAAGACCAACATGGTAGAGCGCGAGAAGCGGCGCGAGCGCACGGCGAAGAAGTACGCCGCCAAGCGCGCGCAGCTCAAGGAACTCATTCGCAGCCCGAAGTCCACGCCGGAACAGCGGGCCGCGGCGCAGGCCGGGCTGCAGAGCCAGCCGCGCGATGCGTCCGTGAGCCGCCAGCGCAAGCGCTGCCAGATCACGGGCCGGTCGCGCGGCGTGTACCGCAAGTTCGGCCTGGCGCGCTGCAAGATCCGCGAGGTCGCAATGCGCGGTGAGATTCCGGGACTCGGCAAGGCGAGCTGGTAGGAGCTGTAACGATGAGCATGACCGATCCGATCGCCGATCTGCTGACCCGCATCCGCAATGGCCAGGCCGCGCGCAAAGCCAACGTCACGGTGTCGTCGTCCAGGCTCAAGACGGCGATCCTGAAGGTGCTGAAGGACGAGGGCTACATCGCGGACTTCAGCCTCAGTCAGGATGACGGCAAGCCGCTGCTGACGATCGACCTGAAGTACTACGAGGGCCGCCCGGTGATCGACCGGCTCGAGCGCGTGAGCCGTCCGGGCCTGCGCATCTACCGCGGCAAGAACGAGATTCCGCGCGTGCTGGGCGGCATGGGTACGGTGATCGTGTCGACGCCCAAGGGCGTCATGACCGACAGGGCTGCGCACGCGATCGGCCAGGGCGGCGAAGTGCTGTGCATCGTGGCCTGAGGCGGCGCGCGGCCGTGCAATGGTGAGGTGAGCTGAACATGTCCAGAGTAGCGAATCGACTGATCGACCTGCCCGCCGGGGTGACCGTGAGCGTTGCCGCCGATGCGGTGACGGTCAAGGGCGCCAAGGGCGCGCTCACGGTGGCGATCGGGGCGGGCGTATCGGTGGTGCAGCAGGACAAGAAGCTGGCCGTGAAGTATCAGGGCGACAACCAGGTGCGCATGCGCGCCGGCGCGACGCGCGCCCATCTGGCGAACATGGTGCAGGGCGTCACCCGCGGCTACGACCGCAAGCTCGAATTGGTGGGCGTCGGCTTTCGCGCCGCCGTGTCCGGCAAGTCGTTGAACCTGACGCTCGGCTTTTCGCATCCGGTCAACTATGCGATTCCCGAGGGCATCACGATCGAGACGCCGAGCCAGACCGAGATCCTGATCAAGGGGACGGACCGGCAGAAGGTCGGCCAGACCGCGGCCGAGATCCGCGATATCCGCCCGCCCGAGCCCTACAAGGGCAAGGGCGTGCGCTACGCGGACGAGCAGATCACCCTCAAGGAAGGCAAGAAGAAGTAGCGCAGCGAGGGCACATGAACATCACGAAGAAACAACGGCGCGCGCGCCGCGCCACCAAGACCCGGGCGCAGATCCGCCAGCGCAAGGTCGCGCGCCTGACCGTGCACCGCACGCCGCGCCACATCTATGCGCAGGTATTCGACGACCGGGGCGAGCGCGTGCTGGCCGCCGCCTCGACCTTGCAGAAGGAGGTCGCGCAGGGCCTCAAGGGCACCGGCAACGTCGAGGCGGCGCGCAGCGTCGGCCGTGCGATCGCCGAGCGCGCCAAGGCCGCCGGCATCACGCGCGTGGCCTTCGACCGCGCGGGCTTTCAATATCACGGCCGCGTGAAGGCGCTCGCGGATGCGGCGCGCGAGGCCGGGCTCGAGTTCTAAAGGCAGGCAACAATGGCAAGAATCGAAAAATCGCAGAGCGCCGATGAGCTGGTCGAGAAGCTCGTGGCCGTGAATCGCACCGCCAAGGTCGTCAAGGGCGGCCGGCAGTTCGGCTT
This sequence comes from Gammaproteobacteria bacterium, assembly GCA_027315105.1. Taxonomy (GTDB): domain Bacteria; phylum Pseudomonadota; class Gammaproteobacteria; order Steroidobacterales; family Steroidobacteraceae; genus FEN-1191. The sequence continues at coordinate 8,838 of DAHUYP010000042.1, forward strand.
CACCGCCCTGACGGTGGTCGGCGACGGCGCGGGCCGGGTGGGCTTCGGCTTCGGCAAGGCGCGTGAGGTGCCGGTCGCGATCTCCAAGGCGATGGCGCAGGCGCGCAAGAACATGGTCAACGTGAGCCTGCGTAACGACACCCTGCATTACGCGGTCCGGGGCGCGCACGGCGCGACGCGCGTCTTCATGCTGCCGGCCTCGGAAGGCACCGGCGTGATCGCCGGCGGCGGCATGCGCGCGGTACTCGAATGCGCGGGCGTGCGCAACGTGCTCGCCAAGAGCTACGGCTCGCGCAATCCGATCAACGTCGTGCGCGCGACCGTCAATGCGCTCGCCAACGTGCGCTCGCCCGAGGACATCGCAGCCAAGCGCGGCAAGAGCGTCGAAGACATTCTCGGGGGTGCCTGATGTCCACCACCGCCGTCAAGCCGGGCAGCGCGCGCCTCAAGGTCACGCTCGCCAGGAGCGTGCACGGGCAGCTCAAGCACATCGCCGCCTCGGTGCGCGGGCTCGGGCTGCGTTACCGGCAGCACAGCGTCACGGTGGCCGATACGGCCGAGAACCGCGGCATGATCCGCACCGCCGGGCACCTGCTCGAAGTCGAGCAGACGACAGTGGAGCACAAGTGACATGCGCCTGAACGACATCAAGCCCGGCAGCGGCTCGCGCCGCGCGCGCCTGCGCGTCGGCCGCGGCGCATCCGCCGGACAGGGCAAGACCTGCGGCCGCGGCGTCAAGGGCCAGCGCGCCCGCAAGGGCGGCTACCACAAGGTCGGCTTCGAAGGCGGCCAGATGCCGCTGCAGCGCCGTCTGCCCAAGGTCGGTTTTCGCTCCGGCATGAAGGCGACGCGCGCCGAAGTGCGCCTGCACGAGCTCGGTGGGGTCGCTGCCGAGGTGATCGACCTGGCGGCGCTCAAGCAGGCCGGCATCGTGCCGGCGGCGGCCACCCGGGCCAAGGTCGTGCTCTCCGGCAAGCTCGCGAAGGCGGTGACCCTCAAGGGCGTGGCCGTCACCCGCGGCGCACGCGCGGCGATCGCGGCCGCCGGCGGCAGGATCGAGGACTGAAGTGGCCAATTCCGCGCTCACCAATCCGGCCGCTGCGCTTGCCGAAGCCGGACGCCTCGGCGAGATCCGCGGCCGGCTGCTGTTCCTGATCGGGGCGCTGGTGGTCTATCGCATCGGCACCTTCATTCCGGTGCCGGGCATCAACCCGGATGCGGTGGCGCGCTATTTCAACGATCAGTCGAACACCATCCTCGGCGTCGTCAACAGCTTCTCGGGCGGCGCGCTGCAGCGGCTGTCGATTTTCGCGATGGGCGTCATGCCGTATATCTCGGCCTCGATCATCATCCAGATGCTGTCGATGGTGATCCCGTCGCTGATGGAGGCGCGCAAGGAAGGCGAGGCCGGCCGGCGGCGCATCACCCAGCTTACGCGCTATGCCACCGTCGGTCTGGCGTTGTTCCAGTCGTTCGGCGCCGCGGTCGCGCTGCAGAACGGCGGCATGACCATCGCCAAGGGTTTCTTCGAGTGGCTGATGCCGGCGACCGTCACGATGACCACCGGGACGCTGTTCCTGATGTGGCTCGGCGAGCAGATCACCGAGCGCGGCATCGGCAACGGCATCTCGATGCTGATCCTGTCCGGCATCGTCGCCGGCATGCCGGGCGCCATCGGTCGCACCTTCGGGTCGGTGAGTTCCGGCGAGATGAACCCGCTGTTTGCCATCCTGCTGATCGGCATCGTCATCGGCGTGACCGCGTTCTGCGTCTACGTCGAGCGCGCGCTGCGCAAGATCACGGTCAACTACGCCAAGCGGCAGGTCGGCCGCCGCATGTACGCCGGCCAGAGCAGTCACCTGCCGTTCAAGCTCAACATGTCGGGCGTGATTCCGCCGATCTTCGCCTCCAGCCTGCTGCTGTTTCCGGCCACGATCGCGAGCTTCTTCGGCTCGAACCCGGACTCGCGCCTGAGCGAGGTGCTGCAGAACGTGGCGGCCTCGCTCGGCTACGGTCAGCCGCTGCACCTGGTGCTGTATGCGGCGCTGATCATCTTCTTCTGCTTCTTCTATACCGCGCTGGTGTTCAATTCGCGTGAAACCGCGGATAATCTCAAGAAGTCCGGCGCGTTCATTCCCGGCATCCGCCCAGGCCAGCAGACCGGCGAGTACATCGACAAGGTCCTGACGCGCCTGACGCTGTGGGGCGCGATCTACATCATGGCGGTCTGCCTGGTGCCCGAGATCCTGGTCTCCTCGCAGGGCGTGCCGTTCCAGTTCGGCGGCACCTCGCTGCTGATCGTCGTCGTCGTGGTGATGGACTTCATGGCACAGCTGCAGGCGCACCTGATGTCGCACCACTACCCGGGCCTCATGAAGAAGGCGAATCTGCTGGGCGGCAGCCGTGGCGGCTCCGCGCAGGGCTAGCCGGACAGTCAAGATCCAGCGCAGGTGTGCGATGAAAGTACGTCCATCAGTCAAGAAAATCTGCAAGCACTGCAAGATCGTGCGGCGCCGCGGCGTGGTCTACGTGATCTGCGCGGACGCGCGCCACAAGCAGCGCCAAGGGTGAACAGCCGACATGAACCAAGGTTGAGGTAGGTTACGTCATGGCACGCATAGCCGGCATCAATATCCCGATGAACAAGCACGTGAGCATCGGGCTCACGCACATCTTTGGCATCGGCCCTTCGCGTGCGCGCGCGATCTGCGACGGCGCGGGTATCGCGCCGACCACCAAGGTCAAGGACCTGACGGACGCCGAAGTCGCGGCGATTCGCTCCCAGATCGCCAAATGGCCGGTCGAGGGCGATCTGCGCCGCGAAGTATCCATGAACATCAAGCGGCTCATGGACTTGGGCAGCTGGCGGGGCCTGCGGCATCGCAAGGGCCTGCCGGTCCGCGGCCAGCGCACGCGCACCAATGCACGCACGCGCAAGGGCCCCCGCAAGCAGGCGGTGAAGCTCAATGCGCCGCCGGGCAAGGCCTGATGACCAGGCCGCCTCATGATGGTGCATTCGCCGGCGTCGCCGGCCCCGGGCGGCCGCGCGACGGCGGCCTTTGGACCTTGAGAAAGCAGACAGGCAACCACATCTATGGCTGAACAGAAGACACAGCAGCAGAGCGCGGCCGGCGGGGCGAAGAAGCCCAAGAAGGCGCGCAAGAACGTGCTCGACGCGATCGCCCACGTGCATGCATCGTTCAACAACACGATCATCACGATCACCGACCGGCAGGGCAATACGCTGTCCTGGGCGACGTCGGGCGGCTGCGGATTTCGCGGTTCGCGCAAGAGCACGCCGTTTGCGGCCCAGGTCGCCGCCGAGAAGGCCGGCACGGCCGCGCAGGAGCACGGCGTCAAGAACGTCGAGGTGCACGTGGCCGGCCCCGGGCCGGGGCGCGAGTCGGCGGTGCGGGCGCTCAACGCCTGCGGGCTGAAGATCACCAGCATCGCGGATGTCACGCCGATCCCGCACAACGGCTGCCGTCCACCCAAGAAGCGTCGCGTTTAGGGGCGGCGGAGGAAGCACGGAATCATGGCGCGTTATATCGGTCCAACATGCAAGCTCGCGCGGCGCGAGGGTACGGATCTGTTCCTCAAGAGCGGTGCCAAGCCGCTGGAGAGCAAGTGCAAGCTGCAGGTGCCGCCGGGCGGCATCAAGGGCGAGCGGCGGCAGCGTCTGTCGGATTACGGCCTGCAGCTGCGCGAGAAGCAGAAGCTGCGCCGCATGTACGGCGTGCTCGAGCGGCAGTTCCGCAACTACTACCAGGCCGCCGCCCGCCGTACCGGCGCGACCGGCGAGACGCTGCTGAAGCTGCTCGAGTGCAGACTCGACAACGTGGTCTACCGCATGGGCTTCGCCGCCACGCGCGCTGAGGCGCGGCAGCTGGTGGCCCACAAATCGGTGAACGTCAATGGCCGGGTGGTCACGATCCCGTCGTACCAGTGCCGTGCCGGCGACGTGCTGGAGATCCGCGAGAAGGCGCGCAAGCAGCTGCGCATCCAGAGTGCGTTGGCGGTCGCCACCCAGGTCGGCTTCCCCGAGTGGGTCGAGGTCAGCGACAAGGAGTTTCGCGGCGTGTTCAAGGCGGTGCCGGGACGCGACGAAGTGCTGCCCGACATCAACGAGAACCTGGTCGTTGAGCTGTATTCGAAGTGATCGGCCGCTGCGCCGTGCGGCGCGGCTGCGGATCGATCAGTCCATTTCAAGCTTGGGGTGTGCCAGATATGCAAGCAACGATTTCTGAGTTTTTGAAACCCCGCGTGGTCAAGGTGCAGCCGGTCGCGCCGCGTCAGGCGCGCGTCGTCATCGAGCCGTTCGAGCGCGGATTCGGCCATACCCTGGGCAATGCCCTGCGGCGCGTGCTGCTGTCCTCGATGCCGGGCGCTGCGATCACCGAAGTGGAGATCGACGGCGTGCTGCACGAGTACACCAGCATCGAGGGCGTGCAGGAGGACGTGGTGGACATCCTGCTGAACCTCAAGTCGGTCGCCATCCGCATGCATGCGCGCAACAGCGCCGAGCTGCGGCTGCACAAGAAGGGCCCGGGCCCGGTGACCGCGGGCGACATCCAGGCCGACCACGACGTCGAGGTGGTGAACCCCGAATTCGTGATTGCGAACCTGACCAAGGCCGGCGAGCTCAACATGCAGCTCAAGATCGAGCGCGGCCGGGGCTATCGTCCGGCCGTGCAGCGCGTGGCCTTCGAAGAGCAGAGCCGACCGATCGGCCGCCTGCTGCTCGACGCCTCGTTCAGCCCGGTGCGCCGCGTGACCTATTCGGTCGAGGCCGCCCGGGTCGAGCAGCGTACCGACCTCGACAAACTGATCATCGACATCGAGACCAACGGCACGATCGAGCCCGAAGAGGCGATCCGCCGCGCCGGCGGCATCCTCAAGGATCAGCTATCGGTGTTCGTGGACCTGCAGGGCGAGGACGAGGCGGTGGCCAAGACCACCGAGATGCAGTTCGATCCGATCCTGCTGCGGCCGGTGGACGAGCTGGAGCTCACCGTGCGCAGCGCCAACTGCCTGAAGGCCGAGAACATTCACTACATCGGCGATCTGGTGCAGCGGACCGAGGTGGAACTGCTGCGCACGCCGAACCTCGGCAAGAAGTCGCTGACCGAGATCAAGGAAGTGCTGCAGAGCCACGGCCTGATGCTCGGCATGCGCCTCGATGGCTGGCCACCGGCCGGACTGCGGCACGAAGAGGAGAGCAGCGGCCTGATTTGAGTTCGGCGCGCTCGGACCGCCCGGCGGCGACGCCGCTGGCGCGAGCGACCCTGCGAGTTGATCCGCTCATTCGATTGGACGAGTAGAGAGTAGTCATGCGTCACAAGCTTTCCGGCCGCCAGCTGTCCCGCAATAGCCCGCACCGTCACGCGATGCTGCGCAATCTTGCGGCTTCGCTGCTGCGGCACGAGACCATTCGCACCACGCTGCCGAAGGCGAAGGAGCTGCGGCGGGTGGTCGAGCCGCTGATTACGCTGGCGAAGACCGATACCGACGCCCGCCGGCGCCTGGCGTTCGCACGCCTGCGCGATGTCGCGGTGGTGAGCAAGCTGTTCGAGGACCTGGGCAAGCGCTTCAAGGCGCGCGCCGGCGGTTATACGCGCATCCTGCACATGCTGCCGCGACCCGGTGACGCGGCGCCGATGGCGCTCATGCAGCTGGTGGACGGGCCGGCCGCGGTGACGGCGACGGCCGAGGAGCCTGCGCCGAGCAAGGCCCGCAGTCGCAAGAAGGCCCCCGGGAAGACCCCCAAGAAGACGGCGGACACCGCCGCCGCCGAGAGCGCGCCGGCGCGGCCGCGCAGGAAGAAGAAGGCCGCCGCCTGAGCGCCGCGCGGGCCGGGAGCCGGCCGCGGCGGCTCGCGCGGCGCGCCGCCGGTCTCACGGCGCAGCGCCGGGCAACGCCCCCCAAGGGGCCCATTCCCGCCGGACGCCGGATGCGCTATAAGCGTCCCAGCCCGGATCTATGGCCGCCTACTGGGAGCACTCCAATGAGCCTGACATCGGAATTCAAAGAATTTGCGATGAAGGGGAACGTGGTCGACATGGCGGTCGGCGTGATCGTCGGCGCGGCCTTCGGCAAGATCGTGTCCTCGCTGGTGGGCGACGTATTCATGCCGGTCCTCGGCAAACTCATCGGCGGCTTCAATTTCTCAGATCTGGCGTTGAGTCTGGGCTCGGATCCGACCGGCAAGGCCGTGGCCGTCAAATACGGTGTATTCCTGCAGACCGTGTTCGATTTCCTGATCATCGCGCTGGTGCTGTTCATGGCGCTCAAGGGCATCAACCGCCTCAAGAAGCCGCAGCCGGCGCCTGCCCCGGCCGCGCCGCCGCCGAGCCCCGAGGAAGTGCTGCTCACCCAGATCCGCGATCTGCTGTCGAAGCGCTGAGGGTCGCGCCCAGGCCCGATGACCAGCCTGCACACGGGTATCTCGGCGCGCCAGTTTAAAATATGCACTGGACTCTATAGAATTCCCGCCCGGGAGGCTCCTTTGGCGCCCGACAGACTTGTTTGCGCTCCACTTTTTCAAGGCCGAACTCTTCATAATCTCTGGGGATCCATCGATGAATACAAAGCTTGCTCTCAGCGCTCTTGCGGCGGCACTCGTGCTGGCCGCCTGCAGCTCGGAAACCGCGCCTCCTGCCAAGCCGGCGGCACCTCCGGCGGCCGCCACGCCTTCGGCAGCCACTCCGGCCGCGCCGGCCGCTGACGCCGGCGGTGCCGCGGCCACGGCCGCTCCGGCCGCCAGCAGCGGCGGTGCAGCCCCGTCCAAGTAAGACGGAGTTGACCTAGGCCGGCGAGCGTCGCGCTCGCGGGAAGGCCCGAGCAGACCGGAGAGGTCCGGCCTGCCGGGCTTTTCCTGTTTCATGGCCGCAACTTGCAGTGAGTCGTGTCAAACCCGAGGCCGCCGCCTCCGATGCACTTCGATGAATCAAGTCAGTGTCAGGGATAGTCGTGGCCTGCGCGCCGATCGCCGCTGGATCGAAAGCGTCTACCACGAATATCTGAATGATCTGGCGCCGGCCGCGACCGGCATCTTCCCGGCGCTCGGCGAGATCGGCCATCGCGTGCCGGACCAGCTGGCGCGCTGGTATGCGGATCCGAGTTCGCAGGTCCTGACGATCCTGTACGGCGAGCAGTGCGCGGGCTTTGCCATGGTCGTGCAGCGTGCGCGGCCGCCCAGCGCCGCCGGCACGGAAACGAGCGGCGCCGCGGCTGCCGCCGAGGGCGCCGAGCGAGCGTTCGAGTTCTCGATGGGCGACTTCTTCATCGCACGAGCGTGGCGGCGGCGCGGCATCGGTGCCCAGGCGGTGCGCCTGATCCTCGATCGCTTCACCGGCCCGTGGTTGATCACCGAGCATCTGCGTAACGCCGATGCGGTCAAGTTCTGGCGCCGCGTGGTCACCAGCTATACCGACGGCCGCTATCAGGAGCGCATCGTCAACGGCGAGGTGCACCAGCGCTTCGTGTCCGGCTCGCGGCGTTCGCGCTGAGGCGACGCAGCAGGGGCCTGAGATACCGCCCGGTGACCGACTCCGGCACCTGGCAGATCTCCTCAGGCGTACCGGCCGCCACCACGCGGCCGCCGCGTTCGCCGCCCTCGGGCCCGAGATCGATCACGTAGTCCGCGGTCTTGATCACGTCGAGATTGTGCTCGATCACGACCAGGGTGTTGCCGCTGTCGCGCAACTGCAGCAGCACCTGCAGCAGCTGCGCGATATCGTGGAAGTGCAATCCGGTGGTGGGCTCATCGAGGATGTAGAGCGTGCGGCCGCTGCCGCGCTTGGCGAGCTCGCGCGCGAGCTTGACGCGTTGCGCCTCGCCGCCGGAGAGCGTGGTCGCGTTCTGGCCCAGCCGCACGTAGGACAGGCCGACCTCCATCAGCGTGCGCAGCTTGACGGCGACCGACGGCACGTGCTCGAACAGGCGCAGCGCCTCTTCGACCGTGGTCTCGAGCACCTCGTGAATGTTGCGGCCACGGTACTGGATCTCGAGCGTCTCGCGGTTGTAGCGCCGGCCGCGGCAAACGTCGCAGGGCACGTAGACGTCGGGCAGGAAGTGCATTTCGACCTGAATCAGGCCGTCGCCCTGACAGGCCTCGCAGCGACCGCCCTTGACGTTGAAGCTGAACCGGCCGGCGTCGTAGCCGCGGGCCCGGGCCTCCGGCACCGAGGCGAACAGCTCGCGGATGATCGTGAACAGGCCGGTGTAGGTCGCCGGATTGGAGCGCGGGGTGCGCCCGATCGGATTCTGGTCGATCTCGATCACGCGCTCGATGCGCTCGAGTCCCTCGATCCGGTCGCATTCCCCGGCGCCCTCGGTGCCGGCGTCGTTGAGTTGTGCGGCCGCCCGGCGGTACAGGGTATCCTCCACCAGCGTTGACTTGCCCGAGCCGGAGACCCCGGTGACGCAGATCATCAGCCCGAGCGGCAGCCCGACCGTGATGTCGCGCAGGTTGTTGCTGCGCGCGCCGCGTATCGTGATCCACTGATCGCGCATCGGGCTGCGGCGACGCTCGGGCACCGGTATGAGCTCGCGGCCGGACAGATAGGCCCCCGTGAGCGAGGCGGGGTCGGCTTCGATCTGCGCCGGGGTGCCCTGTGCGACCACCAGGCCGCCGTGCGCGCCGGCCCCGGGTCCCAGGTCCACGACGTGGTCGGCAGCGCGGATCGCATCGGCGTCGTGCTCGACCACGATCACGGTATTGCCCAGATCGCGCAGCCTCTTGAGCGTCGCCAGCAGCCGCTCGTTGTCGCGCTGATGCAGCCCGATCGAGGGCTCGTCGAGGATGTACATGACGCCGGTGAGGCCCGAGCCGACCTGGCTGGCCAGCCGGATGCGCTGCGCCTCGCCGCCCGAGAGCGTGCTGGCGGCGCGATCGAGGCTCAGGTAGTCCAGACCCACGTCCACCAGAAAGCGCAGCCGCTCGCCGACTTCGCGCACGATGCGTGCGGCGACCTCGCCGCGCCAGCCCGGCAGCGTCAGCTCGGCGAAGTAGTCGCGCGCCTGGCCGACCGTGAGGCGCGTGATCTGCGGCAGGTTGCGGCCCAACACCAGCACCGAGCGCGCCGCCTCGTTGAGTCGTGCGCCACCGCAATCGGCGCAGGCTCGCGTACCGAGGTACTTGCGCAGCTCGTCGCGCACCGCCTGTGAATCGGTCTCGCGGAATCGCCGCGTCAGGTTCGGTACGATGCCCTCGAAGCCGTGGCGCTTGCGGCTGGTGCCACGCCCCTCCTGGTAGCGAAACTCGATCTGCTCCGCGCCGCTGCCTTCGAGCAGCACGCGCCGGACACGCTCATCGAGCTCGTCCCACGGGGTCTCGACGTCGAATTCGTAATGGCGCGCCAATGACTGCAGCATCTGGAAGTAATGCGCATTGCGGCGGTCCCAGCCGCGTACCGCGCCGCCCGCGAGCGACAGATGCGGGTGCACCACGACGCGCTGCGGATCGAAGAACTCCTGGAATCCGAGGCCGTCGCAGGTCGGGCAGGCGCCGGCCGGGTTGTTGAAGGAGAACATGCGCGGCTCGAGCGGCGGTACCGAAAAGCCGCATTCGGGACAGGCGTGCCGGCTCGAAAACAGCAGCGGACCGAGCTCCGGGTCGTCGGGGAAGACCACCTGTACGACACCCTGGCTGAGCTTGATCGCGGTCTCGATGGACTCCGCCAGGCGCTGGCCGGCTTCCGGGCGCACGCGAAAGCGGTCCACGACCGCCTCGACGGTGTGCTTGCGCTTCGGATCGAGCGCCGGCACGTCATCGATCTCGTACACCACGCCGTCGATGCGTGCGCGCACGAAGCCCTGCCCGGCAAGCTCCACGAGCAGCTGCGTGTGCTCGCCGCGACGCTCGTCGATCAGCGGCGCGAGCAGCAGGGCCAGCACACCGCCCGGGGCCTGCATCACCAGATCGACCATCTGGCTCACGGTCTGCGCCGCCAGATCGATGCCGTGCCGCGGGCAGCGCGGTATGCCGGCGCGGGCATACAGCAGCCGCAGGTAGTCGTAGATCTCGGTGACCGTGCCCACGGTCGAGCGCGGGTTGTGCGAGCCGGTCTTCTGCTCGATGGCGATCGCCGGCGACAGGCCCTCGATGCTGTCCACGTCGGGCTTGTCCATCATCGACAGGAACTGGCGCGCGTAGGCCGACAACGACTCCACGTAGCGGCGCTGGCCCTCGGCGTACAGGGTGTCGAACGCCAGGGAGGACTTACCCGAGCCCGACAGCCCCGTGATCACGGTGAGCCGTTCGCGCGGCAGGTCGAGATCGATGCTGCGCAGGTTGTGAGTGCGGGCGCCGCGGATGCGGATGGTCTGCAACGGAGCTCCTGAAGCGCCGAACGCGCAAATGGCCAAAGAACCACTATAAACGCTGCGGCGGGCCCGGCTCAAAATCACTACAATGGGCGGGTGGCAGGTGCTCGAGGCGGCGACTTCGAGCCTCGGGCGGATCATCGGCGCGGCAGCGCAGAGGCAGCACATGGCGCGGGGCATCAACAAGGTCATCCTCATCGGCCATCTCGGCGCGGATCCGGAGACGCGGGCGATGCCTTCGGGCATGACGGTCGCCAATCTGCGGCTTGCGACCACCGAGAGCTGGAAGGACAAGCAGTCCGGCGAGCAGCAGGAACGCACGGAGTGGCACAACGTCGCGCTGTTCGGGCGACTCGGCGAGATCGCCGCCGAATACCTGCGCAAGGGCTCGCAGGTCTATATCGAAGGCCGTTTGCGCACCCGCAAATGGCAGGACAAGGAAGGCCGCGATCGCTATACGACCGAGATCGTGGGCAACGAGATGCAGATGCTCGGCGGCCGCGGCGGGGCGGGCGCCACGGGCGCGGGCGGCGGCTACGGCGGCGATGCGAGCGCGCGCGCCGAGCCGGCAGAGGCCGGCCCCGGGACCCCGGCGGGCGGCCGGGACGAGTTCGACGACGATATCCCGTTCTAGCGCCCGCCGCTCCAGCCGCGGTCCCCGGCGGCCCGGGCGTCGCGAAGGCCCCGGGCGGGGTTCGCCGCGTCCCTCGAGCGGGCGGCCGCCCGAGCACCGGCGCGGCCCGCGGATGCCCGCGACTCACGGTACGGCGATCGTCTCCAGGTCGGTGGCCGGGTCGATGGCCGGGTCGATGGCCGGGTCGCGCGGACGCCAGGTATTTGTAATATATTGATTCTTAAGACTTCTATCGATCGTGTACCTGGCATAATGGCGCTGCGTTCCCTGCGCGCCCCAAAACCGTTACCCTTTCGCAGCCCGATCCTGCACTCCATGGCCGGCCGCTACTACATCAAGACCTTCGGTTGCCAGATGAATGAGTACGATTCCGCCCGCATGGCGGACGTGCTGCATGCGAGCGCTGGTCTGGCGGCGACCGAGGATCCGGCACAGGCCGACGTGCTGCTGATGAACACCTGCTCGGTGCGCGAGAAGGCGCAGGAGAAGGTGTTCTCGCTGCTGGGCGAGTGGCGCGGCCTCAAGGCGCAGCGGCCGGAGCTGATCATCGGCGTCGGCGGATGCGTCGCCAGCCAGGAGGGCGAGGCCATCACGGCGCGGGCGCCGTTCGTGGACCTCGTGTTCGGGCCGCAGACGATTCACCGCCTGCCGCAGATGATCCGCGAGTTCAAGGCGCGCGGCCGCGCCGTGGTCGATGTGAGCTTTCCGGAGATCGAGAAGTTCGACCGGTTGCCCGAGCCGCGTGCCGCGGGCAGCCGCGCCTACGTTTCGGTCATGGAGGGCTGCAGCAAGTACTGCAGCTTCTGCGTGGTGCCGTACACGCGCGGCGATGAGGTCAGCCGGCCGTTCGACTCGGTGCTCGAGGAGGTACGCTCGCTCGCACGCCAGGGCGTCGGGGAGATCTGGCTGCTGGGCCAGAACGTCAATGCGTATGCCGGCACGATGGCGGACGGCGCGGTAGTGGATCTGGCGACGCTGATCCATCACGTGGCCGGGATCGCGGGCGTGCAGCGCATTCGCTTCACTACCTCGCACCCGCTGGAGTTCAGCGACAGCCTGATCGAGGCCTACGCGAGCGTGCCGCAGCTTGCCAATCACCTGCATCTGCCCGTGCAGAGCGGATCGGATCGCATCCTCGCGCTGATGAAGCGCGGCTACACGAGCCTGCAATACAAGGAGCGCCTGCGCGCGCTGCGCGCGGTGCGGCCCGATATCGCCGTCTCCACCGATATCATCGTCGGCTTTCCGGGCGAGAGCGAACGCGATTTCGAAGCCACCCTGAAGCTGGTGGCCGACGTGCAATTCGACCAGTCGTTCTGCTTTCTCTACAGCCGCCGGCCGGGTACGCCCGCGGCCTCGATGCCCGATGAGGTGCCCTGGACGGTCAAGCAGCAGCGGCTCGCGCGGCTGCAGGCGCAGCTCGACGCCCAGGCGCTGACGATCAGTCGCGGCATGGTCGGCAGCGTGCAGCGCGTGCTGGTGGAGCGCGGCGCCAGGAAAGGACAGGGCGAGCTCGCCGGCCGCACCGAAAACAATCGCTGGGTCAATTTCGCCGGCTCCGCCGCGCTGCTGCAGCGCTTCGTCGACGTCGCGATCACCGAGGCGCGGCCGCATTCGCTGCGCGGCCGGCTGCTGTGCGCCGCAGCGGCGCAGGTCTGAGGTTGCGTGGGCGCAGGTGACGCCGCATTGCGCGAATTCGCGCTCGAACCGGCAGATAACACGCGCCTGGCGAGTCTGTGCGGACCGCTGGACGCCAATCTGCGCATGGTGGAGTCGCGGCTCGGGGTGGAGATTCGCCGGCGCGGGCACTCGTTCCGCGTCAAGGGCGAGCGCGCCTGGTCCACCGAATCGGTGCTGCGCGACCTGTTCGCGCAGACCAAACACCAGGAACTCACGCCCGAGCAGGTGCACCTGTGCCTGATCGAGCACGCCAGCGACCCGCCGGGCAACGATGACGTCAGCGCGCCGGCCAGCGCCGCTGCCGCGGGCGGCCAGCCTGCGGCGCCCCAGCCGGCACCGGAGCCGGCATCGCCGCCGATCGATGCGGGCCTTCATGTGCCGCTCGGCACCCATGGCCGCCGCGGCGCGATCCGCGCCCGCGGCACCCATCAGCGCGATTACCTGGCGAGCATCCATCAGCACGACCTGAGCTTCGGCATCGGACCGGCCGGTACCGGCAAGACCTATCTCGCGGTCGCGTGCGCCGTGGACGCGCTGATGTCCGAGCGCGTGCAGCGGATCGTGCTGGTGCGGCCGGCGGTCGAGGCCGGCGAGCGGCTCGGCTTCCTGCCGGGCGACATGGCGCAGAAAGTCGATCCTTATCTGCGGCCGATGTACGACGCGCTGTACGAGATGATGGGCTTCGACCGGGTGGCACGCTTCCTGGAACGCAATGCGATCGAGGTCGCACCATTGGCGTTCATGCGCGGGCGCTCGCTCAACGAGTCGTTCATCATTCTGGACGAGGCGCAGAACAGCACCATCGAGCAGATGAAGATGTTCCTGACGCGCATCGGCTTCGGCTCGCGCGCCGTCGTGACCGGCGATCTGACGCAGACCGATCTGCCAAGCGGGCGCATGTCCGGCCTGCAGCATGCGCAGCGGGTGCTGCGCGGCGTAGCGGGCGTCGCCTTCACCTTCTTCGACGCCGCGGACGTGGTGCGCCATCCGCTCGTGCAGCGCATCGTGCAGGCCTATGAGTCGCATGAGTCGGCGCGCGATCCATGAGCGCGCGCCCCGGCGCGCGCGTACCGCCGCCTGCGGCGGCGGGTGCCGGGCGGCTGCCGACCATCGGCCTGGTGCGCCGGGTGCGCGGCGGCTGGCTGCCGACGCGGCGCGAGCTCGCGCGCTGGACCGCGGCGGCGCTCGGACGCCGGGCCGCGCAGCGCGAGATCTGCGTGCTGCTGGTGGGCGTCAGGCGCAGCCGCGCGCTCAATGCGCGCTACCGCGGCCGCGACCGGCCGACCAACGTGCTGTCGTTTCCCGCTGCGCCGCTTGCCGAGCGGGCATCCGGCCTGCTCGGCGATCTGGTCATCTGCCCGACGGTGCTGCGCGCCGAGGCACGCGCGCAGCGCAAGCCGGCGCGTGCGCACTGGGCGCACCTGGTGGTGCACGGGGCGTTGCATCTGCTGGGCTACGATCATGAGCACGAGCGCGACGCACGGCGCATGCAGCGGCGCGAGATCCGCGTGCTGCGCACCCTCGGCATACCGAATCCCTACCGCCTGGCGGCGCCGCGAGCGCGCCGGCCGGCATAACGCCGCGCGGCGGCGCGGCGGCCACTGGAGCAGGCGCGGGCATGGCTAAAGACGACACCGGCAGTTCCGCGCGCACCGGCACCACCGGGCGCTGGCGCGCGCGCATCACCCGCACGCTGGCCGCGGGGCTCAAGGATCGCTCGCAGCTGGTGGAGATGCTGGCCGACGCGCAGCAGCGCGGCGTGCTCGATGCCGATGCCTTCGCGATGCTCGAGGGCGTGCTCGAGGTGGCCGATCGGCAGGTGCGCGACATCATGATCCCGCGCGTGCAGATGGTGTGCCTGCACCGCGACGATCCCATATCGCGCATCCTGCCCGCGATCGTGGAGTCGGGCCACTCGCGCTTTCCGGTGCTCGACGGCGATCGCGACGACGTGGTCGGCATCCTGCTGGCGAAGGATCTGCTGCGGCTGTTTGCCGGCGCGACGCCGTCCAGGTTCGACATGCGCGAGTACCTGCGGCCGGTGGTATTCGTGCCGGAATCCAAGCGCCTGAACGTGCTGCTCAAGGAGTTCCGGGTCAGCCGCAACCACATGGCGATCGTGGTCGATGAGTACAGCGGCGTCGCCGGCCTGGTCACGATCGAGGACGTGATCGAGCAGATCGTCGGCGACATCGATGACGAATTCGACGTCGAGGACGATCTGAACATCCGGCGCGAGGCGGAACGGCAGTTCAGCGTGCGCGGCAGCACCCGCATCGAGGACTTCAATCAGTACTTCAAGGCCGAGCTGCCGGACGGCGAGTTCGATACGGTGGCCGGCCTGGTCATGAAGCAGTTCGGTCGCATGCCGCGCCGCGGTGAGAGCACGGCGCTCGGTGAATTCGAGTTTCGCGTGATGCGCGCGGATCGCCGCCGCATCGAGACGCTGCGGGTGACGATCCCGGCCCGATTCGAGCCCGTGGCGCCCACCTAGGTGAGCGCGCCGCCAGAGCCGCAGGCAGCCGCGGATGCGGCCGGGCCCGCGAGCGCCGGCTGCGGCGCTCCGGCGCCGCACGCGCTGGCGCGGTACGCGGCCGCGTTGCTGGCGGGCGCCCTGCTGAGCTGCGCATTCGCACCGCTCGATCTGTGGCCGCTCGCGATCGCCTGCCCGGCGCTGCTGATGTGGCTGTGGGAGGGCTGTTCGCCGCGCTGCGCGGCCTGGGCCGGTTTCTATTTCGGCGCCGGCACCTTCGGGCTCGGCACCTGGTGGCTGTATATCAGCATCCATGACGTCGCCGCGGCGCCGCTCGCGCTGGCGCTGGCGCTGGTGCTGTCGTTGATCGGAATCATGGCGGCCTACCATGCGCTGCTGGGGTACCTGTCGGCGCGGTTGCTGCCCGCCGGCGGCCCGTGGCGCTGGCTGGTCGGCCTGCCGGCGCTGTGGCTGCTCATCGAGTGGTGGCGCGGCTGGTTTCTGTCGGGCTTTCCGTGGCTGTCGCTGGGATACTCGCAAACCGACACCTGGCTGTCGGGCTTCGCGCCGCTCGGCGGCGTCTATGCGATCTCGGCGCTGCTGCTGTCGGGCAGCGGCGCGCTGCTCGCCCTGGTGCGCGGGCGCGGCCGGGTGCGCGCCGCCGCTGCCGCCGTGCTGCTGCTGCCCTGGCCGCTCGGCGCCCTGCTCGAGCGCGTCGAGTGGACGCGGGCGGCGGGGCCGCCCATCAGCGTGGCGGTGCTGCAGGGAGCGGTGCCGCAGGACCTCAAATGGCAGGAGAGCAATATCGAGCCGACGCGCGAGCTCTATACGCGCCTGAACGAGCAGGCGCTGGGCGCGCGGCTCATCATCTGGCCGGAGGCGGCGCTGCCGCAGCTGGCGAACGAGATCCCGCAGTATCTCGGGCAGCTGTACTCCCGCGCCCGCATGCACGGCTCCGATATCGTGATGGGAATCCTGCGCGTGGACGAGAACGAGCAGTACTTCAACTCGATCCTGACGCTGGCCGACCGGGTCAGCTTCTATGACAAGCATCATCTGGTGCCGTTCGCGGAGTACTTTCCGGTGCCGGCGTTCATCCGGTCCTGGCTGCGGCTCATGAACCTGCCGTACTCGGATTTCACGGCCGGACCGGCCGATCAGCCGAGCGTCGCCGCCGGCGGCACGCGCCTGGCGCTCAGTATCTGCTACGAGGACGCCTATCCGAGCGCCGACCTGCCGGCGCTCGCGAGCGCCGGGCTGCTGGTGAACGTCACCAACGACGCCTGGTTCGGACATTCCTGGGCGCGCTACCAGCACTTCCAGATCGCGCGCATGCGGGCAATCGAGGCCCGGCGACCGCTGTTGCGCGCCGCCAACGACGGCATCTCGGCGCTCGTGGGTGCGCACGGGCAGGTGCTGGCGCGCGCGCCCGAATTCACGGCCACCGTGCTGCGCGGAACCGTCCAGCCGCGCGTGGGTCTACCACCCTATGCCCGTTTCGGAAACCGGCTTGCCGTAGTATGGGGCCTGCTGGGCACCGGCCTTTCGGCCGCAATGAAACGCCGCCAGTCCCAAGAGGCCTGAACCGAGATCATCGTTTCGGGTCTATCATCGAACATTTAACCGTTTGGTCCGGAGTAAAGGCTATATGTCGTATCAGGAATCGGGGCCGCGACTGCTGGGCGCCGTCGCATTCGTCACGCTGTTCGCGGCCTGCTTGCCGCAGACTTCGACCGCGGCCCCGAGCGCCGGTGCGGCCGGGGCTGGCTTGGTCCAGACGGCGGCCGTCACCCCGACCCCGGCGGCGACCGCCGCGGCCGCGCGCGGCCTGCCGGATTTCTCGGACCTGGTGGCTCAGGTCGGTCCCGCGGTGGTGAACGTGCAAGTGGTGGAGCGGGCCCCGACCGCCCAGAATCCCGAGGAAGGTGATGAGGAGCAGGACGATCCGTTCGGCGACTTCTTTCGCCGCTTCGGCCTGCCGCGACCCAATATGCCGATGCCGAGGAATTACGCGCCGGTGCACGGCATCGGTTCCGGATTCATCATCAGCCCCGACGGCTATATCCTGACCAACGCGCATGTGGTCAACAACGCCTCGAAGATCACGGTCAAGCTGACCGACCGGCGTGAATTCGACGCCAAGGTGATCGGCGTGGACGATCGCACCGACGTCGCGGTCATCAAGATCAACGCCAAGGGCGAACTGCCGGTGGTGCGCCTCGGCGATTCGAGCAAGCTGCGGCCGGGCCAGTGGGTGCTCGCCATCGGCTCGCCATTCGGCTTCGAGAACAGCGTCACGGCAGGCGTGGTCAGTGCCCTGGCGCGCGGCAACGTCGGCGAGGGCGGCAACGGCTACGTGCCGTTCATCCAGACCGACGTGGCGGTGAATCCCGGCAACTCCGGCGGGCCGCTGTTCAATCTCAGCGGTGAAGTGGTCGGCATCAACTCGCAGATCTACAGCCGCAGCGGCGGCTACGAGGGCATCTCGTTCGCGATCCCCATCGACGTCGCCAACAACGTCGCCGAGCAGTTGATCAAGAGCGGCCACGTCAGCCGCGGCCGCATCGGGGTGACGATCCAGGAGGTCACGGCCGCCACGGCCGAGAATCTCGGCCTGGATCGCCCGCGCGGGGCCGCCGTGGCGTCGGTGGAATCGGGCGGACCGGCCGACAAGGCCGGCATCGAACCGCTCGACATCATCCTGAGCGTGAACGGCAAAGCGGTCGACACCTCCGATCAGCTGCCGGCCATGATCGCCGAGATCAAGCCCGGCCAGACGGCGCAGCTGGAAGTGTGGCGCGACAAGGCGGTCAAGCGCATCAACGTCACGGTCGAGGAACTCAAGGACAAGAACGTCGTGGCGGGCAACCGCCGCGGCGGCGGCGGCGATGCCGGGACCGCGACCGTGAATCGCATCGGCTTGTCGGTGCGCGCGCTCACCGCCGCCGAGAAAGGCCAGCTCAAGACCCGCGGCGACATCGTCGTGGTCAATGTCAAGGGACCGGCCGCGGAGGCGGGGCTGCGCAACGGCGACGTCATTCTGAGCATCAACCGCCTGAAGCCGACCAACGTTGCGCAGTTCGAGCAGGCGGTCAAGGATGCCGGCCACGATGCCACGCTGCTGATCCAGCGCGAGGACCAGCAGTCGATCGTGACCGTGCCGATGAAATGAGCGCACGCCGGTAATACGCGCCGGGGACGCCCGCGGCCGACGCGGCGCCCGCCGCACCCCCGGTCCCCTGCGCCGCCGTCGCCGCCCGCGCGCGGGAACCCCGGGCAGAAGCGCACCTGCGTCGTGTATTCTTGCCTGATGCAGGAGCGATACGATGCCGCCGCCGTCGAGCGCGCGGCGCAGGATTATTGGGAACGGCACGACTCGTTCGCGGCGCGCGAGGACGCCGGCCGCGAGAAGTATTACTGCCTGTCGATGTTCCCGTACCCGTCGGGACGGCTGCACATGGGGCACGTGCGCAATTACACCATCGGCGACGTGGTGGCGCGCTTCATGCGCATGCAGGGACGCAACGTGCTGCAGCCGATGGGCTGGGATGCGTTCGGTCTGCCGGCCGAGAATGCCGCGATCGCCAACGGCGTGCCGCCGGCCGCCTGGACCCGCGACAACATCGCCTACATGCGCCGGCAGCTGCGCGCGCTGGGCTTCGCAATCGACTGGCGGCGCGAGTTCGCGACCTGCGATGCGGATTACTACCGCTGGAATCAGTGGCTGTTCCTGCGCATGCGCGAGCGCGGGATCGCCTACAAGAAGACGGGTGTCGTCAACTGGGACCCGGTGGACCGGACCGTGCTGGCGAACGAGCAGGTGATCGACGGCCGCGGCTGGCGCACCGGTGCGCTGATCGAGAAGCGCGAGATTCCGATGTACTACCTGCGCATCACCGCCTATGCCGAGGAGCTGCTGGCGGCGCTGGATGAGCTGCCGGGCTGGCCCGAGCGCGTGCGCGTCATGCAGGCCAACTGGATCGGGCGCAGCGAGGGTGTGGAACTGTCGTTTCCCTACGAGGCGGATACGCGCGCTCTGCTGGCGGCGCGCGCCGCGGACGAGCAGGGGGCGCTGAAGGTCTTCACCACCCGCGCGGACACGCTGTTCGGCGTCACCTTCGTGGCCATCTCGGCCGAGCACCCGCTGGCGAGCGCGGCGGCGGCGCGCGATCCGCGGTTGGCGGCGTTCGTCGATGCCTGCCGGCGCGGCAGCACGATGGAAGCCGACGTGGCCGCGGCGCAGAAGCACGGCATGGCCACCGGCCTGCACGCGCGTCATCCGCTGACCGGCGCGCCGATCGAGATCTGGGTCGCCAACTACGTGCTGATGGCCTACGGCGAAGGGGCGGTCATGGGCGTGCCGGCGCACGACGAGCGCGACTTCGAGTTCGCGCAGCGCCACGGCATCGCAATCCGCACGGTGGTGAAGTCCGCCGGCGGCGCCTACGAGCGGGTCGGCGATCAGTGGCAACGCGAGTACGCCGAGGACGGCGTGCTGGTCGAATCCGGCGAGTTCACGGGCCTGAGCTCGCGCGCGGCGATCGACGCCATCGCCGCGGCCCTGCAGCGCCGCGGCCTGGGCTGCAAGCGCGTACAGTGGCGGCTGCGCGATTGGGGCATCTCGCGCCAGCGCTATTGGGGCTGTCCGATCCCGCTGATCCACTGCGAGCAGTGCGGCGAAGTGCCGGTACCGGACGATCAGCTGCCGGTGCGCCTGCCCGAGGATCTGGTGCCGGACGGCAGCGGCAACCCGCTCGCGCGCAGCGCCGGGTTCATCCATTGCCAGTGTCCGACGTGCGGCCGCCCGGCGCGGCGCGAGACCGACACGATGGACACCTTCGTCGACTCGTCGTGGTATTTCCTGCGCTTCGCGTGCGCCGATCAGTCGCACTCGCCGGTCGATGAGCGCGCGCACTACTGGCTGCCGGTCGATCAGTACATCGGCGGCATCGAGCACGCGATCCTGCATCTGCTGTATTCGCGCTTCTGGACCCGCGCCATGCGCGATCTGGGGCTGGTGACGCTGTCGGAGCCGTTTGCAAATCTGCTCACGCAGGGCATGGTGCTGAATCATGTCTACTACCGCGCCCCGGCCGAGGGACGACGTCAATACCTCAATCCGGCGGAAGTGGAGCCGCAGTTCGACGCCGCCGGGGTGCGCGTCGGGGCCGTGTCGCTGATCGATCGGCAGCCGGTCGAATACGGCGGTCTCGGCACGATGTCGAAATCCAAGAACAACGGCGTGGATCCGCAGACCCTGGTCGAGAGATACGGCGCCGATACCGCCCGCCTGTTCATGATGTTCGCGGCGCCGCCCGAGCAATCGCTGGAATGGTCGGACGAGGCCGTGCAGGGGCAGCACCGGTTCCTGCGCCGCCTGTGGAAGGCCGTGTTCGATCACGTGGCGGCGGGCCCCGCGCCGCCGCTCGACGTCGCCTCGCTGTCGAGCCGGGAGCGCGAATTGCGGCGTCAGGCGCATCAGGCGCTGGCCAAGGTGACCGCGGACATCGCGCGGCGCAGGACCTTCAATACCGCCATCGCCGCCGTCATGGAGCTGCTCAACGCCGTGGGCCATTTTCAGGCCGGCGTCCAGGACGGCGATGTCAACGCGCGCGCGGTGCGGCAGGAGGCATTGCAGATCGCCGTGCTGGCGCTGTCGCCGATCGTGCCCCACATCTGCCACAGTCTGTGGCACGCGCTCGGACATGGCGGCGCGGTCATCGATGAGCGCTGGCCGGAGCCGGACAGCGCCGCGTTGTCCCAGGCCATGGTCGAGCTGATCGTGCAGGTCAACGGCAAGCTGCGCGGCCGCGTGCGCCTGCCGGCGAACGCGACGCGCCAGCAGGCGGTGGACGCGGCGCTGGCGGAGCCGGCGGTGCAGCGCTTCATCGCCGGCAAGCAGGTCGGCAAGGCGATCCACGTGCCGGACAAGCTGGTCAACCTGGTGGTATGAGAAGCCGCGCCGCCGCCGTGCTGCTGCTCGCCGCCGGTGGTTGCGCCGGGTTGGCCGGCTGCGGCTTTCGGCTCCGGGGCAGCGCGGCCATGCCGCACTCCCTGGCGCAGGTGCGCATCGAGGCCACGGACACGGAATCGGATTTCTATTTCGGGTTGCGCAAGGCGCTGCGCGCCGCAGGCACGCGTATCGACGACGAGAGCCCGGATGATTCCGTGGCGGTGATTCACATCATCCACGACAGCAGCATCGAGCACGTGCTGACGGTGTCGGCATTCAACGTGCCGAACGAATATGAGCTCACCTACACGATGAAGTTCTCCGTGACCCTGAAGGGCCGCGAGCTCATCCGCCCCGAGGAGCACGTGCTGCTGCGCGACTACAGCTACAGCGAGGGCGCACAGCTGGCGAAGGAACGCGAGAAGGCGATCATGAGCGCGGCACTGGCCCAGGACCTGGTGACGGTGGTGATGCGGCGACTGTCGAGCCTGTCGAGCCAGTCGAGCCAGCCGAGCCAGCCGAGTGCCGGGGCGCGCCCGCCCTAGCGGCGGTCCGTCGGCACGCCGCCCCGATCCGCCGCCGTTACCGGCCATGATCCTGCTGTCGTCCACCGCTCGACCGGCCGTGACGCGGCTGCTGGCGCGCTACGGCATGGAGCTGCGGCTCGTGGCGGCCGATAGCCCGATCCCCGGCTCATATTGGGGCGAGAGCGAGGCCGGGCTTCGGGGCAACACGCTGTTCGCGCGGCTCGATACGCCGCTGCATTCGATCCTGCACGAGGCGGCGCATTACATCTGCATGAGCCCGGAACGCCGGGTCGGACTCGATCGCGACGCCGGCGGCGACGATGCGGAAGAAAGCGCCGTCTGCTACCTGCAGCTGCTGCTCGCCGGCGAGCTGCCGGCAGTGGGACGCGAGCGGCTGTATGCGGACATGGACCAGTGGGGCTACAGCTTTCGATTGGGCAGCGCGCGCGCGTGGTTCGAGCAGGATGCGCAGGACGCGCAACAGTGGCTGCTCGAGCACGGCATCCTCGGCGCGACACGCCTGACGGGCGCCCTGCGCGGCTGACGCTGCCCGCCGGGTGCGGTGGGGGCGGGGGGTGCGGTGGGGGCGGGCGCGGCGGCCGCGCGCCTGCCTGCGCCGCCCGCGGCTCGAACCGATTATGATTCCCGCGCCATGACCGAACTACCCGAATCAAACCCGGTCCCCGAGGCACCCGCGGCCACGGTCGAAGGGCGCGTGGCGCGCGGGCCCTCCCGGCGCACGAAGCTGCTGCGGCTGCTGAGCCTGCGCCGGGTCCAGGGCCTGGACGATATGGCCGGCGACCGCCCGCTGGCGATGCTCGCACTGCTGTCGCTGGGGCTGTGGATCGGGATCGACTGGCTGCGCGCCGGCGCCGATATGCAGTTCGACGGCCTGGGCATCCCGGCGCTGGCGCTGGCGATGCTGCTCATCCTTGCCCTGGCGCTGACCGCGTCGCGGCTCTCGCGGCCAGCGGTGCCATTTCGCAGCGCATTGTTCGTGCTGCTGGCGCCGCTGCCGCTGCTGATCGTGCTCGGCGCGGCGATCGATCTGCTGGCACCGGGGCGCACGGCCCAGCTGGCCTCCTCGGCGCTCGATCTGTATGTGCTGCTGTATGCGTGGCAGGGGCTGCGGCGATTGTCGGGGGCGCCGCAGCTGCGCCCGATGCTCGGCGGCGTCGCACTGCTGGCGGCGTACCTGTGGTTCGGCCAGGTGGTCTACATCTATCCGACCCTATGGTCCAGTCCGGATGCCCAGGACGACGGCGATCAATCGATGTCGGCCGACGAGGCCGAGACGCTGCTGTTCGACCAGCGGCCTCGATTGGACCAGGCGCTCGACCGTGTTGCCGCCGGCAGCGGCACCGAGCGCGCCGTGTTCTTCGTCGGCTTTGCCGGGGTGGCGGCGCAACGGGTGTTCGCCGAGGAAATCAAGCTGGCCGCGGGGGTCGTGGCGCAGCGCTACGGCACCGGCTCGCGCCAGCTGCTGCTGATCAACGACCGCCGTGATTTCGACAGCTATCCGCTGGCGAGCGTCTCCGGACTGCGCTATGCGCTCAAGGGCGTGGCCGGGAAGATGAACCTGCAGCGCGACATCCTGTTCCTGTCGCTGTCCTCGCACGGCTCGGATGATCAGTCGCTGACGGTCGCCAATGGCGCGCTGCCGCTCGAGCAGGTGACCGGCGATGTGCTGGCCGCGGCGCTGGACGACGCCGGCATAAAGTGGCGCATCATCGTGATCTCGGCGTGCTACGCGGGGGCCTTCATCGAGCCGCTGCGCAATCCGGATACGGTGCTGATCACCGCCGCGGCGGCCGACCGGACCTCATTCGGGTGCTCCGACGATCGCGATCTGACGTATTTCGGCGAGGCCTTCTACCGCGATGCGCTGCCTCAGGCCCGTTCGCTCGAAGACGCCTTCGCGTTCGCCCGATCGGAGATCGCGCGGCGCGAGCGGGCCGAGAAGGTGACGGCCTCCGAACCGCAGGCGTACTTCGGTGCCGACATCGATCGGTTGCTCGCGCAGCAGCCCATGCGGCCGCCGCTGCGGCAGGCGGCGCTCCGATAGCCGCGCCCGGCGCGCGCCCGAGCCGGCTCAGCGCCGGACGCGCAAGCGCGGTGCGAAGCGGTCCGTGGCCGCGACCAGCGCACGCGTGATGCCGGCTTCGAAAGCCGAGTGGCCGGCGTCGCTGACCACGCGCAGCTGCGCCTCGGGCCAGGCGCGGTGCAGATGCCAGGCGCTGCGCATGGGACAGACCAGGTCGTAGCGGCCCTGCACGATCACACCCGGTATGTGGCGGATCCGATCGACGTCGCGCAGCAGCTGGTCGTCGGCGTCGAGGAAGCCGCGGTTGACGAAGTAGTGCGCCTCGATGCGTGCGAATGCGGCGGCATAATCCGGATTGTCGAACTTGGCCACATACCTGGGGTTGGCGCGCAGGAAGCTCGTGGCGCCCTCCCAGGTGGCCCAGGCGCGTGCGGCGCCGGCCCGGACCGCGGCGTCGGGGGAGGTCAGCCGGCGGTAATAGGCCAGCATCATGTCGCCGCGCTCGGCGCCCGGGATCGGCTCGATGTACTTCTCCCAGAGGTCGGGGTAGATCGAGGCGGCGCCCTCGGGATTCTGATAGAACCACTCCAGCTCGGAACGGCGCAGCAGGAAGATGCCGCGCAGCACCAGCTCGGTGACGCGCTCGGGGTGCCGCTGGGCGTAGGCCAGAGACAGGGTCGAGCCCCAGGAGCCGCCGAATACCATCCAGCGCTCGACTCCCAGATGGCTGCGCAGCGTCTCGATATCGCCGACCAGGTCCCAGGTCGTATTCTCGCGCAGCTCGGCATGCGGGCTGCTGGCGCCGCAGCCGCGCTGGTCGAACAGCACGATCCGATAGCGCCTGGGGTCGAAGAAGCGGCGCATGGCAGCATCGGTGCCGCCGCCCGGACCGCCGTGCAGGAACACCACCGGTTTGCCCTCCCGGCTGCCGCTCTCCTCGTAGTAGAGTTCGTGCAACTGGGACACGCGCAGTCGGCCCTTGTGATAAGGCCGGATGGCCGGGTAGAGCGCGGTGGCGGCGGCGGTCCCGCTGGCGCGGGGGGCGCTGGGGGCGCGGCGCCGCGCGCCCGCTCGGCTGCGGCGCTTCAAGGCGCGACCATGGGCCCGAGCGGCTTGCCGCCCAGCAGATGCATGTGCAGGTGGTAGACCTCCTGGCCGCCGTCGCGGTTGCAGTTGACGATCAGGCGATAGCCGCTGTCGGCTATGCCCTCGGCGCGCGCGATCCGGGCGGCGACCACGAACATGTGTCCGAGCAGCGCCTCGTCGTCGTCGGCAACGTCGTTGGCGGTCGGAATCGGCCGATGCGGCACGATCAGGACGTGGATCGGCGCACGCGGGTGGACGTCGCGGAAGGCGACGACCCGCTCGTCCCGGTGGACGATGGTCGCCGGCAGCTCGCCGCTGATGATGCGCTCGAAAATGGTCGGCATTGGGCGCCGCTCGATTCAGTGCCGGGACGGCGGTGAGCTTAAGATATCGCCGACATGGAGCACAACACGTGAAGCTCACGCTCGAGGGACTGCGCCCACAGCTGGCCGAACGGCTGTTGCCGGTGTACCTGGTGTCGGGCGACGAGCCGCTGCTGGTCGGCGAAGCGGTCGATGCGATCCGCGAACGCGCGCGCGCGGCGGGATTCGCCGAGCGGGAAGTATTCTTCATCGAGCGCGGCGCGGCCGTCTGGGACAGCGTACAGCAGGCGGCGCAGGAGCTGTCGCTGTTCGCCGCGCGCCGCAGCGTGGAGCTGCGCATGCCAGGCGGCAAGCCCGGCGTCAGCGGCGCCGCCGCGCTGCAGCGCCTGTTGGCGGCGGCCGGCGAGGACCTGCTGGTGCTCGTCATCACCGGGAAGCTCGAGCGCGAGGCGCAGGGTGCCGAGTGGGTGCAGGCGGCGCAGCAGCGCGGCGCGTGGCTGCCCATCTGGCCGATCGAGCGCGCGCGCTTGCCGCAATGGCTGCGGGCACGGTTCTCGGCCGCAGGTCTTGCGGCCAGCGACGAGGCGCTGGCGTTGCTCGTCGAGCGCAGCGAGGGCAACCTGCTGGCGGCGCGACAGGAAGTAGACAAGCTGTCGCTGCTGCTGCCGCGCGGCGCCGTGGTGAGCCTCGCCGACGTGGCCGCGGGCAGCGCCGACAGCGCGCGTTTCGACGTCTTCCAGCTCGGCGAGGCGGTGCGCGCCGGTGACGCCGGGCGCGCGCTGCGCATTCTCGGCGGACTGGCGGCCGAAGGCAGCGAGCCGCCGCTGGTCCTGTGGGCGCTGGTGCGGGAGCTGCGCGCCCAGCAGGCCGGCGGCCCGAGCGTGCGCGGTCGCGCCGCGAGACCGCCGTTCGCACGGCTGGTGGCGCGTGCGGGCCGCGCCGATCGCATGGCCAAGGGCTTGAGCGCCGGCGATCCATGGGATGAGCTGGCGCTGCTGGCGGTGGAGCTCACCGGCCTGCGCACCCTGCCGCTGGTGCGAGCTGCCGCGGTTCGATGATCGCGACGCTTGCGCAACGCGGCGCCGGCCACCAGACTTGGCGTTGAAATGGCAGAACCGATCGGCCTCTTTGGCGGCACCTTCGATCCGATTCACTACGGGCACCTGCGGACCGCCTTCGAGCTGCTGCAAGCGCTGAAGCTGGCACAGGTGCGCTTCCTGCCGACCGGTAACCCGCCGCACCGCGAGGCACCCCTGGCCGCCGGTGATCTGCGGCTCGAGATGGTGCGCGCGGCGGTGGCGGGACAGAGCGGCTTCAGCGTCGACGACCGCGAGATCCGTCGCAGCGGCGTGTCGTATTCGATCGACACGGTGACCGAGCTGCGCGCCGAGAATCCTGCGCGCTCACTGTGCCTGCTGCTCGGGATGGATGCCTTTCTGGGCATGCCGACCTGGCATCGTTGGCGCGAGATCTTCGAGTTCTGCCATGTCGTGGTCGCCCACCGGCCGGGCTGGAAGGCGCCGATCACCGGTCCGCTGGGCGAGGTCATGGTCGATCGCGGCACTGGCAGCGTGCGCGAGCTGCATGCCGCCCCTGCCGGGCGGATCTACGTGCTCGCCGTCACGCAGCTCGAGATCGCCTCGACCGATCTGCGCGCGCTGGTCCTGTCCGGGCGCGACCTGCGCTACCTGGTGCCGGACGCAGTGCGCGATCTCATTCAGCGCAGCGGGTGCTATGCTGCGCCCAGGCGTTAAGGAGACACACCTGCCCGCATGATCACACCCGCTCGAGCGCGCCGCGCACCGCGACGCAACGCCGCACTCGAAAAACTCGTGCTGGCGGCGCTGGATGAGATGAAAGCGGTCAACGTCAAATCGCTCGACGTGCGCGGGTTCACCGACATCGCCGACGCCATGATCGTGGCCTCCGGCACCTCCGACCGCCACGTGCGCGCGATCGCCGAGCGCGTCATCGAAAGAGCGCGCGCCTCGGGCCGCCGGCCGCTCGGAGTGGAGGGCCAGCGCGACGGCGAATGGGTGCTGGTGGACCTGCAGGACGTGCTGTTGCACGTGATGCTGCCGCGGGTGCGCGAGTTCTATGCTCTGGAGCGGCTCTGGGAAGCTGGTCCGGCGGCCGAGACTCCCGCACACACGGCCAGCCATC
>DAHUYP010000059.1 GCA_027315105.1 Gammaproteobacteria bacterium
GGCGCCGGCCGGCGATCTGGCCTGGCGCATCGTCGCCCTGGCCAACCTGTACCGCCTGCTGCTGCCGCCGGTGCTGTTCGCACTGTACTGGGCGACGCGTCCGATACCGACCGTGGGCGCCAGCAACCCGCGGCTGTTCCTCGCCGTGGGCCTGCTCTACTGGATGTTCGGCGCCCTGTTCGCGTTCAGCGGCCGCGGCCGCTGGCCCAGCCGCCGCATGCTGGTGCTGGCTCACACGCTGCTCGACACCGCCGCGATCGCCGGGCTGCTCTACTGCAGCGGCGGAGCCGCCAGCGGCCTGGGCATCCTGCTCGTGATCCCGGTGGGTGCGATGGCGCTGCTGGCGGAGGGCCGCGGCGCCCTGAGCGTCGCGGCCATCGCCGCTCTCGGGCTGCTCGCGCAGCAGATACTCGCGGTGCTCGCCGGCAACGCACCGGCCGCCGACTACCCCCAGGCGGGCGTGCTCGGCGCGGTGGTGTTCCTGGTCGCCCTGATGGCCTGGCCGGTCTCCAGCCGCCTGCGCGAGAGCGAGGACCTGGTGCGCCGCCAGGAGCTCGACCTCGCCAATCTCGCGCAGCTGTCGCAGTACATCGTGCAGCACCTGCGCGAGCGCATCCTGGTGGTGGATCCCGAGGACCGCATCCGCCTGATCAACGAGTCGGCGGCGCAGGTGCTCGGCGACTCGCTCGCCGTGCCGGGCGCGCTGGTCGGCGAAGTGGCGCCGCGGCTGCTGTACCTGCTCTCCACCTGGCGCCAGGACGAGCCACTGACGCTGACGCAGTCGCCGTCGGCGGACGCCGGCACCTTCATCGCCGCCGACGGCGCACGCGTCATCCGTCCCCACTTCGCGCCGCTCGGCAACCTCGAGCCCTCGCCGGTGATCATATTCCTCGAGGACACCGGCGACATCGCCGCCAAGGTGCAGCAGACCAAGCTCGCGGCGCTTGGCCGGCTCTCGGCCAGCATTGCGCACGAGATCCGCAATCCCGTCGGCGCCATGAGCCATGCCGCGCAGCTGCTGGCCGAATCCCCCGCCCTGAGCGGCGACGACCGCCGCCTGACCGAGATCATGAGCGCCAACTCGGTGCGCGTGAGCGGCATCATCGACAACATCCTGCAGCTCTCGCGCCGCGAGGCGCCCAGACCCGAGACGCTGGCGCTCGCGGCCTGGACGCGGCGCTTTCGCGAGGAGTTCTGCGACACCCTGCAGCTGCCGCGGCAGCGCCTGCTGATCGATCCGGCCGCGGACGCGGTCGAGGTGCGCATCGACGGCAGCCAGCTGCACCAGATCTTCTGGAATCTGTGCCAGAACGGCGTCACGCATGCGCTGCCGCACGCGGGTGCCGAGCCGATCGAGCTGCGCTACGGCCGGCTCGGCGGGGTCGGCCGCCCCTACCTGCAGGTCGCCGATCGCGGCCCGGGCATCGCGGGCGCCGACGCCGAGCGCATCTTCGAGCCGTTCTTCACGCGCGCCGTGCGCGGCACCGGACTCGGCCTGTTCCTGGCGCGCGAGCTGGCCGAGGCCAACGGCGCGACGCTGCTGTACGAGGCCCGCGACGGCGGCGGCAGCGTGTTTCGCATCGTATTTGCCGACCCGAGCCGCTGGACCGAGATTTTTTCCTGAGATAATGGCCTGGCCATGCCCGCCAAGCCCACCATACTGATCGTCGACGACGAGCCGGATCTGATCGAGCTGGTGTCGCTGACGCTCGCGCGCATGAATCTGGCGACCGAGGCGGCCGCCGATCTGGCCGCGGCCCGAGCGCTGCTCCAGGCGCGCGCTTTCGACCTGTGCCTGACGGACATGCGCCTGCCCGACGGCAACGGGCTGGAGCTGGTGGCCTGGATCCAGCAGCACCATCCCGAGCTGCCGGTCGCCGTCATCACGGCGCACGGCAACGTCGAGTCCGCGGTGCGCGCGCTCAAGCTCGGCGCCTTCGATTTCGTGTCCAAGCCGCTCGACCTCGGCGTGCTGCGCAAGCTGGTCGACAAGGCGATCAAGCTGTCCGACCGCAGCGGCGCGCTCGCCGTCGCCCGCACCGCGGCCGCTGCGGCGGCCGCATTGCCGGCGCAGGGACCGCGCCTCATGGGCCATTCGAGCGCCATGACCGCGCTGCGCGAGCTGATCGCGCGCGTGGCCCGCAGCCAGGCGCCGGTGCACATCAGCGGCGAGTCCGGCACCGGCAAGGAGCTCGTGGCGCGGCTGATCCACGACAGCGGCGGCCGCGCCGACGGCCCGTTCGTGCCGGTCAACTGCGGCGCCATTCCGTCCGAGCTCATGGAGAGCGAGCTGTTCGGGCACAAGCGCGGCAGCTTCACCGGCGCCGTGGCCGACAAGAAGGGCCTGATCCCGAGCGCCGAGGGTGGCACGGTGTTCCTCGACGAAGTGGCGGATCTGCCGCTGCACATGCAGGTCAAGCTGCTGCGCGTCATCCAGGAGAAGACCGTGCGGCCGATCGGCGAGCAGCGCGAGATGCCGGTGGACGTGCGCGTGCTGTCGGCCACGCACAAGAACCTGGCCGAGCTGGTCGCGAGCGGACGCTTCCGCGAGGATCTCTATTACCGGATCAACGTCATCGAGATCCGCGTGCCCGCGCTGCGCGAGCATGCCGAGGACATCCCCGAGCTCGCCGACGCGATGCTGCAGCGGCTCTCCACCCGCATCGCCGCGCCGGTCCCGCGCATGACCGAGCAGGCGCGCGCGGCGCTGCGGCGCTACTCGTTCCCGGGCAACGTGCGCGAGCTGGAGAACATCCTGGAGCGCGCGATCGCGCTGTCGGTCTCGGGGGTCATCGACGTCGACGATCTGCAGCTGCGGCAGTTCAGCGTGACGGGTGCGCCGAGCGCACCGCCCGGCGCCGCTGCGGAGCCCGGCTCCGCGGCCCTGCGCGCCGCAGGCCCCGACGGCCCCGCCCCGGCTGAGCAGGCCCTGGGCGATCAGCTCGAGAGCATCGAGCGCGAGGCGATCATCAAGGCGCTCGAGCAGACCCGCTACAACAAGACCGCGGCCGCGAAGCTGCTCGGCATGACGTTCCGGGCGCTGCGTTATCGCGTCAAGAAGCTCGGTATCGAATAATCGCGTTATCGTATCGTTTACGGAACGATTCTATAGATATCGACCGCGATAGTCCCACTGGCGGTACAAACTAGGACTGCGTCATCCGCATTCCTTGGCGGCTGCCGAAGCCGCAATGTCGTGGGCGCCATTTCTTTGGGCACATTCGATCCGGGTGACTGGCCGCGTCACAAACTGACGGGCCGAGGCGGCCGTTGTCGTCAACTCCGGCCAGCCATTACGTCAAAGCCCCGCGATGCCGGCGAAGAATTCATGTGCGATCAATGACCTGCGGGCACTCGCGAGGCTGGCACGGGGATTGCTCCCTCCTCGCTCAGCGGCTGCATGGCCGCAGCCCATATAGCCATACGGAGTCCCTAGGACATGAAGACGATGCAAAAGGGTTTCACACTCATCGAACTGATGATCGTGGTCGCGATCATCGGCATCCTGGCCGCGATTGCGATCCCGGCCTACCAGAACTACACCATCCGCGCGCAGGTGACGGAAGGCCTGAGCCTGGCGGACGGCTGGAAGACGGCGATCGCCGAGTACTACGCCAACAATGGCACGTTCCCGACCTGTTCGTCGGCGACCGGCGCCGCTGGCTGTATTGCGGCGGCGGGCGGGGCCACCGGGTCCACCGGCAAGTACGTTTCCACCGTCCAGATCGTTAACCCCGGCGCCATTACGATCACGTATGGTCTCCAGGCCAACACGGCGATCAATGGCCAGACGCTGTCCCTCACGCCGTATACCAACACCAACAACGATATCATCTGGGTCTGCGGCAGTGCGGCCGTTCCGACCGGCGCGTCCCTGACCGGCGGCGCGACGGTAGGCCCCAGCAGTCTGACCAGCACTCCCCAGTACCTGCCGACCGTCTGCCACCTCTGATCGGCGATGTCTCATTGGCCACGAGGCCATCACGAAGCCCCTCCCCGGAGGGGCTTCCTCTTTTGGGAAACGAGTCACGCAGCGCACCGATCGGATATGCAACCATCCGACAGGGATTTGACATTGATCGACCGCGCCGATTAGGTAGAGTACGCTGTCGCCTAGGGAACCTGGGGCATATTCCAAGTCCATGAACGATAACGCTTCTTTGGCCTTCAGTCCGTCGCGCTCCAACCTCGGCGGACTGCCGCAGCGCCTGGTGCAGGACGGCGTGGTCAATGAATCGGGCATGCATGCGGCGCTGCAGGCTGCGACCGACCGCAAGACCAGCTTCGTCACGCAGCTGGTGGTCAGCGGCACGGCCAAGGCGCGCGACATCGCGATCGCGGCCGCTGCCGAATACGGCGTGCCGCTGTTCGACCTCGATGCGCTCAGCGTCGACCCGGACGCGGTCCGCACGGTCTCCGAAAAGCTCCTGTCCAAGCATCGCATGCTGCCGCTGTTCAGGCGGGGCAAGCGCCTGTACCTCGGCGTCGCCGATCCGACCAACCTGCACGCGATCGACGAGATCAAGTTCCAGACCGGACTCGCGGTCGAAGCGATCGTGGTCGAGGACGACAAGCTGCAGCGCATGGTCGACAAGGCCATCGAGCAGGCCGAAGCGCAGATGCCGAACTTCGGCGACGATGAGGGCGTGGACCTCGAGGCGCTCGAGGTCAGCGGCGGCGACGAGGAGCTCGGCGCCGAGGTCGGGCGCGACGAGGTCGAGGACGCGCCGATCGTGCGCTTCGTCAACAAGGTGCTGCTCGATGCGATCCGCCGCGGCTGCTCGGACGTTCACTTCGAGCCGTTCGAGAAGATGTTCCGCGTGCGCTACCGCCTCGACGGCGTGTTGAAGGAGATCGCCCAGCCGCCGGTGCAGCTCACCGGCAAGATCGCGGCGCGCCTGAAGGTCATGGCGCGCCTGGACATCGCCGAGCGCCGCGTGCCGCAGGACGGGCGCATCAAGATGCGGCTGTCCAAGACGCGCGCCATCGATTTCCGCGTCAGCAGCTGTCCGACGCTGTATGGCGAGAAGATCGTGCTGCGTATCCTCGATCCCTCGCAGGCCATGCTCGGCATCGATGCGCTCGGGTACGAGGGGTTCCAGAAGGAGATCTATCTCAAGCATCTGGCCAAGCCGCAGGGCATGATCCTGG
Source organism: Gammaproteobacteria bacterium (assembly GCA_027315105.1). GTDB lineage: Bacteria > Pseudomonadota > Gammaproteobacteria > Steroidobacterales > Steroidobacteraceae > FEN-1191. Next base: position 5,152 of record DAHUYP010000059.1, read on the forward strand.
TGACCGGACCGACCGGCAGCGGCAAGACCGTATCGCTCTACACCGGCCTCAACATCCTCAATCGCGAGGATACGAACATCTCGACCGCCGAGGACCCCGCGGAAATCAATCTGCCGGGCGTCAACCAGGTCAACGTCAACAACAAGGTCGGCCTGACCTTCGCAGCGGCGCTGCGCGCGTTCCTGCGCCAGGATCCCGACGTCGTCATGGTCGGCGAGATCCGCGACCTCGAGACCGCCGAGATCGCCATCAAGGCCGCCCAGACCGGCCACCTGGTGCTCTCGACCCTGCACACCAACGATGCGCCGCAGACCCTCACGCGCCTGGTCGACATGGGCGTCAAGCCGTACGCGATCGCGACCTCGGTGAGCCTGATCATCGCGCAGCGCCTGGCGCGCCGGCTGTGCAGCCATTGCAAGCAGATCATCGACGTGCCGGCCGAGGCGTTGCGCAAGGAGGGCTTCCAGCCCAACGACATCGCCGCCGGCCTCAAGATCCACGGTCCGAAGGGCTGCCAGAACTGCACCGACGGCTACAAGGGCCGCGTCGGCATCTACCAGGTGATGGAGGTCACCGAGGACATCGGCCGCATCATCATGGCCGGCGGCAGCGCGATCGACATCTCCGACCAGGCGATCAAGGAAGGCGTCTGGGACCTGCGCCGCGCCGGTCTCGAGAAGGTCAAGGCGGGCCTGACCAGCCTCGAAGAGATCAACAGCGTGACGATCGAATGAAACCGCCAGCAACCGGAATGTGAGCCATGGCGCAAGCAAGCACCGCAATTCGCACCATCAAGCGCGACGTGGCCTTCCAGTGGGAGGGCATGGACAAGAAGGGCCAGCGCATCAAGGGCCGCAGCGTCGCGCCGAGCGAGCAGGCGCTCAAGACCGAGCTGCGCCGCCAGGGCGTGGTCGCCACGCGCATCCGGAAGCAGTCCCAGTCCTTCAAGTCCGGCGGCAAGGTCAAGGCGGAGGACATCGCGATCTTCAGCCGCCAGCTCGCGACCATGCTGGCGGCCGGCATCCCGATGGTGCAGGCGTTCGAGATCATCGGCACCGGCCACGAGAAGCCGGCCATGCAGAAGCTGGTGCTGGAGATCAAGGCGGACATCGAGGGCGGCACCTCGCTGCACGAGGCGCTCGCCAAGCATCCGCTCTATTTCGACGACCTGTTCGTGAACCTGGTGCAGGCCGGCGAGCAGGCCGGCGCATTGGAAACGCTGCTCGACAAGGTCGCCACCTACAAGGAGAAGAGCGAGGCGATCAAGAAGAAGGTCAAGAAGGCGCTGTTCTACCCGGCGGCGGTGCTGGTGGTGGCGGTGGTGGTGACGATCATTCTCCTGATCTTCGTGATCCCGCAGTTCGAATCGCTGTTCAAGGGCTTCGGCGCCGATCTGCCGGCCTTCACGCAGATGGTCATCAACCTGGCGCACCTGGTGCAGCGGGATGGCCTCTACATGGCGGTCGCGGTTGGAGCCGCCGGTTGGGCGTTCGTCTACTTCAAGAAGCGCTCGCGCCGCATGCGCCAGGTCCTCGACCGCCTGATGCTGAAGCTGCCGATCATCGGTCCGATCCTCAACAAGGCCGCGATCGCGCGCTACGCGCGCACGCTGTCGACCATGTTCGCGGCCGGCGTGCCGCTGGTCGAGGCGCTGGAGTCGGTCGCCGGTGCCTGCGGCAACATCGTCTACGAGGACGGCGTCATGAAGATGCGCGACGAGGTGGCCACCGGCCAGCGCCTGCAGCGCGCGATGGAGAACACGAACCTGTTCCCCAACATGGTGGTGCAGATGATCGCGGTCGGCGAGGAGTCCGGCTCGCTCGATACGATGTCCGGCAAGGTCGCGACCTTCTACGAGGAGGACGTCGATGCGGCGGTGGACAGCATGTCGAGCCTGCTCGAGCCGCTGATCATGGCCATCCTGGGCGTGCTGGTCGGCGGCCTCGTGATCGCCATGTACCTGCCGATCTTCAAGCTCGGCTCCGTCGTCTGACACGTGCTCGCGCTGCTGGCGCAATCGCCGACCGCGTTCGTCACGGTTGCGCTGATCGTCGGCCTGGTGGTCGGCAGCTTTCTGAACGTGGTCATCCACCGCCTGCCGATCATGCTCGAGCGGCAATGGCGCGCCGAATGTGACGAGCTCTCGGCCGCCGCGGCGCCGGCCGCCGGCGGGGCGGCGGCGGGGCGCTCCGTACCGGCTGCCGTGGCCGAGCCGCCCTTCAACCTGGTCGTGCCCCGCTCGACCTGTCCCGCCTGCCGGGCCCCGATCCGGGCCATCCATAATGTCCCGGTGTTGAGCTACTTCGCGCTGCGGGGCCGCTGCGCCCGCTGCCAGGCCCCGATCAGCGTGCGCTATCCGATCGTGGAACTGCTGACCGGCCTGGCGTCCGCTCTGGTCGCCTGGCGGTTCGGCTTCGGCTGGGGCGCCGCCTGCGCCATCGTGGTCACGTGGTTCCTGATCGCCCTCACCTTCATCGACCTCGATCATCAGCTGCTGCCCGATTCCCTGACGCTGCCGCTGCTCTGGGGCGGCCTGCTGGCGAGTCTCGCGGGCTGGTCGGCCGGATCGCACAGCCTGCCGAAGGATCCGGCCAGCGCCATCGCCGGCGCCGCGATCGGCTATCTTTCCCTCTGGGGCGTGTATCACCTGTTCCGGCTGCTGACCCGCAAGGACGGCATGGGTCACGGGGACTTCAAGCTGCTGGCGGCCCTGGGCGCCTGGCTCGGCTGGCAGATGCTGTTGCCGATCGTGCTGCTCTCGGCCGGCGTGGGCGCGAGCGTCGGCATCGCGCTGATCCTCAGCCGCCGGCAGCAGCGCGGCCACCCGATACCGTTCGGGCCGTTCCTGGCGGCCGCGGGCTGGGTGGCGATGATGTGGGGCCCCGAGATCGTGGCCCGCTACCTGGGGCTGTTCGCCCCGCGCGGCTGATGGCGCCGTCCGGCGTGCCGCCGGCACCGGCCAGGCCGCTGCGCATCGGCCTGACCGGCGGTGCCGGCAGCGGCAAGAGCACCGTGGCGCAGCTGTTCGGCGCGCTGGGCGTGCCGGTCATCGACGCCGACCAGGTGGCGCGCGATGTCGTGGCCCCCGGCACGGCGCTGCTGGCGCAGGTCCTGGAGCGCTTCGGCGAGCAGCTGCGCCGGCCCGACGGCAGTCTCGATCGCGCGGCCCTGCGCCGCCTGGTGTTCGAGCACCCCGCGCGGCGCCGCGAGCTCGAAGCGCTGCTGCATCCGGCGATCCGCGAGCGCACCGAGCAGCTCGCCGCGCGCGCCGCGGGGCCTTATCAGATCCACGTGATCCCGCTGCTGGTCGAGACCGGCGCGCGCGCACGCTTCGAGCGCGTGCTGGTGGTCGATTGTCCGCCGGAGCTGCAGCTCGCGCGGCTGCAAGCGCGCGACGGCTGCGATGCGCAACAGGCGCGCGCGATGCTGGCCTCGCAGGCAAGCCGGTCCGCGCGCCTGGCCGCGGCCGACGACGTGATCCTCAACGACGCCGATGCTGGCGCGCTTGCGCCCCGGGTCGCGGCGCTGCACCGCAAATATCTGTCGCTCGCGCACGCGGCGCAGCGCGCCGCGCCGCGCCCTTGAGGCGCCGGGGCGTTTACGTGCGGTCGGGCGCTCAAGCAGAATAGCCCGATGGCCGAACCCGCACCCCAACCGGCGACCGCGATGGAGCCCGCCGTCTTCGAGCAGCCGCTGAACGAGCGCATGCGGACCTTCCTGCGCCTGGATTTTCTCTATAGCCAGGCGCTCTACCACAACGAGAAGGGCAGCCCCTGGGGCAGCCGGGCGGCGGTCGGCAGCCTGCTCGACATCCTGGCGATCATGACCCGCGGCGATGTGCGCAGCGACGTGCTCAAGGAGCTCGAGCGCCATCTGGGGCTGCTCAACGAGTTCCAGGACCGCCAGGGCATCGATGGCGCGCGGCTGCGCACTCTGATGGCGAACCTCGTGCGGCTGCGCTCGGCGCTGTCGGCGGTCGGCTCCTCCTGGCTGCAGCCGCTGCGCGATTCGGAGTTTCTCGCCGCCATCAAGCACCGCAGCGCCATTCCGGGCGGCACCTGCGAGTTCGATCTGCCGGACTATTATTTCTGGCTCAACCAGCCGCCCGGGAGCCGCGCCGAGGCGTTCGCGCGCTGGCTCGCATTGCTGCGCCCGCTGTGCGACGCCATCACCGAGCTGCTCTGGCTCACGCGCCAGAACGGCCGCGCCCGCTCGGAGACCGCGGCCGGCGGCGTCTTCCACGTGACCTTCGAGCGCGACACCCCGTATCAGCTGCTGCGCATCTGCGTGCCGGCCGAGACGCCGCTCTATCCCGAGATCAGCGGCAGCCACTATCGCTGCAGCCTGCGATTCCTCGAATGGCGCGGCATCGAGCAGCGCCCCGCGCAGTCCGAGTCGGACGTGCCGTTCACGCTCATCTGCTGCGCCTGAGACGGCGGCTCATGGCCCCGCGGCTGCTGTGTCCCACCTGCCGGCGCGAGATCCAGTGGTCGGAGCAGTTTCCGTTCCGGCCGTTCTGCAGCGAGCGCTGCCGGCTGATCGATCTCGGCGCCTGGCTCAGCGAGCGGCACGCGATCCCCGGCGAGGTCGCGGACGCCGCCGAGCAGGCGCCGCCGGCTGCCGATGAGGCGCCGCGACGCTGATGCGGCGCTTGCGCACGCACGACGCGCGGCTGCGGCGCAGTCTGCGCGCCGTTGCCAGCGAGCGGCCGGCAGGCCCCCTCAGAGCTTGATCTTGCCGCCCCCCGGCAGCGATCCCGCACCCGGCATGCCGCCGCCGACGTCCGGCACGACGATGCGCGAGGCCGCTTCGCGGCGGAACTCGCGTGCCTCCTCGATCGCCTGCTCCAGCGCTTCCTTGACCGCGTCCGGGAATTTCCCGATCGCGTCCTCCAGCGAACTCGCCTCGATCTCGAAGCCCAGCGGCAGCACGCCGTTGGGGGTCAGCAGCTGCGTCTGGCCCGAGTACAGCACCGTTCGCTTCGGATCCGTATTGCCGTCCACCGTCACGGGCACGAGCCGGCGGATGGTGCCGGCCTTGCGATCGGTGAAGATATCCTCGCGGTACAACCCGGCGCTGTCGAGCTGAATGTCCGGCATTCCGGTTTCCTGGGCCATGTGCGATCACCTCGTCACTGAAAATACGTCACGCTCCGGCCGATGCCGAGAGAGCCTCGATGATCGGCCGGTCGGCCGGCAGCAGCGCCTGCTCACCGAGCTGCGCCGCCGGCACCCATTTGAGCGCCTGGGCCTCCAGCCCGCGCGGCTCGCCGCGATAGTCGTCGACCACGAATACCTCGAGCTCCACCACCCGGTCGGCGTAATCATGCCGCAGCTGCAGCAGCGGATGACAGCGTTGCAGCACGATGCCGAGCTCTTCGGCCAGCTCGCGCGCAAGCGCCGCCTCGACGCTTTCATGCGCGCCGATCTTGCCGCCGGGAAACTCCCAGTAGCCCGCCATGTGCTTGCCGGGCGGACGCTGCGCGATCAGCACCCGGCCGGACCCGTCGCGCAGCACGGCCGCGACCACGCGCAGCGGCGCAGTCATTGGTTGCCGGCCAGCGCGCCGTGGCAGTGCTTGTACTTGCGGCCCGAGCCGCAGGGGCAGGGTTCGTTGCGTCCGACCTTGCGGTCCGAGCGCACGAATGGCGCCGCCGCCTCGGCCAGCG
>DAHUYP010000043.1 GCA_027315105.1 Gammaproteobacteria bacterium
GAGGTCGGTGCCGCGCTGTTCGCCCTGCGCGCGCGCGAAAGCCAGGCCTTCGTGCGCGCGGTGGCGTATGGCCTCCTCAAGCCCGAGGAGGCGCGCGATCAGGCGATCCGGCTCGAAACCACGTGGTCGCCAGCCTGAGGCCGACGGCGAATCCCGGGCCCGCGCGGGCCCTGCCGTCCGGAGCTGCACGCTTTCACGGGTGCTCGCCGCGCGCGTGGAAGACCAGCCCGATGCCGATGAACAGGACGCAGCCGACGACGACCTTGAGGAAGAACATCCCGGCGCTGCTGCCGTGTTCCGGCGGCACCATCGAGGTGACGATGGCCAGCAGCGTGGTGACGAAACCGAGTCCGCAGGTCAACCAGCAGCCGGGCGTTCCGCCCGGAATCGCGACTGTCGCGTGGTCGGAGCCCACGCCGCGCCGGCGCAGTATCGGCAGCGCCGCGAAGATATACAGCAGCGGGATGAAGGTGAGGATCAGCGTCATGTCGATCAGCACCCGATACGACTCGTGGATCGTGCTGCCGGACAGGGCGGCGATCAGGATGACCGTCACGATGACGCCCTGGGTCAGCAGCGCGACGTGCGGCGTGGCGTATCGGGGATGCAGCGCGGCCAGCGGCTTCGGCAGATAGCGATCGACACCCACGACGAACGGCAGGCGCGCGGTGCCGGTGATCCACGCACCGAGACCGCCGAGCAGCGACAGCGTGAGCAGCACCGCGCCGAATGCGCCGAACAGCGGGAATCCGAGCCGGTCGCCGACGCTCGCCAGCGCCTGTGGAATGCCTCCGACGATGTCGATCTGCCGGGTCGGCAGCGTGACCAGCAGGGCCGCGGTGCCGGCGATGTAGATGGTCGCGGTCATGATGCCCGCGATCAGGATGGCGCGCGGAATGGTCCTGCGCGGCTCGCGGATCTCGCCGCCGAGGATCGGCCCCAGCTCCAAGCCGCCGAAGGCAAAGGCAATCGTCGCCAGCATGGCGAACGTCGTCAGCGATCCGAAATTCGGCATCAGGTTCGCTGCCGTGAAGCGGGTCGCTGCGCCGAATCGGTACCAGGCCCACGCGCCGCACAGGATCACCAGGCCGGCGATCAGCCAGGTGGCAAGGCCGCCGATATTCTGCAGCCACTTCGCCCGCTGCAGCCCGAAAATGTTGATCAGGGTCGCGCCCCACAAGGCCGCCAGGCAGAACGTGCCGTTGTAGATGACGCTTCCGGCCAGCGGCAACCAGCGGTCGCCGGCAATGTAGACCGCGACGCCGGCAGCGGCGAGCAACAGCGCCGGAAAGAACACGATGTTCGCGGTCCAGTAACTCCAGCCGGCGATGAAGCCGTGGCGGTCGCCGAATGCCGCCTTCGACCAGAGATACAGTCCTCCCTCGCCGGGGATGCGCGAGCTCAATTCCACGACGGACAGACCCAGCGGCAGGAAAAAGATGATCAGCGCCAGCGCCCACAGGATCAGGCTCGACGGCCCGATCTGCGCGGCGATCGGCAGCCAGCGCAGACCGACCACGGCCGCGATATTGAGCAGCACCAGGTCGCGCAGGCCGAGGACG
>DAHUYP010000068.1 GCA_027315105.1 Gammaproteobacteria bacterium
CCGCGAGCCCGGCGAGGGCCGCCGACAGTACGAATGCCAGCAGCTTGTAGCGGTTGATGTCGTACCCGAGCGACAGCGCCCGCGGTTCGTTCTCGCGGATCGCCTTGAGCACCTGTCCGTAGGGAGAGTGCACGATGCGGCGGATCAGCATGAACACGGCGGCGAACACCGCCAGCACGACGTAGTACATCACCACGTCGGACTTCAGCGGCAGCAGGCCGAGCAGGCTGCCGCGCGGCACGTCCTGCAGACCGTTCTCGCCGCCGGTGAACGGTGCCTCGAGGCAGACGAAATACACCAGCTGCGCCAGCGCCAGGGTCACCATTGCGAGGTAGATGCCGCGCCGCCGGATGGCGATCACGCCGATGCCCCAGCCGAGGGCCGCGGCGGCGGCGACGCCGGCCAGGATCGCCGCCACGCTGCCCCAGCCGCGCGCGGTCACCAGCCAGGCGGTCGCGTAGGCGGCCGAGCCGAAGAACGCCGCGTGACCGAACGACAGCATGCCGCTGAAACCCAGCAGCAGATTGTAGGCGCAGGCGAACATCGCGAAGCACAGCAGCTTCATCATGAAGATCGGATAGATGCCGAACAGCGGCGCGGCGAGCGCGAACAGGCCGGCAACCGTGTAGAAGAGGACCTCCGGGCGCACGGGCCTATTCCTTGCCGAACAGTCCGGCCGGCCTGACGATCAGCACCACCGCCATGATCACGAACACGATCACGTTCGAGGCCTCGGGATAGACCACCTTGGTGAAGCCCTCGATGATGCCGAGCGCCAGGCCACTGACGACCGAGCCGAGGATCGAGCCCATGCCGCCGATCACCACCACCGCGAACACCACGGTCACGAGCGAGTTGCCCATGAGCGGCGTCACCAGCACCACCGGCGCCGCCAGCACTCCGGCCAGCGCCGCCAGCGCCACCCCGCCGCCATAGGTCGCGGCCATGAGCAGCGGCACGTTGACGCCGAACGCCTGCAGCAGCGGCGCATTCTCGGTGGCGGAGCGCAGCGTCGCGCCCAGGCGGGTGCGCTCGATCAGGAACCAGGTCGTACCGCAGATGACCAGCGATGCGAGGATCACCCAGGCACGGTAGATCGGCAGGATCATGAAGCCGAGGTTCACCGCCCCCTGCAGCGCCCGCGGCACCGGGTAGGACTCGCCCGTGGCGCCGAAGCCCTCGCGCAGCGTGCCTTCCACCACCAGCGCCAGCCCGAACGTGAGCAGCAGGCCATACAGCGGCTCGAGCTTGTAGACGTGGCGCAGCAGCAGCCGCTCCGACACGATGCCGAGCGCGCCGACCGTCAGCGGCGCCAGCACCAGCGCCGCCCAGTAGTTGACGCCGAACCACTTCAGCCCGAGCAGCGCCGCGAACGCACCGAGGGTATAGAACGCGCCGTGGGCGAAATTGACCACGCCCATGAGGCCGAAGATCACGGCCAGGCCAAGGCTCAGCAGCGCGTAGAACGCGCCGTTCACGAGCCCGAGCATCAGCTGGCCGAGGATGACGGCGACCGGGACGCCGAACACCTGTGTCACGGGCGGTTCACCCTCGAGCCGTCGCCGGGGCTTCTACCCGGCCCCGCCGCTGCGCACCCGGGCCGCATGCGGGCCGGCTCATTTCGGTGCCAGTGCGCACAGGCCGGTGACCGGGCCGAACGCCTCCTCGCCGCTCATGCGCTTCACGACCCTGTAGTAGTCCCACGGATACTTGGACTCCTGCGGCGTCTTCACCTGCATGACGTACATGGTATGCACCATGACGCCGTCGGGCCGGATGTAGCCGCCCTTGGCGAACAGGTCGTTGATCCTGGTCTTCTTGAGCTCCGCCATCACCTTGTCGGGGTCGAGGGAGCCGACCGCCTTGACGGCCTTCAGATAGGTCATCGTGGCCGAGTAGGCCCCGGCATGGTCCATGGTCGGCTCGGCCTGCATCTTGGCGTAGAAGCGCTTGGCGAACGCGCGCGTGTCATCGTCCAGGTCCCAGTACCAGCCGGTGGTCAGGTACAGCCCCTGGGCCGTCTGCAGGCCGAGGCTGTGGATGTTGTTGATGAAGGCGAGCAGCGCCGCGGGCTTCATGGTCTTCGTGATGCCGAACTCGTTCGCGGCCTTGAGCGAGTTGCTGAAATCCCCGCCGGCGTTGGCGAGCGCGAGCACCTGCGCGCCGGAGCCCTGTGCCTGCAGCAGGAAAGACGAGAAATCCGATGCGCCGAGCGGCACCCGCACCGAGCCGAGGTTCTTGCCGCCGTGCGCCTCGACCACCTTGGAGGCGGCATTCTGCAGCTGCGTGCCGAAGGCATAGTCCGCCGTAAGGTAGAACCACGTCTTGCCGCCGGCGTTGACGATCGCGGTCGCGGTGCCGTTGGCGAGCGCCGTGGTGTCGTATACGTAGTGCACGGTGTAGGGGGTGCAGTCCTCGTTGGTCAGCGACGCCCCGCCGGCGCCGACCACGAACAGCGGCACCTTCTTGGCCCCCGCGACTTTCGCCATGGCGATGTTGACGCCGGTGTTGGAGCCGCCGATCAGCATGTTCAGGCCGTTCTGGTCCGCCCATTCGCGGAACTTCGACGCTCCCACGTCCGGCTTGTTCTGATGATCGGCGACCAGCACCACGATCTTCCTGCCGAGCACCGTGCCGCCGAAATCGGCGATCGCCATCCTGATGGCCTCGATGCCGCCCGCACCCTGCACGTCGGCGTAATTGCCGGACAGATCATCGAGATCGCCGATCACGACCTCCCCGCCCGCGGCCGCCGCGGCAGGCCGCCCCGCCAGGGCCGCCAGAACCGCGGCCAGCCCGGCCGCCGCTATCTTGATCTTCATGCCAGTTCTCCTTGTATTGAGTACGCGCGCATCAGACCCCGAGCCTCACGTTCAGCGCCGCCCGCCTGCCTTCGAGCTCCGAGGCGGCGAAGTGGTCCACGATCTGGCCGTGCTCCATGACGTAGAAGCGGTCCGCCAGCGGCAGGGCAAAACGAAAATTCTGTTCCACCATGACGATCGTGTAGCCCTTCTCGCGTAGCGCGTGGATCGTGCGCGACAGCACCTGCACGATGACCGGCGCCAGGCCCTCCGAGATCTCGTCGAGCAACAGCAGCTTGGCGCCGGTGCGCAGAATGCGCGCCACGGCGAGCATCTGCTGCTCCCCCCCGGACAGGCGCGTGCCCGGGGTCGCGCCCCTGTCCCGCAGGTTCGGAAACATAGTATAGATTTCGTCGATCGACATCCCGCCGGAGCCGACCGGCGGCGGCAGCAGCAGGTTCTCCTGCGCCGTCAGGCTCGCATAGATGCCCCGCTCCTCCGGGCAATAGCCGATGCCGAGGCGCGCGATCCGGTGCGGCGGCAGGCCGATCGCCTCGCGACCGTTGATCATCACCGAACCGGAGCGGCTGCCGACCAGGCCGATGATCGCCTTGAGGGTGGTGGTGCGGCCGGAGCCGTTGCGGCCCAGCAGAATCACCACCTCGCCGGCGTGGACCTTGAAATCGACCCCGTGCAGGATGTGCGACTCGCCGTAGAAGGCGTGCAGATCGGTGACGCGCAGCAGCTCCGCGGCCATCAGTGCGCGCCCCCGAGCTCGGCATCGGAGCTGCCCATGTAGGCTTCGATGACGAGCGGATTCTTCGACACCTCGGCGTAGGCCCCGTCGGCGATGATCTGGCCGCGCTGCAGGACCGTGATGCGGTCCGCGATCGTCGACACCACGCTCATGTTGTGCTCGACCATCAGGACCGTGCGATCGTGCGCGACCTTCCTGATCAGGCTCGTGATGCGCTCGACGTCCTCGTGGCCCATGCCCTGGGTCGGCTCGTCGAGCAGCATCAGCTGCGGGTCCATCGCCAGCGTGGTGGCGAGCTCCAGCGCGCGCTTGCGGCCGTACGGCAGCTCGACCGCGACCATCCTGGCATAGGGGCCCAGATCCACCGCCTCCAGCAGTTCCATGCCCCGGGCATGCAGCACCCGCAGGCTCGACTCCGGCTTCCAGAAGTGAAACGACGTGCCGAGCGTTCGCTGCAGCCCGAGGCGCACGTTCTCGAGCACCGTGAGATGCGGGAACACCGCCGACATCTGGAACGAGCGCACCACGCCGCGGCGCGCGACCTCGGCCGGGTTTTCCGCGGTGATGTCCTGGCCGTTGAAGAAGATCCGGCCGCGCGTGGGCACCAGGAACTTGGTCAGCAGGTTGAAGAAGGTCGTCTTGCCGGCCCCGTTCGGCCCGATCAGCGCGTGGATGTCGCCGCGGCGCACCTCGAGGTCGATGTCGCTCACGGCGACGAAGCCGTTGAACTCCTTGGTGAGCCCGCGTGATTCGATGATCGCGTCGTCAGCCATGCACTGCCACGTTGCCGCCCAGCCGTATGCTCCGGGCGCGCCCCCCCGGTTCCGCATCATGCGGCAGAGGGCGAACGCATGGCAAAATTGCGCTTCCCGGCCGAACCGGGTACGGGCGATCCATGCGGGTCCGGCCCGCCCGGCAGCGCGGCGAGCGTCCGGCTCGAGCAGCGGATACCGGCCGGATGTCCGATACTGTCCGTCCGAGGCACCGCGAGGCAAGCAGCCATGATCGACCTCTACTACTGGACCACCCCGAACGGCCACAAGATCACGATATTCCTCGAGGAGACCGGCCTGCCCTACCGCATCGTGCCGGTCAACATCGGCGTCGGCGACCAATTCAAGCCCGGGTTCCTGGCGCTCGCGCCGAACAACCGCATCCCCGCGATCGTCGATGACGATCCGGCCGAGCCCGGACCGCCGCTGAGCGTGTTCGAATCCGGCGCCATCCTGCTCTATCTGGCCGAGAAGACCGGCCGCTTCCTGCCCCGCGACCTGCGCGGCCGCGTCGAGGCGCTGCAATGGCTGTTCTGGCAGATGGCCGGGCTCGGGCCCATGGCCGGCCAGAACCACCATTTCTCGCAGTACGCGCCCGAGAAGATTCCGTACGCGATCGAGCGCTACGTGAAGGAAACCGGCCGCCTGTATGCGGTGCTCGACCGGCGCCTCGCCGACCGCGAGTTCGTCGCCGGCGGCTACTCGATCGCCGACATGGCGGCCTATCCGTGGATCGTGCCGCACGAGCGCCAGGGCCAGAGGCTCGAGGACTTTCCGAACCTCAAGCGCTGGTTCGAGACGATCGGTGCGCGAGCGGCGGTGCAGCGCGCCTACGAGCGCGCCAAGGCGATCAACACCCAACCGACCGTGAGCGAGCAGGCGAAGAAGATCCTGTTCGGGCAGGACGCGGGTACGGTCGCCCGCTAGCGCGGGCGCGCACCCGAGCGCGGCGCGCAGGCTGCACGGATGAACCGGATCATTTCGTTTCAAGGCGAGCAGGGCGCCAACTCGCACATCGCGTGCCTGCAGGCGCGTCCGGGCTGGACGCCGCTGCCGTGCGACACCTTCGAGGACGCGCTGGCGGCGGTCGCCGACGGCGTCGCCGGACTGGCGATGATTCCGATCGAGAACTCGATCGCCGGCCGCGTCGCCGACATCCACCACCTGCTGCCCGCATCCGGCCTGTCGATCGTGGACGAACATTTCCTGCCGGTACATTTTCATCTGCTGGCGGTCGGGGGCGCGAGGCTCGAGCAGATCACGCACGTGCACAGCCACATCCACGCGCTCGGCCAGTGCCGCCGGTTCATCCGCCGGCTTGGCGCCAAGGCCGAGCCGGCGGGCGACACCGCGGGCGCGGCGCGCGAGATCGCGCAGCGCGCCGATCCCGCGCACGCCTGCCTCGCCCCGCCGCTGGCGGCGGGCATCTATGGCCTCAGCGTGCTGGCCGGGAACGTCGAGGACGAGCCGGACAACACCACCCGGTTCATCATCATGGCCAGCGCGCCCGAACCGCCGCCGCCCGATCGCGGTCCGTGCGTCACCAGCTTCATCTTCCGCGTCAGGAACGTGCCCGGCGCGCTCTACAAGGCGATGGGCGGATTCGCCACCAACGGCGTCAACATGACCAAGCTCGAGAGCTACCAGCTCGACGGCAGCTTCACCGCCACGCAGTTTCACGCCGACATCGAAGGCCATCCGGCGCACGCCGGCGTGGCGCGGGCGCTGGAGGAGCTGCAGTTCTTCTGCACCCAGTTCCGCATCCTGGGTGTCTACCCCGCGGCGCCGCGCCGTGCCGCAACGCGCGCCGCCGGCGCGCCGTAGCGCCGTAGCGCCGCCTGCGCCGCCCGCGCCGCGGACCGCTCACAGCGCCGGTTCGGCGCGCACGTTCGCCACCGCGGCGTCGCGCAGGTCGAGCTCGCGCTCGATGCGCCGGCGAGCCTCGTCCTTGAGCTCGCCGCGGCTGTACAGGTCGTTGATGAATTCCCGCTCCGCGGCGATCAGCAGCCGTTCGAGCTCGTCATCGAGATTCACGCGCAGCTTGTCGTCGTCGCCGTCGGCGCTGCGGCTCTCGATCTGCCGCAGCCGCTCGCGGTGCCGCGCGCAGAGCTGCGCGATGACGCTCTCCGGCAACCCGCGTTGCGCCCCGAGTGCGCGCAGGCGCTCGATCGCGGCCTCGATCGAGCGCCGGCGCGCCTGCAGCTCCATGGCTCTCTCGTCGTCGCGCTCGCGCTGCCCGGCATGGGCAAGCCCCAGCGCCCGAATCACCCGGGGCAGCGTCAGGCCCTGGCCCACCAGCGTCACCAGCACGACGACGAAGGCGAGGAACAGCACCAGGTCGCGCTGCGGGAATGGCACGCCGTCCTCGGTCGCCAGTGGGATCGCGAGCGCGGCCGCCAGCGAGACGATGCCGCGAACGCCGGTGTAGGCGAGCACGAACGGCCATTGCCAGGGCGGCGACGGATCGGCGCGCGCGATCGACGGCACCAGCCAGCGCGGCACGTAGGTCGCGGGGTACATCCACACGAAGCGCGTCAGGATGACGACCGCACAGACCACCGCCGCCGACACGGCCAGCTCGGCCACCGGCGCGCCCCGGGTGCCCGCAAACAGCGTGCGCGCCTGCAGGCCGGTCAGCAGGAACACCATGCCTTCGATGACGTAGACGAGAAAGTCCCAGAAGAAGATGCCCTGCAGCCGGGTCGGCGCGCTGATGAGCCGCAGTCCGTTCCAGCTGATGTACAGTCCCGCGGTCACGGTCGCGAGCACGCCGGAGCCGCCCAGGTACTGCGGCGGCCAGTAGGCCAGGAACGGCGTCAGCACCGACAGCAGGATCTCGACCCGCGGATCGCGCACCCAGCGGCGCAGATGCAGCATCATCCAGCCGCTGATCAGGCCCCACAGCAGCTCGCCGGCCACGATGGCGGCGAACGTGCCCACGGCATGGCCGATCGAGAACAGGCCGCCGCCGACGGCCGCGACCGCGAAGCGGTACAGGATCAGCGCCGTCGCATCGTTGGCGAGCCCCTCGCCCTCCAGGATGACGACGATGCGCCGCGGCAGCTGCATGCGGCGCGCGATCGACAGCGGCGCCACGGCGTCCGGCGGCGAGACGATGGCGCCGAGCACGAAGCCCACCGGCCAGGGGAAACCCAGCAGCCAATGACTGGCCGCGGCAACCGCGATGGTCGTGAACACGACGCAGCCCACGGCCAGCAGCGAGATCGGGCGCAGATTGAAGCGGAATTCGCGCCAGCTCATCGCCACCGAGGAGGAGTAGATGACCGGCGGCAGCACCAGCAGCAGCACCACGTCCGGCGCGAGCCGCACCGTCGGCAACCCCGGCAGCAGCGCCAGCGCCACCCCCGTCAGCACCAGCAGGATGGCGGGCGGAATATCGAGCCGCGCAGCGAGCACCGCGACCGCGGCGATCACGATCAGCAGCAGCACCAGGACCTGGAGCGTCACGATCATGTGCCGTCATCCCTGGTCAGCATGTCCCTCACCCGCACCGCGAGCCCCGGCCGCCGCTTCGCCTTCCCATCCGGCACCTCCCACGTCATCATCCCGCCCGATGCCGACCATAGGATATCGGGGCCGGCCCGCCGTGTGTGAGACCGACGCATGAGTATGATCGGATCCATGCTGGCGGCCGTGCCGCTGCTCATCTGGCTCTACCTGCTGCTCGCGCGCGGCGGCTTCTGGCGCGTGCCGTCGGCGCAGACACCGTCGCCGGCGCCGCGCGGCCCAGCGCGCAGGGTCGTGGCCGTCATCCCGGCGCGCGACGAGGCGGCGGTCATCGGCGATGCCGTCGGCTCGCTGCTGCGGCAGCAGTTCGCCGGCTCGGTGCACGTCATCGTGGTCGATGACGGCAGCACCGACGGCACCGCCGCGGCGGCCGCGGCCGCGGCGGCCGGCCTCGGTGCCGCAGCCAGCCTGAGCGTGCTGAGCGGCGCGGCGCTGCCGCCCGGATGGAGCGGCAAGCTCTGGGCGATGTCGCAGGGGGTGGCGGCGGCGGCGGCGCTCGAACCCGATTACCTGCTCTTGACGGATGCCGACATTCACCACTCGCCCGACCACCTCGCGGCGCTGGTCACGAACGCCGAGCGGCATCGGCGCGACCTGGTGTCGCACATGGTGCAGCTCGCGACCGCGACCCTGGCCGAGCGCTGTCTGATTCCCGCGTTCGTGTTCTTCTTCTTCAAGCTCTATCCGCCGGCCTGGATCGCCTCACCCCGCCACCGCACGGCCGGCGCCGCCGGCGGCTGCATCCTGGTGCGCCCGGCCGCCATCGCGCGCATCGGCGGGTTGCAGGCGATTCGCTCGCAGATCATCGACGACTGCGCACTGGCGCGCGCCGTCAAGGCCGCCGGCGGCAGCGTCTGGCTGGGATTGACCCACAGCGCGCGCAGCACCCGCTCGTACGCATCGTTCGCGCACATCGGCCGCATGATCTCGCGCACCGCCTTCAATCAACTGCATCATTCGTATGCGCTGCTCGCCGCCACGCTGGGCGCACTGTTCGTCACCTACCTGCTGCCCGTGCTGCTGCTGTTCTCGGGCCATCCGCCGTCGATCGCGCTGGCGCTCGCGGCCTGGGCGCTCATGAGCATCGCCTACGCGCCGATGGTCCGCTTCCACGGGCTGCCGGCCCGCTGGAGCCTGTGCCTGCCGGGGATCGCCGCGTTCTATGCCGGCGCCACCGTGCACTCGGCACTGCAATACCGGCTCGGCCGCGGCGGCCTGTGGAAAGGCCGCGTGCAGGACGCGCGCACCTGACGCCGCGGCTTGCAGCGCGGATCGCGGGCGGCGCAGCGCGGCGGCGCGCTCCGCTCCGCCCCGGAGGGTGCAGTCCAGCGCGGTGAGGTCAGTCCGGCGCGGACTCGGGCGCGAGCTCGGCGAGCTCCTGCGGCGTGCGCCCGGCGGCGCGCAGTCCCGCTCGCACTCCCGCACGGTCGGCGGCCGATCGGTTCTGGCTGCCCTTGAACTTGCCGGTGACGGCGCTGACCTCGATCTCGAAGCCGACGATGGCGCCCAGCATGCGGTCGACGTAGTCCGCGGGGGCGTCGCCGACGTGCCAGGGATCGGTGCTGCCGCGCTCGTGCTGCTCGGTCTGCGCGCCGACCAGCGCGCGCAGCCAGACGGCGTCGTCGATGAAGCGAATGCTGCCCTTGAGGTGCACGGCGGCGTAATTCCAGGTTGGCACCGCCTTGCCGTGCTCGCGCTTGCTCGGATACCAGTTCGGGGAGACGTAGTGCTCGGCGCCGGCGAAGATCGCGAGCACCGCGGCGCCGTCCGGCAGCTCGCGCCACAGCGAATTCGCGCGCGCGACGTGCCCGCGCAGCAATCCCGCGCCGCCGGCACGCAGCTGCGCCAGCATCGGAATGTGATTGGCCGTGAGGCCCTCGGCGGTGGAGGCGACCAGCGTCGCCAGCGGGTGCCGCTCGATGAAGGCCTGCAGCACGTCGAGTCGCGATTCGTGAAAATGCTCCGGAACGTACATGTTCGATCCCTCCACGCTGCTCGGGGGCCGCGCCGCGGCGCCCCGCCGCGGCGCTCAGACGACCACGCAGACGTTGCGGCCCGTATTCTTCGCCTGGTAGAGCGCCGCGTCGGCGCGGTCGAACACGCTATCCACGGAGTCGCCGTCGCGCAACTCCGTCAACCCGCAGGATACCGTGACGTGCACCGGCGAGCGCCGAAAGTGGAATTTGAGCGCGGCGACGCTGCTGCGCATCTGCTCGGCGGCGCGGGCGGCGTCCGGAAGCTTGGTGCCCAGCAGCAGGGTCACGAACTCCTCGCCGCCGATGCGGGCGAAGAAATCCATTTCCCGCCGGCCGCGGCTCAGGCAGCCCGCCACCTCGCGCAGCACGGTATCGCCGGCGCGATGGCCGCAGGCATCGTTGATCGCCTTGAAATGATCGATGTCCCAGACCAGTACCGCGACCGGCTCGCGCGCCTGCTGCCAGCGCGCCAGCTCCGCGGCAAATCGCTCCTCGAACGATACCCGGTTGGCAACCCCCGTGACCGGATCGCTCCGCGAG
Source organism: Gammaproteobacteria bacterium (assembly GCA_027315105.1). Classification (GTDB taxonomy): domain Bacteria; phylum Pseudomonadota; class Gammaproteobacteria; order Steroidobacterales; family Steroidobacteraceae; genus FEN-1191. The sequence continues at coordinate 10,376 of DAHUYP010000068.1, forward strand.
CGCTGCTTCTCCAGATCCAGATTGCGTTGCAGCTGCGTCGACTCGCGCTCCAGGTCCGCGATGCGCGTGTGCATGCGCTCGGAGCGGACGGCATGCTCCTGGTAACGCTGGTGCGCGCGCTCGTGAAAATCGCGCACCTTGACCGCGACCGCCTCCAGGCGCGCGCTCACCAGTGTGCGCAGCGCGGGCAGGTCCTCGCTCGCCCGGACTTCGGCCGTCAGACTGGTCATCTGCGCCAGCATGTCGGTATTGAGCGATTGCTCGTCCTGATGTCCGCGCTCGCGCTCGGCACTGGCGCTGGCGAGGTAGCCTGCCATTTCATCGAGCCGCTTGGTCACCTGGCCGAGCATCGCGACCACCTCGCCGCGCTCGCGCTCGATGCTGGCGCACTGCTCGACGGCCAGATCCGCGACGCGGGTGAGGATCTGCGCCAGCGCGGCGTCGTCCTGCACGGCCGCGAGATCGCCGCGCAGCTGCGACCAGTCGGGGGGCAATGCGCCGGCGCCGCCCAGCCGCTCCAGCATCCCCGCGACCGCCGCGCAGCTCGACTCCCAGCGCAGCCCGGTGCGCACCGGCGACGGTGCTTCGGCCGCCGGCGTGGCGGCGACCTGGCTGGGCGCACGGGGGGCCGCGGGCGGCGGCACGGCCCGGACCGCCGCCGGTGCGGCGGCCCGCTCGGCCGCCATGATGGCACCGGTCAGCGCATCGAACAGCCCCTGGAGCTCGGCGGCATCGGCTTCCCGGCGCGCCGCCGCCGAGATCCGGTCGAGCTGCGCGTTGAGCGGCGCATCCGCGCCGCGCGCGACCGCGCACAGGCGCGTCACCAGCCGGCGCAGCAGCTGCTCGATCTCGTGCCAGCTACGTTCCTTGTGCTCCATCTCGCGCAGCGCGTCGAGATGCTTCTGCTTCCAATCCATCGGGTCGGGCACGCGGCGCTCTCTCAGGGTTCGGCCATCCGCTGTTATCGGCAGGCGGCACCGCAGCTTGAGCCCCAGGGGGTTCGCGCCGTGGTGCAGCTGCACGGTAACCGATCTATCCTACCTATGTAAATCAGACACTTGACGCCTAACGGGCGGCGCGCCGCGGCGGCTACGACACGGCCTCGAAGCCGGCGATGACGTCGAACAGCTCTTCATCGATCGAGCCTTGGCGCAGGCGGTGATAGTCCGACTGCATGCCGGTGAGCAGTTCGTCGATGCGCCGGTCGGCGCGCTGCATCGCCGCGAGCCGGCTGCCGTTCTCGCTGGCGAGGGATTCGGCGCAGGCGCGGAACAGCGAGACGAACAGATATTCGCCCAGCAGCCCCTCCAGCGTCCTGGTGCCGGCGCCCAGCGTCTCCGGGGGATTGCGGGTTGGCCAGGGCAGGGCCATGCGTTGCCGGCACCACGCGGCGTCCAGCGGCAGCAGGCGTTGGCTCACGGGCGTGTAGATGCCGCCGGCCGCGGGCCGGTTGTAGAACAGGTGCAGCTCCGCCGTGCGGCCGCGGCCGCGCAGCGTTTCGGTCTGCAGCAGGATCTGTCCCACCAGCGCGCTGATCGCGCTCACCGAGCCGGGCACGGGCAGCAGTCCCGCCGTCGCCAGGCCCGCGTCGGCCAGGCGCTCCTGGACGCGCTCGCCGACCGCCCAGACCTGCGCGCGCCCCGGCAACGCCGCGAGCCGCGCCAGCGCGTGCGCGGCGATCGCGTCGTTGAACTGCCCGACCAGGCCCTGGTCGGAGCCGAACACCACCGCGCCGATCGGCCCGGGCTCGGCCGCTGGCTGCGCCAGCAGGGCGGCGGACTCGACCTGCCGCAGGCACGCTCCCAGCCCGAGCTGCACGGTGCGATCGTAATCGGCCAGCGCGCGCACCGAGTGCTCGTATTGCGCGATGCTCGAGGCCGCCAGCGCCTTCATGGTGCGCACCAGGGATTGCAGATCCTGTCCGCCGCCGATCCGGGCCCGCAGCTGCGCCAGCGTGTCGCTCATGCGGCCGGCCCGCCCGGCGCGGCGGTTTCCTGCAGCGCCGCGCCCTGGCGCTGCCACGGCGCCAGCGATTGGCGCGCGACCTCAAGCATCGCGCGGGCATCCGCATCGCCGAGCTGCGCCGCCGTCTCGATGCGCGCGCCCAACGGCTGCGCGATGCCCGCCGCCGCCGCGTGCAGCGCCTGCAGCGCCTCCGGCATCTGCTCCAGCGGCACGCCATCCAGCAGTCCGGCGCCCAGCGCCAGCAGGATCGTCATCTGCTCGCTCACCGGCACCGGCGCGGACTCCGGCTGCTGCAGGCAGGCGCGGATCCGGCGGCCATGCTCGATGAGACTGCGCGTGTGATCGTCCAGGCGTGCGCCGAAGCGCGCGAAGCTCTCCAGCTCCTCGAACTGCGCGTAGGCGAGCTTCAGGTCCCCGGCCGCGGTGCGAAACGCCGCGCGCTGCGCCTTGCCGCCCACTCTCGAGACCGATCTGCCGACGTCGACCGCGGGCAGGATCCCCAGTTCGAACAGCGACGGCGACAGGTAGATCTGGCCGTCGGTGATGGAGATCAGGTTGGTCGGGATGTAGGCCGAGATGTCCTGCGCTTCGGTCTCGACGATCGGCAGCGCGGTGAGCGAGCCGCCGCCGAGTTCCTCGCGCAGGTGCGTGGCACGCTCCAGCAGGCGCGAATGAATGTAGAAGATATCCCCCGGGAAGGCCTCGCGGCCGGGCGGGCGGCGCAGCAGCAGCGACAGCTCGCGATAGGCGCGGGCGTGCTGCGTCAGGTCGTCGTACACGATCAGCACGTCGCGGCCGAGCTCCATGAAATGCTCGGCGATGCTCGTGGCCGCATACGGGGCGATGTAGGCGAGGCCCGGAGCATCGTTGCCCTCGGCCACGACCACGACGGTGTAGTCCATCGCCCCGTGCTGGCGCAGGACCGCCGCCGCCTTCGCCACCGCCGATGCGCGCTGCCCGATGGCGCAGTAGACGCACACCACGTCCTGGCCGCGTTGGTTGAGGATGGTATCGATCGCAATCGCGCTCTTGCCGGTCTGCCGGTCCCCGAGTATCAGCTCGCGTTGCCCGCGCCCGATCGGAATCAGCGCATCGATCACCTTGAGGCCGGTCTGCAGCGGCACCGTGACCGGCGCGCGATCCATGATGAGCGCGGCGGGGCGCTCGATCGGCAGGCGCTTGCCGGCCGTCACCGCGCCGTTGCCGTCGAGCGGCCGGCCGAGCGGGTCGATGATGCGCCCGAGCAGAGCGTCGCCCACCGCCACATCCATGACGCGGCCCGTGCGCTCGACCTGCTCGCCGGCGTGCAGATGCCAATGATCCCCGAGCAGCACCACCCCGATCTCGGCCTCATCGATGTTGAGCGCGATGCCGAACACCTCGCCCGGGAACCGGACCAGCTCCTCGAAGCCCACGCTCGCCAGGCCGGCGACCTTGGCGACGCCGGTAGCCACCGCGGTGATGACGCCCACTTCGTGCGGCGCCAGGCGCGGCGAGAAGCGTTGCAGCGCGCCGTCCACGGCGCCGAATGCCACCTCGTAGGCGCGCTGCAGGTCACCCGGCGGCGTGTTCATGGCGCCTGCGTGAGCGGCGCGGGCTCGGTTGGCCGGCGCACCAGCTCGTCGACGGCCTGCTGCAGCGAGGTCAGATAGTCGGCGATGCTCCACGCCACCTTCTGTCCGCCGGCCGTGAGCTCGATGCCGCAGACGAGCTGCGGCGCGGTCTCGAAGCGCAGCACGATGCCGGCCTCGAAGCGATCGTCGAGCGAGCGTTGGATCGCGGCCCGCTGCGCTGCCGGCAGCTCGAAGGCGCTGCGCACCACGGCGGGCAGCGCCGCGGAGGTCGAGCGCAGCGCGGCCGCGAGCTGCGCCTGCGCCTCGGCGCCGAGCTCGCGCAGATGCCGCGTCAACACCTCCGCCAGGCGTTCCTCCAGGCTCGCGCTCGCCAGATCCGCCAGCGCCTTGCGGGCGATGGCGAACACCTGCTCCTGCGCGCGGCGCACCAGCGCCTGCTGCAGATCCCGGGCTTCGTTCTGCAGGGCTTGCTGCCGCAGCGCGGTCCAGGCGTCGGCGGCCGCTCGTGCCTGCCCGATCAGCCGCTCGCGCTCGGCGCTCGCCTGCTGCGCCGCCTGCGCCAGCGCCTCGGCCCGCTGCTGCTCGAGCTCGCCGGTGAGGCGCTGATAGCCGGCACGCTGCTCGGCGGCCTCGGCCTGCATCGCCTCGGCCTGCGCCAGCTGCGCGGCGATGCGCCGCTCGCGCTCATCGATCGCCCGCAGGATCGGCTGGTAGAGAAAGCGCTTCATCAGCCACACCAGGACCAGGAAGTTGAGCGCTTGCGCGACGACGGTGAACCAGTCGACCAGCATGGGTCATGGTCCGGCGGTCTGGGCGATGAAATGATTCCAGAACGGATTGGCGAACATCAGGATCATCGACACCACGAAGCAGTAGATCGCGATCGACTCGATCATGGCCAGTCCGACGAACAGCGTGCGTGTGATCGTGGCCGCGGCGTCGGGTTGCTGCGCCAGGGAGCTCAGCGCCGTCGCCACCGCCCGGCCCTCCGCCAACGCCGGCGCCATGGCGCCCAGGGCCGTGCTCAAGCCGGCCATGACGATGGAGATCACGGCGATGATGGTCGTGTGGTCCATGGCAGATCCTCTCGGTTCATGGGTCGTGTCCGCCGCGGCTGGCGGGCGCGGGCGCGGCAGCGGGCGCGGGGCCGCCGGCACTGGTTGCGGCGGCGATGTACACCGCCGCCAGGACGCTGAAGATGTAGGCCTGCACCATGCCGGTGAGCAGGCCGAGCGCCGTCATGAAGATCGGAAACAGGAACGGCGCGATCGTCAGCAGAATACCGATGATCATGGCCCCGCTCATCATGTTGCCGAACAGCCGCACGGCCAGCGCCAGCGTGCGCGACAGCTCGCTGATGATGTTGAACGGCAGCATGATGACGGTCGGCTCGAGGTAGGACTGCAGGTAGCCGGCCAGGCCTCGCTCGGCGATGCCGTAGACCGGCACGGCCACGAACACGCACAGCGCCAGCGCGACGGTGGTCGACAGCGAGCTGGTGGGCGGCACGTAGCCCGGGACGACGGTGCAGAGGCTGGCGGCCGCCACGAACAGGAACAGCGTGCCGACGAAGGCCAGATACTTGCGCGGCTCGCGCAGGCCGATGTCCCCGATCTGCCGCTCGATGCCGCTGACCACGAGCTCCAGCAGATTCTGCCAGCGCGACGGCTGCGGCTGCGCCGACAGCCGGCGCGTCACCAGCCTGGCCGCGGTCGTGAGCAGCAGCATCAGCCCCCAGGTGAAGGCGATGGTGGCGTTGAGCTTGAGCGCGCCGTGCTGCCAGAGGATCAGCTGGTCGGGACTAAGGCGCACGGCGCACCTCGTCGGCCGCGCCGGCGCCGCCGGCAGGCGCGAGCAGCGGCGGCCGCGCCAGTCGCGTGAGGATCGTCCGGCTGATCAGTACGCCCAGCAGACACGCCAGCAGCCGCGGCCAGTGCCCGGCCCCGGCCGCATACAGGCCCGCGAGCAGGATGCTCGAGCGCAGCAGCAGGCTGCCGAGCAACCACGGCGCCGGCCGGCGGACCGAGGCCATGCGGCGCACCGTCCACCACAGGCCGCCGAAGTGGATCGCGCCGAGCGCGATCCCGGCCAGCACCGCCGGCAGCAGTGCGGCAGGCTCATGCATCGCGATGCTCCGATTCCTGCCGCATGGCCTTCTCTTCCTTGGCCACCCAGTGCCAGGCATTCCAGCAACCCAGCACCAGCCCGGCCACCAGCAGCGACAGCGTCCAGGCATGCCGGCCCGGATAGTGCTTGTCGAGCCACATGCCGGTCAGCGCGCCGAGCAGCGTCGGCACCACCACCGACCAGCCGATGAGACCCATCATGCCCAGGCCGAACCAGATCCCGGACTCCGGGTGCCGTCGCGCCCGCAGCTTGCGTGCCGCCTTGGCGCCCACCTGCGCCGACAGGCTCGGCCCGTCCTCGGCGCGGCGTTGCAGCGGTTCATCGCGCACGTTGATAGCTCGCGAAGCGGCGCAGGAATCCCGCCTCCAGACGCGCAACCACCGCGCGCACGCTGCGCTCGTGCTGGTCGATGTTCAGGAACTGCTGCTCGACTGCCGCGCGCAGCCGGCCCAGGTCGGTACCGGCGATGGCATGGCGCACCGAGATCAGCACCTCGGCGCCCGACTTGACCAGCACCCCCTGATCCACGGCCACGTACTGCTCGCCCGGCGCGTCGAATTCGTAGACCAGGATGCCCGGCACCAGCGCGGCGACGCAGTCGAGCCGGTGCGGCAGCAGACCATACGAGCCCTGGCGCGTCTCGGCCACGATGCGCGCCACTCCGCTGCGGTCGGCGAAGATCCGGAACGGCAGCAGGATCCTAAGATTCATGCGTGCCGGCGGCATGCGTCACCTGCGTATCGGCACGGGCCGGGCGTGCGCCGCGCGCGGCCGGCGCCGCGGCCGGCGCCTTCTTCTTCGCCTCGTCGATCGCGCCGATCATGTACAGCGCACTCTCGGGGTAGTCCTTGAATACATCGCCCAGGATGGCCTCGCAGCCGTCCAGCGCGTCCTCGAGGCTCACGAGCTTGCCCGCAAGGCCGGTGAACTGCTCGGTCGAAAAGAACGGCTGGGTCAGGAAACGCTCCAGCCGGCGCGCGCGCGCGACCACGGCGCGATCCTCCGGCGCGAGCTGCTCGAGGCCGAGCATGGCGATGATGTCCTTCAGTTCCGCGTACTGCGCGAGCGTACGCCGGATCTGCTGCGCCAGCGCGTAATGCCGCTCGCCGGCGATGCCGGGCGTGGCCATCTTGGAGCTCGACTGCAGCGGATCGATGGCCGGATACAGGCCCTCGCTCGCGCGCTTGCGCGACAGCGCGATGGATGCGGACAGATGCGAGAAGGTATGCACCGCCGCCGGATCGGTGAAGTCGTCGGCCGGCACGTACACCGCCTGGATCGAGGTGATGGCGCCGCTGTCGGTGTTGGCGATGCGCTCCTCCAGGCTCGAGAGCTCGGTGGCCAGCGTCGGCTGGTAGCCCAGGCGCGACGGCATCTGTCCCATCAGGCCCGATACCTCCATGCCGGCCTGGATGAAACGGTAGATGTTGTCGATCAACAGCAGTACGTCGCGGTGCCGGTCGTCGCGAAAGTATTCGGCCATCGTCAGCGCCGCGTGGCCGACGCGAAAGCGGCTGCCCGGCGGCTCGTTCATCTGTCCGAACACCATGACCATGCTGGGCAGCACGCCGGCATCCTTCATCTCGCGATGCAGCTCCTCGCCCTCGCGGCAGCGCTCGCCGATGCCGCAGAAGATGCTGACACCCTTCTGCTTGCCGACCGTGTTGTGGATCATCTCGGTGAGCAGCACCGTCTTGCCGACGCCGGCGCCGCCGAACAGGCCGGCCTTGCCGCCGCGTTCCAGCGGCACCAGCACGTCGATGATCTTGATGCCCGTTTCGAACAGCTCGGATCGGGTGGAGCGGCGACCGAGCGGCGGCGGCGAGCGATGCACGCTGCGCCACTCGACCTGCGCGGGCGCACCCTGGCGGTCGATCGGCCGCCCGAACACGTCGAACATGCGCGACAGGATGTCGTCGCCGACCGGCACACGCAGCGGTGCGCCGGTGTCGGTCACCACCATGCCGCGCGCCAGCCCCTGGGTCGGGGTCAGGGCGATGCCGCGCACCCGGTGCGCATCGAGCTGCGCCTGCACCTCGATCGCGATCTGCTGTTCGCTGCCGGTTCGCAGCAGGGAATAGATCGAGGGCAGCGCACCGTCGAAGCCGGCGTCCACGACGCTGCCGCGCACCGCGAGCACCACGCCGTGATTCGATGCCTGTGTGCTGCCGGACATGACCGCGCCGCTGCGGCAGCCTCAGGCGAGCCCGAGCGTGCGGCCGACCGAGACGGCGATCATGAGCTCCTCGTCGGTTCGGATCACGCGCACGCAGACCCGGCTGCCGTCCACCGAAATGACCGGCGCGTGCACCGCATTGCGCGACTGGCTCAGCTCGATGCCCAGGAAGCCCAGTCCGTCGCAGATGCGTGCGCGCACCGGTGCCGCGTTCTCGCCGATGCCGCCGGCGAACACCAGCGTGTCGAGTCCGCCGAGCACGGCCGCGTAGGCGCCGAGGAACTTCTTCGCCTGGTAGCAGAACAGCGCGACCGCTTCCGCCGCGCGCACATCCTCGGACTCCAGCGCCAGCAGGTCGCGCATGTCGGAGCTGCGCTCGGATACGCCGAGCAGGCCCGACTCGTGGCTCATCAGGTGATCGATCTGCGCCGAGCTGAGCTGCTCGCTGCGCGCCAGGTAGGACGCCAACCCCGGATCGACGTCACCGCAGCGGGTGCTCATGACCAGGCCCGCCGCGGGCGTGAAGGCCATCGTGGTATCGAGGCTGCGTGCACCGCGGACCGCGGCCATGCTCGCCCCGTTGCCCAGATGCGCCAGCACCACGCGCCCCTGGGCGGCCGCCGGGCCCGCGAGCCGCCCGAGCTCCTGCATCAGGTAGGCATACGAGAGTCCGTGGAAGCCGTAGCGCTGCACCCCTTGGGCCTGGTAGCGGCGCGGGATCGGCAGCAGGCGCGCCACGCGCGGCAGGTCGTGATGAAACGCGGTATCGAAGCAGGCGATCTGCGTCAGGCTCGGAAAGCGGCGCTGCAGCGCCTCGGCCAGCCGGATCTCTTCCGGCAGATGCTCCGGATCGAACGGGCTGAGCCGGCGCAGCTCGTCGATCATCTGCGGCGTAATGCGCTGCGGCTGCCAGTATCCGGGCCCGCCGTGCACGACGCGATGACCCACGGCGCGCAACCGATCGTGCCCGATGCGCTCGCCGAGCCAGTCCATCAGCACGTCCACCGCCGCTGCGGCATCCGCGGCCGCGACCGGCCGTGAGAAGCCCTCTGCCGCATCGGCTGCGCTCACCGCCAGCGTCGTACCCGGCAGCCCGAAGCGCTCGATGCGGCCCTGCAGCCGCCGCTGCAGGCCCGCTCCGGCCTCGAACAATGCGAACTTGATGCTCGAGGAGCCGCCGTTGATGGTCAGGATGCAGTCCGGCGCGCTCATGCCGCTCCTTTCAGGGCCTCATCCACGATCGCCTGCGCTTCCTGCTGGATGCGGCGCAGGTGCTCGGGTCCCTGGAAGCTCTCCGCATAGATCTTGTAAACGTCTTCCGTGCCCGACGGCCGGGCCGCGAACCAGCCGCTGTCCGCGATCACCTTGACGCCGCCGAGGGCCGCACCGTTGCCCGGCGCCTGCGTGAGGATGGCCTGGATCTTCTCCCCCGCCAGTTCCGCCGAGCGCACCTGCTGCGGCGAGAGCTTCGACAGCGCCTGCTTCTGCGCCGCCGTGGCCCGGGCGTCGATCCGGTCGTACACCGGCCGCCCCAATTCGCGTGTCAGATCGGCGTACAGCTCGCCGGGATCGCGGCCGGCGCGGGCGGTGATCTCCGCCGACAGCAGCGCCGCTGTCAGGCCGTCCTTGTCGGTGGTCCAGGCACTGCCGTTCATGCGATTGAACGCGGCGCCGGCGCTCTCTTCGCCGCCGAAGGCGAGCGCGCCGTCGAGCAGGCCGGCCACGAACCACTTGAAGCCGACCGGCACCTCGTAGAGCGTGCGGCCGAGCTTCGAGGCAACGCGATCGATCATCCGGCTGCTGACCGCGGTCTTGCCGACCGCGGCCGCCGCGCCCCACTGCGGCCGGTGCTGGAACAGATGGAAGATGGCGGCGGCGAGAAAATCGTTGGGCGGCAGCAGCCCGGCGCTGCGCGTCACGATCCCATGCCGGTCGTGATCGGTGTCGCAGGCGAACGCGACGTCGAAGCGATCCTTCAGCTCGATCAGCCGCTGCATCGCATGGCGCGAAGAGGGATCCATGCGGATCTGGCCGTCCCAGTCGACCGACATGAAGCGGAACGTCGGATCGACCACGTCGCTGACGACGGTGAGGTTGAGCCGGTAGCGCTCGGCGATCCGGGGCCAGTAGTGCACGCCGGCACCGCCGAGCGGATCCACGCCCATGCGGATGTCGGCGCCGCGGATCGCCTCGAAGTCGAGCACGTTGCCCAGATCGGCAACGTAGCTGCCCAGATAATCGTGCCGGTGCGTGGTCGCGGCGCGCAGCGCCTGTTCGAGCGGTATGCGGCTCACCCCGCGCAGGTCGGCCTCGAGCAGCGCATTGGCCGTGGCCTCGATCCAGCGCGTGACATCGGTGTCCGCCGGCCCGCCGCTCGGCGGGTTGTACTTGAAGCCGCCGCTGTCGGGCGGATTGTGCGACGGCGTGATCACGATGCCGTCGGCCGGAGCGCCGCTGCGAGCGCGGTTGTAGGTGAGTATCGCGTGCGATATGGCCGGGGTCGGTGTGTACTCGTCGTTCGCGGCGATCATCACCTCCACCCCGTTGGCGGCCAGCACTTCGAGCGCGCTGGCACAGGCCGGCACCGACAGCGCGTGCGTGTCGATGCCGAGGAACAGCGGGCCGCCGATCCCCTGCTGCCGGCGATAGCGGCAGATTGCCTGGCTGATGGCCAGCACGTGTCGCTCGTTGAAGCTGCCCTCGAGCGAACGCCCGCGGTGCCCCGAGGTGCCGAACGCGACGCGCTGCTGCGCGACCGAGGGATCCGGGACCTGCGCATAGTAGGCGGTGATGAGTCGCGGCACGTCGACCAGGGTCGTGCGCTCGGCGGGCTGTCCGGCCAGGGGACTGATGTTCATGGTTGCGTCCTGTTCCGAGTGCCGGCAGCTTCGCATGCGCGAGCGCGGCGACGCCGCGGCGCGCGCCGCAGCGCCTGCGATTTGCGCCCGCGCCCCGCCGGTGGCAGTGCCGAGGCCGGGCCTCCATGCCCCTTATTAACCCGCGGCCGCCCCGAAGACATATACGGATTCCTACCTAGCCGCGCGCACGCCGTGGGATGTCGAGGTCGAGGCCGGCCAGCTCGCCGATCGACTCGATGGTGAGGTCGGCGGGCGGGAAGCTCCCCAGGGCGGCGGGATCGAGCGCATAGTGACCCTGGCGCGGGAAGATGCTGGTCACGGCATCGCCCCAGTGCCGCTTGACGGCGCTCAGGATGCGCAGCTTGTCATCCACCATCAGGTAGTGCCGCGCCGGAAACAGCTGCGCCACCGTCTCGAGCATCTGTTCCTTGTGGACGTAGATCAGCACGCGCCCGTCGACCGCTTCCCACAGGCCCGAGCGCTGGATCTTGCGCGGCTGGAACACCACGTCGCCGTCGGAGAGGATCACTGTCGGGCCCAGCTCCCGCAGCCGTGCGATCGCCTGCAGCGCGCCGTGGTAGACGCGGCTCGCGAACGGGTAGTCCATCAGGAAGCCCGATATCAGCAGCAGGCGCGGATCGTTCGGCGCCTCGTGCCGGTATCGCTGCAGCGTGCCCAGATAGTCCGCATAGCCGAGCTCGCTGCGCAGCGCCTCGAACATCGTCCAGTAGCGATCGCGGCTGGCAGCGCCGAATTCGCGCTGCAGATGGGCGCTCAGATCGTCGTGCAGCGCGTCATTGTCGAGCAGCGTGTTGTCGACATCGAACAGCGTCACGATGCGGTCGGGTACGTTCATGCCGGCTCCTGGTGGGACACTCGCAAACTGCCATCCTCGACGGCGCGGATTCAGGGCACCAGCACCGCCGCGCCCTCGAAGCGCCCGGCCCGAAGATCGGCCAGTGCCTCATTGGCCTGTATCAGTCGATAGCGCGTCGTGCGGGTAACGATGCCGATCTCGGGTGCCAGCCGCAGAAAATCGCGCCCGTCCCGGCGCGTCAGGTTGGCGACCGACAGCAGCTGCCGCTCCTCCCACAGCAGCCGGTACGGAAAGCCCGGGAGGTCGCTCATGTGAATGCCGGCGCAGACCACCCGGCCGCCCTTGCGCACGGCCTGCAGTGCGCGCGGCACCAGGTCGCCGGCGGGGGCATAGATGATCGCGGCATCGAGCGGCTCGGGCGGCGGCTGCTCGGAGCCGCCGGCCCATACGGCACCGAGCTGCCGGGCGAACGCCTGCGCCGCCAGGTCGCCGCGGCGCGTGAACGCGAACACCGATCGGCCCTGCCAGCGCGCGATCTGCGCCACGATATGGGCGGCCGCGCCGAAGCCATAGAGCCCAAGCCTCCTGCCCTCGCCCGCGGCCAGCAGCGAGCGCCAGCCGATCAGGCCGGCACACAGCAGCGGCGCGAGCGCCACATCGTCGCCGGCCTCGCCGAGCGGGAACGCGTAGCGCGCATCGGCGATGACGGCGCTCGCAAAGCCGCCGTCGCGCGTATGCCCGGTGAACAGCGGCCGGTCGCAGAGATTCTCGCGGCCTTCGATGCAATAGCGGCACGCCCCGCAGCTATGGCCCAGCCAGCCGATGCCCACGCGCTCGCCGAGCTGCAGGCCCGAAACGTCCGCCCCGATGGCGTCGATTCGCCCGACGATCTCATGCCCGGGGATGATCGGCAGTCTGGCATCGGGCAGCTCGCCGTCGAGCACGTGCAGGTCGGTCCTGCAGACCCCGCAAGCCGTCACCTGGACGCGGATCTCGCCCGGCCCCGGAGATCGCTCCGGCATCTGCGAGCACTTCAAGGGACCGCCGTGTGCGTGCAGGATCATCGCTTGCATGAGGGCTCCGAACGCTGCGAGCAGCGGCGGCTCGTGCCGCCGCGCTGCCGAATTGGGGGTACCGCCGGCGCAAATAGCCGAGCAGCGCGGGCTGCATTGCTGTAGCTTAAGCGAAGGCTCGTGATCTTTCGCCTTGTCTGCCTTGGGTCCGCGTCGCCGGTCCTGGCGCTCGTTTCTCGGCCAAAGTCTGCCACCTCAGAAGCATCGCCGAACCAGGAGGCAGGATGAGCCTGCCGACGCCGCAGCAACGCTCCCGAGGGCATGAACCATGACCAGATTCCCTGCCGGCAAGTTCCCATTCACGGCGACCGAAGGATCGGCGCGGCGGACCGTGGCGTCCATGACGCAGGAGAGGCGGCCATGATTGTCGCTCGAAAGAGTGAAGACGAAGCGGACGCGGGCAAATGGTACATGATGGCGGTCGACGGCAAGGCGGCGGCGCGCCGCACCGGCTATTGCGCCGGCACCTGCGGCGGGCATGGCACCGAAGCCGAAGCGGTCGAGCATTACCTGCAGTACCAGCTGGATCGTGAAGGCGACCTCTGGCTCGCGCGGCGCGATGAGCGCGCGTGCGAGATGTGCGGCGAGCCGACCACGCTGCGGGCGCGGCTGGGCCGGGACTCCAGTCTGTTCGTGTTGTGCCGGCAGCACCAGTCCACCTCCAGCCTGCAGACGCTGGCGCGACGCCGTACCGCGGGCCCGCCTGCGCCGCCGGCTTGAGCCGCGCATCCTGCAGCCGGGGCAAGATTGATGGCTTGGCGCAAGACCGGGAAGCTGCATCCGCCGCAGGAGATCGTCGTGATCACCTGCGACGTCTGCGAGCGCGACATCGGCTACGAGGATGGCCGGCGGCCGAGGGCGCATTACCAGATCGTCCGCCTGCCGAACCAGGGTGCGATGGACGATCAGGCCCCGGCGGTGTGTGTGTGCTCGAGCGAGTGTCTGCGGGCGTTCGCGGCCAGGGTATCGAGCGAGCCGGGCGGACTGCCGCCGCGCGACGGCGGCGTCACCGAGCGCGGGCATCCGCCGAAGTAGTGCTTCGCGCCCGCGGCCTCAGGCCGACACCGCCGCTGCGAGCTCCAATGGCCGCGAGGACTCATCCACGGTCTTGAGCAGCACCGGCCGCCGCCACACGCGCTGCACGTACTGCAGCACCATGCGGGCCCGCTCGCTGTCCAGGCCGCTGCCGTCGATCTGATGGTCGTGCACGAGCACGAGCGTGCCGTCGGCGCGCACCTCGGCCGCCGCGACGCGCGGCGCGCCGAAATTGTACTTGCCGCCCACCAGGCTCTCGCGCAGCGCGTCGATATCCTCGGCGATCACCTTTATCTGGCCATTGTCCTGGCTCTGGAAGCGAAACAGCCCCATGTCGGCGGCCACCTCGCGCGTCAGATGGTTGCGCACGAAGCTGAAGTCGTCGTCCTCGCACATGATGCGCCGCGCGACGTCGATCCCCGAGTGCTCGACCACGCTCTCCCAGAGCGTGAATCCGAGATGGTAGGGATTGACGCTCAGCGCGACCTGCTCGCCGGCCGCGATCGGGCGAACCACGTCCGAGTGGCACTTGATCGCATCCAGGTACGCCGCCTGCGGGATGAAGTCCGCTTCGCGCAGCAGCCGCGCATGCCAGTACGAAGCCCAACCCTCGTTCATGATCTGGGTCGCGAACACCGGGTAGAAGTAGAACGACTCCTCGCGCACGGCCAGGAAGATGTCGCGCTCCCAGCTCTCCAGTTCCGGCGCATAGTTGGCGATGAACCACAGCAGATCGCGCTCCGGGTGCGGCGGCACCGGCGCGCGGATCCTGCGCGGCTGCAACGCCGCCGCGGCGCCGGCATCCAGCGACGCGTAGCGGGCGCGAAAGGCATCGTCGATCGGCGGCACCTTGGCCGGCAGGTACTCCGCGTAACGCTCGCGACGCAGCGCCTGGTCGACGTCGACGTACTGCTCGAGCGACAGCGCGGCGTCGAGCACCTGTTCCACCGCGCCGGTGCCGTGGGCCTCGATATCGCGCTCGATCTGCCGCGCATGGCTCGCCGCGTGCTCGACGATGTGCTCGCTGACCTGCTCCTGGCAGCGGCGAAACAGCATGTTGTTGTTGGAGAAGTCGGCGTGTCCGAGCACGTGCGCCGTCACCAGTATGTTATCGGCCAACCCGTTGCTCGAGGCCAGATAGGCGTGGCCCGGGTTGCCGGGAAAGACCACTTCGAACAGTCGCGAATAGCCCATGTGCCGCTGCACCAGCTGGTAGATGTAGCGCGCACCGAACGACCAGTGCGGCATGCGCACCGGCAGGCCGTAGATCGCGATCTCGCTCATGAAGCTGTCGGGAACCGCCTCGAAGATCACCGGCGACCAGTTCAGTCCGAGCGTGTGGGCCAGCTCCTCGAGCCGCGGCACGTAGCTGCGCCAGGTCTGCCTCATGGGGTGCCGCCTGCCGGAGCGGCCGCTGCCGCGGCCTGCGCCTCGGCGGAGAAGAAATGGCGCACGGCCGCGGCGATGTCGTCCGGTCCGCTCACCGGGAATCGGCCGCTGGCCCCGCCTCCGGCCGCCATCTGGTCGAACAGCCGCGCGACCTCGGTCGGCGAGCTGCGATGCGAATTGGGTGCGATCTCCAGATAGCCTGCGTAGCGCGCCAGCTTGCCGAGCGTTTCGAGCTCGGCGTGCGCGGGATCGCGATCGTCCACCGCATTGTCGCCGTCCGATGCGTAGAACAGGTAGATGTTGCAGCTCGCCGGGTTGAAGCGCGCTTCCGCAATCTCGCGCACCTTGGCCAGTCCGGCCGAGGTCACCGTGCCGCCGCTGCCGGCGACCTTGAAGAAGTCCGCTTCGTTGAACTCCCAGGCCTCGGTGGTGTGCGCCACGAACACGGTCTCGAGATAGCGGTATTCGCGCCGCAGACCGGCGACCACCCAGAAGAAGAACGTCTTGGCGAGGTGCCGGTCACGCTCCGTCATGCTGCCCGAGACGTCCAGCAGGAAGAACACCACCGCGCGCGTGGCCGGCTGGCGCCGTCGGGTCAGCTGCCGGAAGCGCAGATCCTCGTCGGTGAAGCCGGCCGGGGACGCCCCATGCGCGCGCCGCTTGACGGCCTCGCGCAGCGAGCGGCGCCGATCCAGGCGCGAGCGCGCGCCGCGCCGGTCCCAGCCCTCGCGCTTCCAGTCCGAATCCTCGGTCGCGCCGATGCGGGTCTGCAGGTTCGGCAGCTGCAGGTCCTCCCACAGCCAGTCGATGAGGTCGTCGACCTTGAATTCCAGCATCAGCTCGATGCCGCCGCGTTCGGTGCCGCCGGCGCCCTTCTGGCCGGGGCCCGCCGGCGCCTCGGCCTGTCCGAGCACGTCTCCCGGCTTGGCCTTGCCCTGGCCGACGCCCTGCGCATTGCCGCGCGACTGCAGCCGGAAGCGATAGTGCTCGAGCATGCGCACCGGGATGCGCACCGTGCGCGCGCCGTCATTGATGATGTCGGCCTCGGCGACGATCTGCGGCAGGTGCTCGCGCACCGCCTCGCGAACCTTCTCGCTGTGCCGCAGCCAATCGCGCGAGCCGCGCGAGAACAGCTCGTACCAGCCGTTGATCGGCCGGTGTCCTGCTTCGTGCTCGTCCGTATTCATGGCAACACCGCTTGCGATATGCGTGCCATGTTCTGCCGCCTATTCCTGCGACAGCAGCGTCGTGACGTAGCTCAGCGCCTCCTTGGCGCTGTGCTCGTCATAGCCGTATTCCTTCACCAGCCGCTCCTGCACGACCGATATCTTCTTCCTGGCCTCGTCATCGGGGCGCGCGGTGGAGGTCACCAGCCGCAGCACGTCGCGCCGCTCCTCGAACAGATACTGCTCGATCGCCTCGCGCATGCGCGCGTGGCTCGCGAGCCGGAACTTCTCCCCTGCCTTGAAGGCGACCATCGCCTTGCGCACCACCTCCTGGCGGAAGGATTGCTTGCCGGAATCGGAGACCTTGATCTTCTCCTCCACCGAACGCAGGAAACGCTCGTCCGGCGCGCGATTCTCGCCGGTCATCGGGTCGGTCACCTGCCGCTGATCGAGCGACGCCTCGACCTCGTCCAGGTACTTCTCCAGCAGCTGCTGCGCCTCGTCTTCGAAGGACGCGAACAGCGCGCGGTGCACGTCTTCCTTTACCCAGCGATTGTAGAATTCCTTGCGGGCAGTCACCAGGTGATCGAACCATTGCTTCTTCTGCTTGGCGTCGATGCGCGCATCGCTTTCGATCGCATCCTTGAGAGCGAGCAGCAATTCCATGCTGGTGAGGCTGCGGGTATTGCCGCGCGTGATCGCGGTCGATATCGCATTGATGATGAAGCGCGGACTCACGCCGGTCAGGCCTTCGTCCGGACCTTCCGAGCGCAGGCGCACCGCCTCGGTCTCGGAGAACCCCTCGACCGCCTCGCCGGCGTAGATGCGCACCTTCTTCGACACGTCCAGGCCCTCGCGGTCCGGCTTCGACATGCGCGTCAGGATGCCGAACACCGCCGCCAGGTGCAGTACGTGCGGATCCAGATGCGTGTTGCGGAACGCCGGCGCGCCGTACACCAGCTTCTGGTAGATACGGGCCTCGTCGATGTACGACAGCGCATACGGCACCTTGATGATCACCATGCGGTCGAGCAGCGCTTCGTTCTCCTTTTCCTGCAGGAACTTGTGGAACTCCGCGAGGTTGGTGTGCGCCAGGATGGTCTCGTCGAGGTAGATCAGCGGGAAGCGCGATACCTTGACGTTCTTCTCCTGCGTCATCGTCAGCAGCAGATACAGGAACTCCCGCTTGACCTTCAGGATCTCGATCATCTCGAGCACGCCGCGGCTGGCGGCGTACACCGCGCCCGACCATGACCAGGCGCGCGGATCGCCCTCGTCGCCGACCTGCGCGACCTTCGACAGGTCGACCGATCCGACCAGGTCGGCGATGTCGGCCGTGGACGGATCGTGCGGCGCATAGGTGCCGATGCCGCTGCGCGCCGCCTCCGACAGGAAGATGCGCTCGACCGGCACGCGCAGATAGTCGCCCTCGTATTCGCGTTCGACGAAATCGCGCGCCCACGGGCTCATCTCACCCGTGATATCGACTCCGTAGGTCTCGCGAAACCCCGCGCGCAGGCTGGCCGGAATCAGGTTGAGCGGCGATTCGCGCAGCGGCGAGCCCTTGACCGCATACAGCGCGCCTTGGTCGGTGCGGCTGTATTCCTCCAGGCCGCGCTTGAGCAGGATCGCCATGGTGGACTTGCCGCCCGATGGCGGGCCCAGCAGCAGCAGCAACCGGCGGCCGACGTCGGAACCGGCCGCCGCGGCCTTGAAATAGTCGACCACGCGCGCGAGCGGCTCATCGACGCCGAACAGCTCGCGCTTGAACAGGTCGCGCGCCTTGTCGGTATCGCTGCGATCGGAGCTGCGGCCGTGCCAAAGCAGCATGTCCCAGATGTATTCGTGGCTGGTGCGCGCCAGCGCCGCGGGGTTGACCGGCACGATCGTGGTCAGGAAATCCGCGAAACTGCCTTCCCAGCGCGGCGCGCGGTGCAGCCGGCTGAAGGCGCTCAGCGAATCGACGAAATCACTCGGCCTGGAGTCTGCTTCGAGCGGCGATGCACCCATTGTCGAACCTCCGAATGGAAATCGAACTGGACGTCATCAGGATCATCGAACATGCCGGCGACCGTTGCCCTACCCTACGGGCAAAGCGCGCAAGCCGAGCGTGATTGCATTCAAGTCCCCATCGACTCTTATGTTAGATCGGTCACAGCTTCAAGTCGTTCCTTTTGTTCCTCTGCGAATGGCTCGATGCACAATAATGGTGTGCCCGCGGCCTACCGCGGTGCACGGGCCCGCGCGGCGCGCGAACGAGATGCGGCCGGCATCGCGGCACCGGGGCGCGGCATCTGTTCCGGCGCGGCGCAAGCGCGTATGCTGATTCGATTGTCCGCTTCGATCGGCGGCCGTGGGTGGGGTTGCCTCGCGAACCCGCGTGCGGCGCACGCCCTCGCGCAAGCTTCTCTCGACACCGGCGCAGCGGGCCGCACGCCGCCATCCGGTTGATCGCAGCGTAGCTCGATCGCATCCGCCGCGTTGAATTCGATGCGAATGATTCCAATGTCGGCGTCTCACCCTCCCCTACCCCAGCGCCTGCGATGCAGGTTCCGTGCCGGCGGCTTGGTGACCGCTCGACGGCACGGCCAGAGCATACCCCCAATCGGCTCGCGCGCCGAGCGCTCGCGCTAGGTGCGCGCGTACGGCAGCACTTCCAGTGTCTCGCCGGCGGCGATGCGCTGCTGCGTGCGCCGCCAGAACGCAGGCTCGAACAGCTCGGCGTGCACCCGCAGGAAATCCGCCCGCAGCGGTCCGGACATGCCCAGGAAATCGAGAAAGGTCTCGGGGAAGACGTCGCGGTCGCCGACGAAGAACCACGGCTCGGCCCGCATCTCATCCTCCTCGCACTGCGCCGTGGGCAGGTCGCGGAACTGGCAGTCCGACACGCGGCAGAGCTCGTCGTAATCGTAGAACACCACGCGGCCGTGGCGCGTGACACCGAAGTTCTTCTGCAGCAGGTCGCCGGGAAACACGTCGGTATAGGCCAGATCGCGGATCGCCTGGCCGTAGTCGATGGCCGCGCGCGCGGCCGCCGCCGGCGGCGCGTGCTGCAGATAGATGTCCAGCGGCGTCACGCGTCGTTCGATGTAGAGGTGGTCGAAGATCAGGTCACCGCCGTCCTGATGCACGCTCTCGCACGCCTGCGCGCGCAATTCGTCCAGCAGCGGCGCGCAGAAGCGCGCCGCCGGAAAGCGCAGGCGGCGGAACTCCTGCGCGTCGATCAGCCGGCCGGCCCGGTCATGCCTGAAGACGAAGTTGTACTTGGCCACGACGTCGTTCCTGGAAGCGCTCTTGACCTCGGCGATGCGATCGCGGATGACCTTGAAGACGACGTCGAATGAGGGCAGCGTGAAGCAGATCATGACCAGGCCGCGCTGTCCGGGCGCCGGCACGAATTCATCGCTGCTGCCGGACAGATGCCGCATTAGGCTGCGATAGCGCTCGGTCTTGCCCTGCTTCGCCCGTCCCAGCACGGTGAACAGCTCCCCGGTGGGCTTGCGCGGCATCAGTTCCTTCAGCACCGCGACGCTGTCGGCGACGCGCTCCAGATCGACGTGGAAGTAGGAGCGCGCGAAGCCGAACAGGATGCTCAGCTCGTCCTCGGCCAGCATGGTCGTATCGACGACCGCGCCCGCCTCCGTGCTGCGCAGCGCCACGGCCAGCGGCACCGCGAATCCGCGGCCGAGGATCCGGCCCACCAGATAGGCGCGGGTCGACTGGTAGAACACCGCGTCGATGACCTCGATGGCGTCGATGCCGCGGCGCTCGCGCTGCCGGGCCAGCAAGGCTTCGATGGCCGTACCGACCTCACGGGCGCTCGCCGCGAGGTCCGCCCACGGCAGCGCCATGTGCTGCGAGCACAGCAGCTGCATGACCGGGCCTTCGAGCGGCCGCTCGAGCGGCCCGGCCGTGCGGTACAGCCGGGTCACCGCCTGCGGCGCGGCGGTCGCGAGCGGATCGAGGTCCGTGGCAACGAACTCGATGTCCGGCGATACGCCCACGGTGCCGAACAGCCTGCGGGTCACCGAACTGAAGAACGTCTTGCAGAACTCGCTGTCCGGCAGGCCGTCGATCAGGTTGGAGAAATGACGCTTGACCTCGACCCAGAGCGCTCGGCGGCGCACGTTTCCGGCCAGCGCCTGCTCGAGCGCCGACACGGTGGCTTGAATGCGTCGCTCGTACAGCTCGATGCGCTCGACTGCATCGCGCTGGCTGCCGTTCCAGTCGCGTTGCGCGAAGCGCTCACCGGCGCGCCGCGTGATCGCGCGGAAGCGCGCGTTGTAGTCGAGGAACGCCTCCACCACCAGCTGTGCGCAGCGCATGGCGTACAGCGCCGATTCGAACGCATCGGCGATCTCGCCGCGTCGGTACATCGCCGGCGCCGCAGCCGCCGCCACGGCCGGCGCCGCCGTGCGTGCTCCGGCCGCTGCGGGGATCTCGGCGTCCATGCCTGCCTCGGCGTCCGCTGGTCCCGCAGGTCAGGCCGAGCGGAACTGCTGCTCCTCGGTACTGCCGGTGAGCGCGGTGATCGAGGAGGTGCCGGCGGTCACGGTCTGCGTGACCTCGTCGAAGTAGCCGGCGCCGACTTCGCGCTGGTGCTTGGTGGCGCTGTAGCCGCGTGCCTCGGCGGCAAACTCCGCCTGCTGCAGCGCTACGTAGGCACTCATCTGGGTGCTCTTGTAGCCGTGGGCGAGATCGAACATGGAGTAATTGAGGGCGTGGAAGCCCGCCAGCGTGATGAACTGGAACTTGTACCCCATCGCGCCGAGCTCGCGCTGGAAGCGCGCGATCGTGGCGTCATCGAGCTTGCGCTTCCAGTTGAACGACGGCGAACAATTGTAGGCCAGCAGCTTGCCCGGATACTGCCGGTGGATCCCCTCGGCGAATTGCCTGGCTTCCTCCAGATCCGGGTGCGCGGTCTCGCACCACAGCAGATCGGCATACGGCGCATAGGCGAGGCCGCGCGCGATGGCGTGGCCGAGTCCGGCGCGCAGGTGAAAGAACCCTTCGGCGGTGCGCTTCTTGCCGCTGTCGATGAACACCCGATCACGCTCATCGACGTCCGCCGTGAGCAGATTGGCCGATTCCGCGTCGGTACGCGCCACCAGCACGGTCGGTACGTTGCACAGGTCGGCCGCGAGCCGCGCGGCGATCAGCTTGTTGATGGCCTCCTGGGTCGGCACCAGCACCTTGCCGCCCATGTGCCCGCACTTCTTGGCCGAGGAGAGCTGGTCCTCGAAGTGCACGCCGGCCGCGCCGGCCTCGATCATGGCTTTCATCAGCTCGAAGGCATTGAGCACGCCGCCGAAGCCGGCTTCGGCGTCGGCGACGATCGGCTTCATCCAGTCGATGCTGTCGTTGCCCTCGGCGTGATGCAGCTCATCGGCGCGGCGCAGCGTGTTGTTGATGTGCCGTACGACCGCCGGCACCGAGTCGGCCGGATAGAGCGATTGGTCCGGATACATCTGGCCGGCCAGATTGGCGTCGCCGGCGACCTGCCAACCCGACAGATAGATGGCGTCCAGGCCGGCCTTGACCTGCTGCATCGCCTGATTGCCCGTCAGCGCGCCCAGTGCGTTCACGAACGGCTTCTCGTTCAGATAGCGCCACAGCTTTTCCGCCGTCAGGCGCGCGATCGAATGCTCGACCGGCACCGTGCCGCGCAGCCGTACCACGTCCTGGCCGCCGTAGGTGCGCGTGACATCGTGCCAGCGCGGACTGTCCCGCCATTGCCGCTCGAGATCCTCGGCGCCGGGTAATGATCGGTATTGCGTCATGGTCGGATGCTCCAGAATGTGGTGTGGGTCAGCCCAGCAGCTCGTACGCGGGCAAGGTCAGGAATTCGTCGAACGTCTCGCTCTTGACCATGCCGGCAAACAGCCGCGCGGCGGTCGGGAACATGCCCGCCAGCGCCCGCGCACTGCTGATCTCGCCGTGGATGCGCTCGATCTCCTCGCCCAGGCAGCGATCGAAGCGGTCCGGGGTGATCGGCTTGCCGTCGGCGGTGCACGCCTCGTGGCGCAGCCACTGCCAGAGCTGCGCGCGGCAGATCTCGGCCGTGGCCGCGTCCTCCATCAGGTGGTAGATCGGCACGCAGCCGGCACCGCCGAGCCACGACTCGATGTAATGCACGCCGACGCGGATGTTGTGCCGCAGGCCCTGTTCGGTGATCGCGCCCTCGGGCGGGCGCAGCAGATCGGCCGGCGCGACCCTGACGTCCTCGCGCAGCACGTGCAGCTGGTTCGGCCCGGCCAGCACGCCCTCGAACACCTCGTTCGCGATCCCGGCCAGCCCCGGATGCGCGATCCAGGTGCCGTCGTGGCCGGCGCGCGCCTCGCGCAGCTTGTCCGCGCGCACCTTGGTCATGGCCGCCTCGTTGGCGCGCGCATCGTTGCGGATCGGAATCTGCGCCGCCATGCCGCCCATGGCGTGGGCGCCGCGCCGGTGGCAGGTGCGGATCAGCAGCTCGGTGTACGCCTTCAGGAACGGCCGATCCATGGTGACGGCGCTGCGGTCGGGCAGCAGCGCATCGCGCCGGTTCCTGAATTTCTTGATGAAGCTGAAGATGTAGTCCCAGCGGCCGCAGTTCAGGCCGGCCGCGTGCTCGCGCAGCTCGAACAGGATTTCGTCCATCTCGAAGGCCGCCAGAATGGTCTCGATCAGCACCGTGGCCTTGATCGTGCCGCGCGGGATGCCCAGCTCATCCTGTGCCACCAGGAACACGTCGTTCCACAGGCGCGCTTCCAGGTGGTTCTCGAGCTTCGCCAGATAGAAATACGGTCCGGTGCCGTTGCGCGCCAGCGCCTCGTGGTTGTTCGCCAGGTAGAGCGCGAAATCGAACAGCGCACCCGACACCACCTCGCCGTCGATGCGCACGTGCTTCTCCGGCAGATGCCAGCCGCGCGGGCGCACCATCAGCGTCGCGGTCTTCGGGTTGAGCCGGTAGCTCCTGCCGGACGCGGCGTCGGTGTAGCTGATCCGGCGCCGGATCGCATCGCTCAGATTCACCTGTCCCTGGATCAGATTCTCCCAGGTCGGGGAGCACGAGTCCTCGAAGTCGGCCATGAATGCCCGCACCGGTGCGTTCAGCGCATTGATGATCATCTTGCGATCGACCGGCCCGGTGATCTCGACACGCCGGTCGATCAGGTCCCCGGGTACCGGCGCGATGCGCCAGCCGGACGCGCGTATCGGGGCCGTGGTGGCCGCAAACTCCGGCAGACGGCCGTCGTCGAGCTCCGCCTGGCGCCGTTGCCGCGCCGCCAGCAACTCCAGGCGGCGGCCATTGAAGCGCCGATGCAGGCTCGTGAGCAGCTGCAGCGCCGCCGGCGTCAGCGCCTCTGCGCGGCGCTCGAGCGGCCGGCGGTCGATGTCGAGTGTCGACGGCGGCGCGAGCGCATCGATCACGGCGCGCGGCACCGCGGCATGTACGGCGGACTGCAGTTGAGTGTTCATGGGCCGCAGCATAGATGCTCGGGCCGGCGATATTTGACTTATAAAACTTCACAGTGTTAATTTCACTGACAGATGGCTAGTCTGCTGCGCAAGGGTCACTTTCTCGGCGCCAAGCTGCGCGGCATCCGCAAGCGCAACGGCCTGACCCTGGAGGAGCTCTCCACCCGCTGCATCCAGATGGACGCGCAGGTCGCGCCGTCGGTGTCCTACCTGAGCATGATCGAGAGCGGCAAGCGCATGCCCTCCGAGGACGTGCTGGCGCTGCTGGCCGGAGTGTTCCAGCGCGACGTCGCCTGGTTCCTCGACGAGCACGCCGATGGCGCCGATGCCGCCGCCGCCAGGCCGGCCGGCGGCATGGCGCGCGTGCCGCTCGAGCCGTCGTTTCTGTTCTCGAAGGACCTGCTGCAGGCGGCCATCCCGGAGCTGCTGTCGCAGACCGGAACGACCGGACGGCAGTTCGCGCATCTGCTGATCCGCTCGCACCAGGAGATGTCGCACAACGATTTTCCGGACCTGGAGCGCAGCGCCGAGAGCGTGGGCGAGCGCCGCTTTGCGCTCACGGTCGAGGACCTGCTGGGCCTGGCCAGGCAGCACGGCCTGGAACTGCGCTGGTTCGAGCGCCGGCCGGTGCTGGTGCGCGACAAGGATCGCGAGGTGCGCAGTGCGGTGCGCTCGTTCTTCGAGCCGCCGAACACCGTGTACCTCAATCAGGCCCTGCGCGCCGACCGCCCGCGGCTCAAATTCGATCTGGCCACGCATATCGGCCACAAGGTGCTGCACGGCGGCGACGGCATGAAGTCGGCGCATGCCACCGGCGGTGAGATGGGCGGCAGTCCCGAGGGCGGCTCGGAACCAGCGGGACTGCGCGCACAGGACGTGCTGCACGCCTGGCGCGACTTCGAATGCAGCTTCTTCGCCGGCGCGCTGCTGTGCCCGAAGATACCGTTCCGGCGCTTCCTCGCGCGCAATCAATACCGCGTCGAGCCGGCGACCCGGCTCGAACTCACGCCGGCGGTGGTGATGCGGCGCATGACCAAGGTGTCGCCGTATCCGTACTGGCATTTCTTCGATGCCTATCCGCCGGGTCACCTGCGCGCCGTCTATCGCGGCAACGGCATCCCGCTGCCCTGGGGCAACATGGCGCAGGTGAACGATCCGTGTCCGCAGTGGGCGGTGTTTCGCATGCTCGACGGCCCGCAGCGGGAGGCCGGCTCGCAGATCTCCGTGCTGCGCGACCAGGATCGCTCGATGCTCTACTGCTGTCACTCGCTGCGCACGCGCGACATGGCCGGTAATCCGCACGTGCTCTCGGTCGGCATCGACCTCGCCCCGGCGCTGGATGCCAACGGCAGCAACGCCGCCGAGATCGCGGCCGCCATCACCGGCGAATGCCTGCGCCGGCGCGGCGAGGCCGCGATTCCGCCCGCCGCGGCCACGGCGCTGGGAGCCGCGGCGCGCGTCCTGAACATCGCCTGGGTGGAAGAAGCGCTGCTGCAGCCGGCGCGCATCATCTGTCCGCGCAGCAACCGGTGTCCGCGCCCGCATCGCTGCGAGAGCGCGCTGCCTTCGCGCGCCCGCGAGGTCACCGATATCCGCGCCGAGATATTGGAGCGTCGCGACACGGTTCCCAGGTGAAGCGCACGGCCTCGGCCGCGCACCGGCCTCGCGGCAGCGCGCGCGGCGCCGGCGCCACGGCCCCCGGGCCGCCGCCTGGCAATCGGGCGGCGAGCGCCGTACGCTGCGCGTCCGTCTGCGGCATGCTGTGACGCCATGGGAAAATTCGACTGGGCCGACCCGCTTCTGCTGGATGATCAGCTCACCGACGAGGAGCGCATGATCCGCGACTCGGCGCGCGCCTACGCACAGGAAAGGCTGCTGCCGCGCATCGCCGATGCGTACCTGCACGAGACCACCGATGCGGGGATATTCGCCGAATACGGCGCGCTCGGACTGCTCGGCGTCACCCTGCCGCCACAGTACGGCGGCGCCGGTGCGTCCTACGTGGCGTACGGATTGGTCGCGCGCGAGATCGAGCGCGTGGACTCCGGCTATCGCTCGATGCTGAGCGTGCAGTCCTCGCTGGTCATGTACCCGATCTATGCCCAGGGCAGCGAAGCGCAGCGCCGGCGCTACCTGCCGGGCCTCGCCGCCGGCAGCCTGATCGGCTGCTTCGGTCTCACCGAGCCCGGGGCCGGATCGGATCCAGCCAGCATGCGCACCCGCGCCGACAAGACGGCCGGCGGCTACCGCCTCACGGGCTCCAAGACCTGGATCTCGAACAGCCCGATCGCCGATGTGTTCATCGTCTGGGCGAAGTCCTCGGCGCACGGCGGCGCCATCCGCGGCTTCATCCTCGACCAGGGCCTGCGCGGGCTGTCGGCGCCGAAGATCGACGGCAAGCTGTCGCTGCGCGCCTCCATTACCGGCGAGATCGTCATGGACGGGGTCGAGGTGGCGGACGATGCCTTGCTGCCCGGGGCCGAAGGCCTCAAGAGCCCGTTCGAATG
The DNA here is from genome assembly GCA_027315105.1 of Gammaproteobacteria bacterium. GTDB lineage: Bacteria > Pseudomonadota > Gammaproteobacteria > Steroidobacterales > Steroidobacteraceae > FEN-1191. Next base: position 36,521 of record DAHUYP010000068.1, read on the forward strand.
CCTGACCCGCGCCCGCTACGGTATCGCCTGGGGCGTCATGGGGGCGGCGGAAGACTGCTGGCTGCGCGCCCGCCAATACGGCCTCGAGCGCGTGCAGTTCGGCCGCGCGCTCGCCCATACGCAGCTGTTCCAGAAGAAGCTCGCCGACATGCAGACCGAGATCGCGCTCGGCCTGCAGGCGTCGCTGCGCGTCGGCCGCCTGTTCGATGCCGACCGGGTCGCGCCCGAGATGGTGTCGCTGGTCAAGCGCAACAACTGCGGCAAGGCGCTCGAGATCGCGCGCCTGGCGCGCGACATGCACGGCGGCAACGGCATACAGAGCGAGTACCACGTCATGCGGCACGCGCAGAATCTGGAGACCACCAACACCTACGAGGGCACGCATGACGTGCATGCGTTGATCCTCGGCCGCGCGCAGACCGGGCTGCAGGCATTCTTCTGAAGCGGCCGCGGCCGCCGGGCCGCGCGGCGTCAGGCGGGCGCGCGTATCAGGCGCTCGAGCTCCGGTACGATCTGGAACAGGTCCCCCACCAGGCCGATGTCTGCGATCTCGAAGATGGGCGCTTCGCCGTCCTTGTTGATCGCCACGATCGTGCGCGCGTCCTTGATGCCGGTCAGGTGCTGGATCGCCCCCGAGATGCCCAGGGCGATGTACAGTTCCGGAGCGATGATCTTGCCGGTCTGTCCGACCTGCAGATCATTCGGCGCGTAGCCGGCGTCGACCGCCGCGCGCGACGCGCCCACGGCGGCGCCCAGCGCCGCCGCCAATCGATGGATCAGCTGGAAGTTGTCCGCGCTGCCCAGCGCGCGCCCGCCGGACACGACCCGCGGTGCGGTCTGCAGATCGGGTCGATCGGCATTGCCGCCCTCTCTGCCGACGAAGCGTGTGTAGCCCGGCAGCGGCACGTCGAGCCGGGCGCGCTCGATCGCGGCCGCGCCGCCGCCGGCGGCCGGCTGGAACGACGCCGTGCGCACGGTCGCGACCACGATGCGGTCGGCCGGCGCCTCCACGGTGACGACGGCATTGCTCGCGTACACCGGGCGCCGGAATCGATGCGCCGACTCCACCGCCATGAGGTCGCTGACCTGGCCGACGTCGAGCAGTGCCGCGACCCGCGGCATCAGATCCTTGCCGAACGTGGTCGAGGGCCCGAGGACGTGCGTGTATCCGTTCCTGGCCAGCGCCGCAATCTGCGGGGCGAGCAGCGCCGCGAGCGCTTCGCCGTTCTCCGCACGTTCCACCACCAGCACGCGCTTGACCGGCGCCAGCGCGGCGGCCTGGGCGGGTGCCTCGGCCGCGTTGGCCGCCAGCACCGCGACATCGATCTCGGCGTCGGGGATCGTACTCGCGCAACTGACGCACTTGGCCGTGCTGACGTTGAGCTTGCCCGCCAGCTGCTCGGCGATGACCAGGATCCGGTTCATCTACAGTACTCCGCGCTGCTTCAGGGCCGCGACCAGCTCGGCGGCGTCGTGGACCATCACACCGCGCGAGCGCGCCGCCGGCGCCTCGAACCTGAGCGTGCGCAGGCCATGCGCGGGCACCTCGACACCCAGCTCGGCCAGCGTGACGACGTCCAGCGGCTTCTTCTTGGCCTTCATGATATCGGGCAGCTTGACGTAGCGCGGCTCATTGAGGCGCAGGTCCGTGGTGATCACCCCCGGCAGGTCCATGTCGATGGTCTCCAGTCCGGCATCGACCTCGCGCGTGACGCGCGCGCGCGCGCCCTCGAGCTCGATCTTCGAGGCGAACGTGGCCTGCGGCCGGTCCCACAGCGCGGCCAGCATCTGTCCGGTCTGGCAGTTGTCGTCGTCGATCGCCTGCTTGCCCAGGATCACGAGCAGCGGCTGATGCCGTTGCACCAGCTTCAGAAATGCCTTGGCAGCGCTGAGCGGGGGCACGGCACCGTCCGCCTGCACCAGCACCGCGCGATCGGCGCCCATCGCGAGCGCGGTGCGCAGCTGCTGCTGCGCATCGGCCGGCCCGATGCTCACGGCGATGATCTCGCTCGCCAGGTTGCGCTCCTTGATGCGCAACGCCTCCTCGAGCGCGATCTCGTCGAACGGATTGATGCTCATCTTCACGCCGTCGGTCACGACGCCCGAGCCGTCCGGCTTGACGCGCACGCGCACGCTGTAGTCGATGACGCGCTTGATGCCGACGAGAATCGTGGTCATGGTGATGCCACCTGCAGGCTATGCGATCCGGGCCATGGAGCCGGCAAGTGTAGCGAACCGCGGCCCCGAAGGCAGCCGGCGCCCCGACCGGGCCGCCTGTCGGCCCCGAAACCCCGGCAGCGGGCAACCGGCTGCCCGGGACTCGTGACACTATTGCCGGCATGCGATATCGGCGCTCGGCATGGATGCAGCAGCGGCTCGCCGCCAACCGCGCGCAGATCGTTCGCGCGGCGCGCAGGCTCATTGCCCGCGGCGGCTTTCGCGAGGCGTCGATGGTCGCCGTGGCCGCGGCCGCCGGCCTGTCCACGGGCGCCATCTATCGCTACTTCCCGTCCAAGGCGCAGCTGTTCATCGAAGTGCTGACCGCCGCGGTGGCGCACGAGATCGAGCTGCTCGAGCAGATCGCCGGCGCCCCGGGCACGGCCGCACTGCGGCTGCAGAACGCGGTGGAAACGTTCGCCCGCCGCGCGCTCGAAGGCCGCAACCTGGCCTATGCCTTCATCGCCGAGCCCATCGACGCCGAAGTCGATGCCGCCAGGATCCGCTCGCGGCGCGAGTTCAGCGAAGTGTTTCAACGGCTGCTGCGCGACGGCATCCGCAGCGGCGAGTTCTGCCGCCAGGATGCGGAGGCGAGCGCGGCCTGCATCGTCGGCGCCTTTACCGAGGCGCTGGTCGGGCCGATCGCGCCGGGCGGCAAGGCCGTTGGACCGCAGACACGCGCGCAGTTGATCGCCGCCATCAGTCAGTTCTGCCTGCGCGCCGTCAGGGCGTAGCGCGCACGGTCCACTCGCGCCAGATCGCCATCACGACCGCCAGCACCACCGGACCGACGAACAGTCCCAGCAGGCCGAAGCTCGCGAGCCCCCCTGCCGCGCCGAACATGACCAGCAGGAACGGCACCCGCGTCGCGCTGCTGATCAATATCGGCCGCAGCACGTTGTCGGCCGGATTGACCAGCAGGGCGCCCCAGGCGAGCAGGACGATGCCCTTGAGCACGTGCCCGGTGGACATCACCCAGATGCCGGTCGGCACCCAGACGATCGCGGTGCCGACCAGCGGCACCACCGAGAGCACGCCGGTGAGCACGCCGAGCAGCACCGGCGCGCCCAGCCCGACGATCCAGTAGCCGACGCCGGCGATCAGGCCCTGCGTCAGGGCGGTGATCAACATGCCGTACACGACGGCACGCGTCATCCTGCCGGCCATGATCACGTAGGAGTCGAGCCGGTCGGCGAAGAACCCCTGGATCACCTGGCGCGTCTGGGCCACGATCGTCGTGCCGTCCCGGTAGAAGAAGAAGAGCGTCAGCAGCGTCAGCGTCAGCGTCAGCACGTTGCGCCCGACGCCGCCGAGCACCTTCCCCAGCTCGCTCGCCCATTCCAGCATCCAGCCGCTGAACTGCCTGGCGAGCGCCGTGGGGTCGGCCGAGTATTGATTGAGCGTGTCCTGCAGCTTCTGCCCGAACCAGGGGATGTTGCGCACGAAATCCGGCAGCAGGTGCGGCCCCTGCGCCAGATATCCGGTCAGCTGCTGATAGGCGACGATCAGCTCGCCCTGCACCAGCACCAGGATCCACAGTACCGGCAGGATCACCGCACAGCCGAGCAGCAGCGTCATCAGCAGCGCAGGCAGCGTATCGAGTCCATGCAGCAGCCGGCGCAGCCGTCCGTACACGGGCCAGCTCGCGTACGCCAGGATCGCGGCCCAGCAGATCGGCGTCAGGAAGGGCCTGAGAATCATCAGGCACATCAGCGCCAGCCCGCCCAGCAGGATCGCCAGCAGCAGGCGCCGGCCGCCCGTGACCTCAGCGCCGCTCATGCGTCACGCCGCAATCGTTGCTCGGGCGGTCGGGCGTATCGGGCAGGCCTCCGTTCGCGACCCGGCTCGGGCCGCCCGTTGCGCGACTGCTTCCATCATGGCCACCGCCGGGGCTGGGTACCGGCCCCGATCGTATCACCGCGATGATTGCGCGGCTGCCCGCCGTGCCAACCGAGGCGCGCTCCGGCCTCATGCCTGGACCTCGAATTCGATCAGCTCCGCGCCCTCCTCGACTTGCTCGCCGACTGCGGCCCGATAGCCGCGCACCGTCCCGCTCGCGGGCGCACAGATCGTATGCTCCATCTTCATGGCTTCCATGATCAGCAGCGGCGCCCCCTTCTGCACCGCGTCGCCCACGGCCGCCAGCAGCGCGATGATGCGTCCGGGCATCGGCGCCGCGACGCCTGCCTCCCCGGCATGCAGCGCCGGGGACTGCGCGGGCTCGCGGCGGCGCAGGCGATATTCATCGTCGCCGATGAGGATGCGCAGCTCGTCCGCGTCCGCCTCGATCTGCAGCCGCAGGCTCTGCGCCCCATATTGCAGCACGTAGACATCGTGTCCCTCGGCGTGCAGCGAGGCGCGCTCGCTCTGCTCGCCGATGGTCAGGCGCCAGCCGTCGGCGCCATAATCCACCACCACCGCGGTTGCGCCCGCCGGCGCGGCCTCGAACAGCAGCGTGCGCGCCAGATGGCCGTTGAGCCGCCAGCCGTCCTGCGCGTTCCACGCCGATTGCGCGACCACGCCCGGCGCGCGCGGCCGCTGCTGCTCCTGCGCGAGCGTCCACAGCGCGGCCGCGGCCAGGCTCGGCGTGCCCGGCACCGGGGAGGCGCCGCGCGTGAGCTGCGGCTCGCGCTCGATGAAGCCGGTGTCGAGAGCGCCGCGGCCGAACGCCGCGCTGCCGGCCAGCCGGCGCAGAAACAGCAGGTTGTTGCCGACGCCCGCGATGCGCACCTGCGACAGCGCGGCCTGCAGGGCCGCCACCGCCTGCGGCCGCGTGGCCGCGTGCACGATCAGCTTTGCCAGCATCGGATCGTAGTCGATCCCCACCGTGTCGCCGGCCTCGATGCCGCACTCCAGGCGCAGCGCGCTCGAGGCTGCGGGCAGCTCGAAGCGGCGCAGCGTACCGCTCGAGGGCAGGAAACCCGCCTCGGGGATCTCGGCGTAGAGACGCACCTCGATCGCATGTCCGGCCAGCGCGATCCCGCTCTGAGTTTGCGGCAGCGGCTCACCGGCGGCCACCCGCAGCTGCCACTCCACCAGATCGAGTCCGGTGATCATCTCGGTGACCGGATGCTCGACCTGGATGCGCGTATTCATCTCCATGAAGTAGAAGCCACCGTCGCTGCCGAGCAGAAACTCGACCGTGCCGGCGCCGACGTAGCCCACCGCGCGCGCCGCATCGCACGCCGCCTGCGTCAGCGCCTCTCGCTGCGCGCCCGTGAGCCCGGGCGCGGGGGCTTCTTCCAGCACCTTCTGGTGCCGGCGCTGGGCCGAGCAGTCGCGCTCGAACAGGTGCACGATCCGGCCGTGCGAGTCGCCGAATATCTGCACCTCGACGTGCCGCGGCCGCGGCAGATACATCACGAGCAGCACGCGCTCATCGCCGAACGCCTGTCGCGCCTCGCGCTGGCACGCCGCCAGGCGTGCAGCGAAATCGGCGGCGCCCTCCACTACGCGCATGCCCTTGCCGCCGCCGCCGGCGCTGGCCTTGATGAGCACCGGGTAGCCGATGCGCTCGGCCTCCTCGCGCAGCCGCTGCGCGCCCTGGTCCTCGCCGTGGTAGCCGGGCAGCAGCGGTACTCCGGAGCGCTGCATGATCTGCTTGGCGCTCGCCTTGGAGCTCATCGCCCGCATCGCCGCCGCCGGCGGGCCGACGAAGATCAGGCCTTGCGCCTCGCAGCGCTCCGCGAACTCGGGATTCTCGGACAGGAAACCGTATCCGGGGTGGATCGCCTGCGCGCCGCTGCGGTGGGCCGCCTCGATCATGGCGTCGATGCTCAGATAGCTGTCACGCGCCGCGGCGGCTCCCACGCATACCGCCCGGTCGGCGAGCCGCACGTGCCTGGCCTGCGCATCGGCTTCGGAGTACACCGCCACGCACGCGATGCCCAGTCGCCGGCAGCTGGCGATGATGCGGCAGGCGATCTCGCCGCGATTGGCGATCAGCAGCGTGTCGAACATCGCGCGCGTCACATCCGCAGGACGCCGAAGCGCGTCTCGCGCAGCGGTGCGTTGAGCGCGGCGTACAGGCTCAGCGCCAGCACACGGCGCGTCTGCGCCGGGTCGATGATGCCGTCGTCCCACAGCCGCGCGCTCGCATGGTAGGCGCTGCTCTGCTGCTCGAATTGCGCGCGCGTCGGCTGCTTGAACTGCTCCTCCTGCTGCGCGCTCCATGACTCGCCGCGCGCCTCGAGCGCATCGCGCCGGACCGTTGCCAGCACGCTGGCGGCCTGTTCGCCGCCCATGACGCTGATGCGCGCATTCGGCCAGCTCCACAGGAAGCGCGGACCGTAGGCGCGGCCGCACATGCCGTAGTTGCCGGCGCCGAACGAGCCGCCGATCAGGACCGTCAGCTTCGGCACGGCGCTGGTCGCGACCGCCGTCACCAGCTTGGCGCCGTCCTTGGCAATGCCGCCGTTCTCGTATTTCCTGCCGACCATGAAGCCGGAGATGTTCTGCAGGAACAGCAGCGGAATGCCGCGCTGCGAGGCGAGTTCGATGAAGTGCGCGCCCTTGAGCGCCGATTCCGAGAACAGGATGCCGTTGTTGGCCAGGATGCCCACCGGACAGCCGTGCAGGTGTGCGAATCCCGTGACCAGGGTCGTGCCGTAGCGCTGGCGGAATTCGTCGAAGCGCGAGCCGTCCACCAGCCGTGCGATCACCTCGCGTACATCGTAGGGCTTGCGCGTGTCCGCCGGGATGACCCCGTAGAGCTCGGCCGGATCGTAGCGCGGCTCTTCGACCGGCTGCAGTACCACCGGCGGGCACGCTCGGCGGTTCAGATTGGCGACCATGCGGCGCAGGATGTCGAGCGCATGCGCATCGTCCTCGGCATAGTGATCGGCGACGCCGGAAATGCGGGTATGGACGTCGGCGCCGCCGAGCTCCTCGGCGCTCACCACCTCGCCGGTGGCGGCCTTGACCAGCGGCGGGCCGCCCAGAAAGATGGTGCCGGTGCCCCTGACGATGATGCTCTCGTCCGACATCGCCGGCACGTACGCACCGCCGGCCGTGCAGGAACCCATCACGCAGGCCAGCTGCGCGATACCGCGCGCCGACAGCGTCGCCTGGTTGAAGAAGATCCGCCCGAAATGCTCCTTGTCCGGAAACACCTCGTCCTGCAGCGGCAGGAACGCCCCGCCCGAATCCACCAGATAGATGCACGGCAGCTCGTTCTCGAGCGCGATCTCCTGCGCGCGCAGGTGCTTCTTGACGGTGATCGGGTAGTAGGTGCCGCCCTTGACCGTGGCATCGTTGGCCACGATCACGCATTCGCGGCCGCTGACGCGCCCGACACCGGTGACTATGCCGGCGGCCGGCACTTCCCCGCCGTACATGTCAAAGGCAGCCAGGGCGCCGAGCTCCAGGAACGGCGCACCCGCATCGAGCAGGCGATCGATGCGCTCGCGCACCAGCAGCTTGCCGCGCTCGCGATGGCGCGCGCGTGCGGGCTCCGGGCCGCCGCGCGCCGCGCCGGCGACCCGCTCGCGCCACTGCGCCACCAGGGCGTGCATCGCGGCGGCATTGGCCCGGAACTGCGCCGCGCCGCTGCGGATCTCGGATTGCAGGACGTTACTCATGGATCTGGCCGTGCGTCGACTCTACTCCAGCGCACAAGAATAATGAATTTCAGTTCACTTATCTGTCGGGCGGCGCACACTGGCGCGTGCCGGAGGGGGTCAGCGGCCAGCGGCCACCGACCGGCAACCAGACCCGGCACCCGACCGCGGCGCTCGCCCCGGTAGCCTGGCAGCCGGTAGCCTGGCGGGGCCCGATGGCTGCGTGGCCGCGTGGCCGGGCGGCCCGGCGAGCCCGCGGGCGGCGCGCGCAGTCAGCACCGATTCATTGCATTCGTATAGGCTTGCGCTTCGGCCGGCGCGAGCTGCGCGCTGCTGTCCGTGGACGTCCGACGGGGGTATGAGACACTTCAGTCCTCGACCGGCACTGCGGGCGTTGCGACCATGGGATCCGATCCCGCTCGCCATGCGCCCGGCAGGACAGCCGCTTGTTGCCGACGGCCACCCCTGGGAGGCCCCGCGGCGCAACCACAGGAGTAACGAGTGCATCTGCCACGTTGGTCGCTGCTGACGGTGACGCTGGTCACGGCAGTGTTGCAGCATTCGAGTGCGATCGTGCCGCGCGCGCAATCGCAGCGGCCGGCGCCCGCGCCTGCGTTCGGCTTCGAGACCATCCAGCGCCTCGCCCAGCAGCGCGCGGCCGAGCCGTACCGCGACCGCAGCAGCAAGCTGCCGGAAAGCCTCGCCAAGCTCAGCTACGATGACTACCGGAGCATCCGATTCCTGCCGGAGCATGCGCTGTGGCGCGATCAGGCGCTGTTCGAGATCCAGTTCTTCCAGCGCGGCTCCACCTACGCCCAGGGTATCAACGTCACCGAGGTGGGCGAGGACGGCACGCTGCGCCCGATCCGCTACGATCCGTCGCAGTTCGCCTTCGGCAAGGGCGTCGCGCCCAGGGATCTGCCGGCCGACCTCGGCTATGCGGGCCTGCGCGTGCACTATCCGTTGCAGCGGCCGGACTACAAGGACGAGCTGATGGTATTCCTCGGCGCGTCCTATTTCCGGGTGCTCGGCCGCGAGCAGACCTACGGCGCCTGGGCGCGCGGACTGGCGCTCGACGTCGCGACCACCGGCGGCGAGGAATTCCCCTATTTCAGCGACTTCTGGCTGATGCGGCCGGCGCCGATGCAGCGCAATCTGACGATCTTCGCGCTGCTCGACAGCCCGAGCCTGACCGGCGCGTATCGCTTCCAGATCGTCCCGGGCGCCACCACCGACGTCGAGGTCACGGCCACTCTGTACGCGCGCAAGAGTGTCGCCAAGCTCGGCCTGGCGCCGCTGACATCGATGTTCCTCTACGGCGAGGATCGCCCGCGCCAGTTCGACGACTACCGGCCGGAAGTGCACAACAGCGACGGGCTGCTGCTGCAGACCGGCGGCGGCGAATGGATCTGGCGGCCGTTGGTCAACCCGCGCACGCTGCGGGTCTCCAGCTTCGCCACCGAGCATCCGCGCGGCATGGGCCTGAGCCAGCGCGACCGCGACTTCTCGCACTACCAGGACGAGGATGCCCACTTCCAACGGCGCCCGAGCTATTGGGTCGCGCCGCTGGGGGATTGGGGCAAGGGATCGGTCGAGCTGGTGGAGATTCCGAACAACGAGGAGATTCACGACAATATCGTCTCGTACTGGGTACCCGAGGCACGCCTGCAGCCGCACAAGCCGTTTTCCTTCTCGTATCTGCTGTCCGCCTATGCGCAGACGGCCCTGTGGCCCCCGGGCGGGCGGGCGGTCGCCACGCGCAGTGCGCCGGCGCGCGGCCGGAGCGATAATGCACGCCGCCTGCTGGTGGATTTTTCCGGTGGCGATCTGCTCACCCTGGCCGACTCACAACCGGTCAAGGCGGAGATCGGCGTCCGCAACGGCGATGTCGACGAGGTCAACGTGCAGCGCCTGGCGGAGAACGGCGTCTGGCGCGTCAGCTTTCGGCTGCAGCCCAGGGGCAACCAGCCCGTTGACCTGCGCTGCTACCTGACGCTGTACGGGGAGGCGCTCACGGAAACCTGGACTTACCTATGGACTCCATGACTCCGGTCGGCCCCGCAGCGGGCACTCTGCGCCTGCAGGCGCTGTGGCGCCGCACGCTGTTCTTCGGGCTCACGCTGCTGACGGCGCTCACCGGCGGCTTCCTGATGCTCGACATCCTGCGCGCCAACGGCCCGACGCCGCTCGAGCTGCTCGCGCTGCCGCTGTTCATGGTGCTGTTCGGCTGGATCGCCGGCGCGTTCTGGACTGCGATCGCCGGCTTCATGGTGCTCCTGGCTGGCCGCGACCACGCGATTCTGGACCCGCGGCCGCTCGCCGGGCGGCCCCTGCACGGCCGCACCGCCGTCGTGGTTCCGATCCACAATGAAGACACGGTGCAGGTGTTCGCCGGCATGGAGGCCACCTGGTCGTCGTTGCGGCTCGAGCCGCAGGCCGCGCATTTCGACCTCTTCATCCTGTCCGACACGCGCAAGAGCGGGATCGCAATGGCCGAGGAGCGCGCATGGCAGGCCATGCTCGCCCGGCATGGCGCCGCCGCTCGTCTGTTCTACCGCCGCCGCAGCGAGAATACCGGCCGCAAGGCCGGCAACCTCGCCGACTTCGTGCGCAACTGGGGCGCGGCCTACGACTACATGATCGTGCTGGATGCCGACAGCGTCATGTCGGGCCACGCCCTGGTGTCGCTGGCGCAGCTCATGGACGCGCATCCCGAGGTGGGCATCGTCCAGGCGCTGCCGCTGCTGGCCGGACGCGAGACCCTGTTCGCACGGCTGTTGCAATTCGCGGTGCGGCTCAGCGGACCCATGTTTGCGAGCGGCTTGACGTTCTGGCAGCTCGGGGACGGCAACTATTGGGGTCACAATGCGATCGTGCGCCTGGCGCCGTTCGCGGAGCATTGCGGCCTGCCGCGCCTGCCGGGAAAGCCGCCGTTCGGCGGCGAAATCCTCAGTCACGACATCGTCGAGGCGGCATTCATGCGGCGCGCCAACTACCAGATCTGGCTGGTGCCCGACATCGCCGGCAGCTGGGAGGAGATCCCCTCGAACGTCATCGACTACGCCGCGCGTGACCGCCGCTGGGCGCAGGGCAACCTGCAGCATCTGGGCGTCCTGCCGATACGGGGCCTGCACTGGCTCAGCCGCATCCACATGCTGACCGGCATCCTGTCGTACGTGAGCTCGCCGCTGTGGCTGCTGGTGCTGATCCTGAGCTCGATCGTGACCTGCCTGGAGGCCGTGACCGGCCATCATTACTTTCAGCCCGGCACCTATACGTTGTTCCCGACCTGGCCGCGATATCGCGACGGCGAGATCGCGGCACTGCTGGCAATGACCATCACGATGCTGACGCTGCCGAAGCTGCTCGGTGCGGTGCTGACGCTCAGGAACCCGGCCCAGCGCGCCGCATTCGGCGGCGCGGGCCGGCTGCTGCGCAGCGTACTGCTCGAGCAGCTGCTGAGCATGCTGATGGCGCCGATCATGATGCTGTTCCACTCCGAGTTCGTGCTGCGGGCCCTGCTCGGGCGCAGTGTCGGCTGGGATGCGCAGGCGCGCGGCGATCGCGGCGTGTCGTGGTCCGAGGCGCTGCGGCGCCACCGCAGCCACCTGATCATCGGCCTGCTCTGGGGCAGCACGATCCTGGCGCTGGCGCCGGATTTCGTCGGCTGGCTGCTGCCGGTGATCCTCGGCATGCTGCTCGCGGTGCCGTTTACGGTGCTCACCAGCCGCGTCGACCTCGGGCGCGCGCTGCGCCGGCGCGGCTGGCTGCTGACCCCCGAGGAGACCGCGCCGCCGCCCGAACTCGCGGCCGCGGCGGCGGCGATGGTGCAGATGGCGGCCGGCGCGGCTGCGGACCTGAGTGCGCCGGAGCCGGCGGCGCGCGCGCTGCCGGCGAGCGGGTCGGCCCGCGATGAGGGTCCTGCGCCGCAGCGCCTGCCGCAGCAGGCGCCGTTGCCGATGGGCGACCACGCCGCCACCTATTGGCCGCGGCGCGACGTGGCGCGCAGGCGCGCTGCGAACGCGCCGCGTTAGCGGCCGCGCGGCCCGCGGCGCAGATGGCATGATGCTCTTCTCGCTCCAATCGCCACACACGCCGGAGTAGGCATGGGCCGCATTTTCGAAGTTCGCAAGCACGCCATGTTCGCGCGCTGGAATCGCATGGCGAAACAGTTCGCGCGCATCGCCAAGGACATCAACATGTCGGTGAAGGCCGGCGGTGCCGATCCGGCCTCCAACCCGACGCTTCGGCGCGTCATGCAGAACGCGCGTGCGGTCAACATGCCGAAGGACAAGGTCGAGGCGGCGATCAAGCGCGCCACCGGGCGCGATGCGACCAACTATCACGAGGTGCTGTACGAGGGCTACGCGCCGCACGGCATCGCGCTGCTGATCGAGACCGCGACCGACAACCCGACCCGCACCGTCGCGCACGTGCGCAACATCATCACCAAGCACGGTGGCAATCTCGGCACCACCGGCAGCGTGAGCTTCCAGTTCCAGAAGATGGGGGTCTTCCGGCTCGACCCGACCGGAATCGACCAGGACCGGCTCGAGCTCGACATGATCGATCACGGGCTCGAGGAGATGGGCGAGAGCAGCGGCGAGAAGGGCGAGCCGCAGCTGCTGCTGCGCTGTGCGTTCGAGCATTTCGGTCAGCTGCAGGAGGCGCTGGAAGCGCGGGGCATCGCGCCGCTGTCGGCCGAGCACGAGTACGTCTGCGGCACGCCGACCGAGCTGCCCGAGCCGCAGGCGGCCGAGGTGCTCGAGCTGATCGACAAGCTCGAGCAGGAAGAGGACGTGCAGCGCGTGTTCCACACCCTCGCCTGAGCCGCGCGCCCGTGGCCGTGCCCGCGATCGTGAGCGAACCGCTGCCGACGCTGCTGATTCCGGGCCTCGCGGGCACCGCCCGGCTGTATGCGCCGCAGCTGCCCGCCCTGTGGCCGTTCGGTCCGCTGATGCTGGCCGATCATCGGCGCGACGATCGCATCGCGGCGATCGCACGCCGCATCCTCGCGCAGGCGCCGCCGCGCTTCGCGCTGCTCGGATTGTCGATGGGCGGCTACGTCGCGTTCGAGATCCTGCGCCAGGCGCCCGGGCGCGTGCTCAAGCTGGCGCTGCTCGACACCACGGCGCGGCCCGACTCGCCCGAGCAGAGCCTGCGACGCCGCGAACAGATCGAACTCGCGCAGGCCGGACGTTACGCCGAGGTCACCGAGCTTGCGTTTCCCGGCCTGGTTCACCCGGACCGCAGCGCCGATGCGGCGTTGCGCGCCGTGGTACGGCGCATGGCCGCAGAGACCGGGCCCGAGGCCTTCATCCGCCAGCAGACCGCGATCATGCAGCGTCCGGACTCGCGAGCGGATCTGCCGTCCATCGCCTGTCCGACCGTCGTTCTGGTCGGCGAGGCCGATCAGCTCACGCCGCCGGACCGGGCGCAGGAAATGGCGGCCGCGATCCCCGGCGCGCGTCTGGTGGTCGTGCCCGCCAGCGGGCATCTGTCGACGCTCGAGCAGCCCGAGGCGGTGAGCGCAGCGCTGGTGCAGTGGCTGGCGGCCCCGGCACGGCAGGCGCTCTGAAGCGCCGCGCCGAATGGCCGCGCCGGCGCGGCCGCACCGGTCAGCCGCGCCATCAGGCCTGCGGCGCCTCGTCATCGAGCGCCAGCAGCCGCGCATCGCCGCCGAGCGCCGCGGTGTTGCGCGTCACGGTCTGCTCGACCAGCAGCCGCTCGAGCGGGTAGTCCTCCTCGCCCACCACCACCGGCACCAGCGCACCCGGCGCGGCCGCGAGCTCGCGGCACAGCGCGCGCAGCCAGGCCGGATGCGACCGCGCCTCGGCCGCATCCACCAGTACCGCCTCGCAGCGCGGCGCATCGACCGGCAGCCAGCGCTGCAGGCTCGCGGGCAACGCGCCGCGCAGCGCGGCGGCAATGCTCGACTGCCCGGCGAGCAGCGCGTTTCCGGTAGCGAGCGCGGCCGCCAGCTGCGCCAGCAGCGCCTCGGTCGTGCGGGCCGTGCCGCGCAGCACGCCGCGCGCGCGCAGCCGCAGCTCGTTGCTCTCGCCGGCGTAGCCGTCGAGCGCGATGCGCGCCTCGAGCAAGGTCGCCTGCGCGTAGCGCTCGGCCTGCGACCGCAGCCGCTGCCGCTGCGCCGCCGGCAGCAGCGCGGCGTGCTCGGCGCGCAGCCAGTCGATCAATTGGCGCAGCGGCGCGCCGGGCGGCGCGCCCGGAGCCGGCAGCTCCCGCGGGCCGGGCGACTGCCGCAGCAGCCGGTGCAGGTACATCGGCCCGCCGGCCTTGGGCCCGGTTCCCGACAGCCCCTGGCCGCCGAAGGGCTGCAGGCCCACCACGGCGCCGATCATGTTGCGATTGACGTAGACGTTGCCGACGCGCGCGCGCTCGATGATCTCGCTGACGGTGCTCTCGATGCGCGAGGCGATGCCGAGCGTCAGCCCGTAGCCGCTGTCGTTGATGGCGTCGAGCAGCGCACCGAGCCGGTGGCGCTCGAAGCGCAGCACGTGCAGCACCGGTCCGAATACCTCGCCCGGCAGCTCGGCGATCGAGTCGATCTCGATCAGCGTCGGCGACACGAACGTACCGCGCCGACACTCCTCGGGCAACGGACTCTGGCAGCGCACGCGCGGCCGCATCGCCTGCAGATGGGCCTCGATGCGCGCTCGCGCCGGCGGGTCGATCAGCGGGCCGACATCGGTGGCGACATCGGCGGGGTCACCGACGCGCAGCTCGCGCATCGCGCCCTCCAGCATGGCCAGGACCGGCCCGGCGATCTCGCGCTGCAGGCACAGCACGCGCAATGCCGAGCAGCGCTGTCCGGCGGAGTCGAACGCCGAGCGCAGCGCGTCGCCCACCACCTGCTCCGGCAGCGCGGTCGAATCGACGATCATGGCATTCTGCCCACCGGTCTCGGCGATCAGCGGCACGTCCCCGCGCTGCGCCAGCGAGCGCGCGATCGCGCGGGCGGCGGCCGTCGAGCCGGTGAACAGCACGCCGCCGATGCGGGCATCGGCGACCAGGCGCGCGCCGACCCGCTCGCCGTCGCCGGGCAGCAACTGCAGTGCGTCGGGCGGGATACCCGCGCGATGGCACAGCTGCACCGCGCGCGCCGCGACGGCGCTGCTTTGCTCGGCGGGCTTGGCCAGCACCGTGTTGCCGGCCGCCAGCGCGGCCGCGATCTGGCCGGTGAAGATCGCCAACGGAAAATTCCACGGACTGATGCAGGCGACCGCACCGAGCGGCCGATGCGTGGTGCGGTCGAACGTCGAGCGGATCTGCGCCGCGTAATAGCGCAGGTAATCGACCGCTTCACGCACCTCGCCGATGCCGTTGGCGAGCGTCTTGCCGCACTCGCGCACCATCAGCGCGACCAGGCTCTGCCGGTCCTGCTCGTACAGATCGGCACACCGCTCGAGCAGCCGCGCGCGCTGCTCGATGCCGGTGCCGTCCCAGCCGCCTGCGGCGTCGCTCGCCGCGGCGATCGCGGCCTCGATCGCGGCCTCGTCGGCATCGAGCACGCTGCCGATGAGGTCGGCGCGATCGGCCGGATTGCGGATCTCGCGCGCCGTGGCGCCGCCGCTGGCGGCGGACTCGGGCGCCTGCGCTGCCATCGGCCACACCACCAGCGGACGAACCGCCAGCGGCTCGCGACGGCTGCGATCGAGGGCCTCCCGCAGCTCGCGGCGCACGGCCGCGTCGGCCAGATCGACGCCGGCCGAGTTGCGCCGCCCGGGCGCAAACAGGTCGCAAGGTCGGGCGATGCGCGGATGCGCGGTTGCGCCCAGCCGGGCCGCGGCCTGTACCGGATCGGCGCACAGTGCGTCGATCGGCACGCTGATCGAGGCGGCGCGATGCACGAACGACGCGGCGGCGCCGTTCTCGAGCAACCGCCGCATCAGATACGCCAGCAGCGTCGGACGCGTGCCGACCGGCGCGTAGATCCGCACCGGCCGGGCCATGCCGTCCGCGCCGAGCAGCTGCCGGTACAGTCCTGCACCCATGCCGAACAGGCATTGGAATTCATACTCGCCGCCGCCGTCCCCGCCGAGCTCCAGGATCGTCGCCACGGTCTGGGCGTTGTGGGTCGCAAATTGCGGCAGCACGTGCGCGCGCGCCGCCAGCAGGCGGCGTGCGCAGGCCAGGTAGGCGACGTCGGTGTGCAGCTTGCGCGTGTAGACCGCATAGTCCGCCAGCCCATCGATCTGCGCGAGCTTGATTTCGGCGTCCCAGTAGGCGCCCTTCACCAGCCGCAGCAGCAGCCGCGCCGGACGGCGCGCCGCCAGGCCGAGCAGGTGATCGATGACCGCCGGCGCGCGCTTCTGGTAGGCCTGGACCGCGATGCCGAGGCCCGCCCAGCCGGCCAGCCGCGCATCCCCGGCGAGCGCCTCGAACAGATCGAGCGACAGTTCGAGCCGGGCGGCCTCCTCCGCGTCGATCGTCAGCGCGATGTCGTGCTGCTGCGCCAGCTGCGCCAGCCGCTGCAGGCGCGGCAGCAGTTCCTGCATGACGCGGCCCCGTTGCGCATACCCATAGCGCGCATGCAGCGCCGACAGCTTCACCGACACGCTGCCGCCGGCCAGCGGTCCGCGGCCGCGATGGGCCTCGCCCACCGCATGGATGGCACGCTCGTAGGCGAGCCGATAGCGCTCGGCATCGTCGGCGGTCATGGCCGCCTCGCCCAGCATGTCGAACGAATGCCGGTAGCCGCGCGCCGTGCCGGCCCGCGCACGCCGCAGCGCCGCTTCGATGGTCTCGGCGAACACGAATTGGCCGCCCAGGGCGCGCATCGACAGTTGCGCGGCGCCGCGCACCAGCGGTGCGCACAGTCGCGCCACATTGCCGCGCCAGCCGCCGGCTTGCTCGCCGTCGGCGCCGCGGACCAGGGC
>DAHUYP010000083.1 GCA_027315105.1 Gammaproteobacteria bacterium
TGCCGGGAATCCTCGGATCGCAGCTCGGCCGGCCGCGCGCGGCGGCCGAGCCGCCGGATCTGCTGTGGCTCGATCCCACCGACGTCGTCAAAGGCCGGCTCATGGAGCTGGCCTGGGCACCGGGCGGTGAACCTTCCGGTCACCGGCAGGACGGCGGCAATGCGCCGCGCCGGGCGCCGCTGCAGCCGCTGGGCGCGATCGTCTACAGCTATCTGGCGCTCAAATTGCGGCTGGCAGCGGCCGGATTCGCCGTCGTGCTGTACGACTACGACTGGCGCGACGACCTCGAGGCCGCGGGCGACGCGCTGGCGGGCCGGCTCGAGGCCGAGCCGGCCGACGAGCTGGCGCTGGTGGGCCACAGCATGGGCGGCCTGCTGGCGCGCCGGGCGCTGGCGTGTTGTTCGGCCGGTACGGCCACGCGCATCCGGCGGCTGGTCGGGATCGGCGCGCCGCACGGCGGCGCCATCGCGGCCGTGCAGGCGCTGCGCGGGACCTATCCGGTCGTTTGCCGGCTGGCGGCCATCGACCGCGAGCATGACGCGCAAACCCTCACCACCGGCGTGTTCCGCACTTTCATGAGCCTCTACCAGATGCTGCCCGCCGGCGGCGCGGCGCCGGACCTGTTCGAGCCCGGCAACTGGCCGCGCGCCGGGGCGCAGCCCGACCCGGCGTTGTTACAGGCGGCCCGCGGTTTCGGCCGCCGGCTCGCAAGCGCCGATCCGCGCTTCGTCTCCATCATCGGCACCGGCCAGCGCACCGTCACCGGCATCGAGCGGCGCGGCGAGCAGTTCCGCTATACGGTCACGGCGGCGGGCGACGGCACCGTGGCGGCCGCGCGCGCCACGCTGCCCGGCGCGCGCGCTTACTCGTTGCGCTGTGAGCACAGCGAGCTGCCGCGCGACCCGACGGTGGCGGCGGCGCTGATCGAGATCCAGCGCGGCGGCCGCACGCGGCGGCTGCGGGAAGGCGCGCGCGCGCGCTTCGGCCGCAGCGCCTACGTGACGGACCAGGGCCTGCGCCGCGCGTTCGGGCACAAGCTCGATTGGTCGCGCATGCATGCGCACGAACGGCGGCGCTATTTGAACTTCCTCAACGAGCCGCCCGCGGCCTATCGACCGCCGCCGGCCCGATAGCCGGCCGAGCGCGCGCCGCCGGCCGCCGCCCGGGGCGTGGAGAATTAGTAAGCTAGCCATGCAAGACTAACCGTGCGCGGGCACGGGTATCGGCGGCTGTCCGACCGATGTTGCGACTGTGATCCTGACGAAGAGTACGACCGATGAGCCGATCCGAACCGTTCGCCTTCGTGCGCGAGCTCGCCACGCGCTGGGATGCAATCGCCGTCGTGGTCGTGATCGGGCTGCTGGCGTTCTTCGCCGAGGCCAGCCGCGGCCTGCTCGAGCCGATCTCGAAGCTGTCGGCCGCGCCGCTGTCGCTCGAGCCGGCGCAGCTGCCGGTGTACGCCGCGCGCACCACCCTGCGCATGTTTGCGGCCCTGGCCCTGTCGTTGCTGTTCACGTTCACCTATGCCACCTGGGCCGCCAAGAGCGCCCGGGCGGAGAAGCTGCTGGTCCCGATCCTCGACATCCTGCAGTCGGTGCCGATCCTGGGTTTCATCTCGGTCACCGTGGTGTTCTTCATGTCGCTGGTGCCGGGCCGCGTGCTGGGAGCTGAGTTCGCGGCGATCTTCGCCATCTTCACCAGCCAGGCCTGGAACATGGCGTTCAGCTTCTATCAATCGCTGCGCACGATACCCGATGAGCTGCAGGAGGCGGCCGAGTCGTTCCGGCTGTCCGCCTGGATGCGTTTCTGGCAGCTCGAGGTGCCGTTTGCGATGCCGGCACTGCTGTGGAACATGATGATGTCGATGTCGGGAAGCTGGTTCTTCGTGGTCGCCTCCGAGTCCATCAGCGTCGGCCACACCACCATTGCGCTGCCGGGCATCGGCTCGTATATCGCGCTCGCGATCGAGCAGGGCAATCTGCGCGCCATCGGCTGGGCCATCGCCGCCATGTTCATCGTCATCCTGCTGTACGATCAGCTGATCTTTCGGCCGCTGGTCGTCTGGGGTGATCGCTTCCGGCTCGATCAGGAGCAGGGCGGGCGCGTGCCGGATTCCTGGGCGCTGACCATGATGCAGCGTTCGCGCCTGATCAGCGCCGCGCGCCTCCTGTTCTTCGATTTCGTGCGCTGGACCAGCCGCCGGGCGGCGCGTCCGGCGCCGACGCTTGAGGCGCAGCCGCTGCGCCGGACTTCGCGCGCCGACCTGCTGTGGTTCGCGCTGGTGGTGCTGCTGGTCGCACTGGCCGCCTGGCGCATCGCCCGCATGCTGGTGGGCGAGACCACGCTGCAGGAAGCGCGCGACGTCGCCTGGCTCGCCTGCCTGACCATGCTGCGGGTGCTGGCGCTGATCGGGCTCGCAAGCGTGGTCTGGGTGCCGATCGGCATCTGGGTCGGCCTGCGGCCGCGCGCGACGCAGCTGGTGCAGCCGGTGGCGCAGTTCCTGGCCGCCTTTCCCGCCAACCTGCTGTTTCCGGTCGCGGTATTCGGCATCGTCACCTGGAAGCTCAACCCGGACCTGTGGCTCAGCCCGCTGATGATCCTCGGCACGCAGTGGTACATCCTGTTCAACGTCATCGCGGGCGCTGCGGCCATGCCGACCGAGCTGCGCTACGCGGCGCAGAACTTCGGCGTCAGCGGCCCGCTGTGGTGGCGCAAGGTCGCGCTGCCGAGCGTGCTGCCGTATTACGTGACCGGCGCGATCACCGCCTCCGGCGGCTCGTGGAATGCGGCGATCGTCGCCGAGCTGGCGAGCTGGCGCAACGTCGAGGTGAAGGCGCACGGGCTCGGCGCCTACATCGCCGAAGCGACCACGGCCGGAGATTTCCACCGCATCATCCTCGGCATCGCGACCATGAGCCTGTTCGTGGTCGCCATCAATCGCCTCTTCTGGCGTCCTCTGTACTATTACGCCGAGCGCAAGTACCGGCTGAGCTGAGCCGCATCTGCCAACCAGAGCCGAGCCATGAATACCGTGCCGAATCCCGCCGCCGAGCCGCTGTTGACGGTCCAGGACGTGCGCAAGGCGTTCCCGAAGCCCGACGGCGGCGAACTGCTGGTGCTCGATGGCGTGCAGCTGACGCTGATCCCGGGCCAGATCGTCGGTCTGCTCGGACGCTCCGGCTCGGGCAAGTCCACCCTGCTGCGCCTGATCGCCGGGCTGTCGGAGCCGAGCGCCGGCCGGCTGGCGTTTCACGGCCAGCCGATCACCGGCCCGGCGGCCGGCATCGCCATGGTATTCCAGAGCTTCGCGCTGTTTCCCTGGCTCACCGTATTCGAGAACGTCGCCCTGGGCCTGGAGGCTCAGCGCATGCCGCGCGCCGACATCCGCAAGCGCTCCCTGGCCGCCATCGACCTGATCGGCCTCGACGGCTTCGAATCGGCCTATCCGCGCGAGCTGTCGGGCGGCATGCGCCAGCGGGTCGGTTTCGCACGCGCGCTGGTCGTGCATCCGGACATTCTGCTGATGGATGAGCCGTTCTCGGCGCTCGACGTGCTGACGGCCGAAACCCTGCGCACGGACTTCCTCGATCTGTGGGGGGAAGGGCAGATGCCGATCAAGGGCGTCGTTCTGGTGACCCACAACATCGAGGAAGCGGTATTGATGTGCGATCGGATCCTGGTCTTCGGCAGCAACCCGGGGCGCATTCTCAGCGAGATCGCCGTGCCGCTGCCGCAACCGCGCAATCGGCTCGACCCGAAATTCCGCGAGCTGGTCGAGCGCATCTACGTCGCGATGACCTCGCGACCTTCGGGCGCGCCGCTCGCCGGCCGCTCCGAGCGCTTCCCCGGCCTCGGCATCGGCAGCGTGCTGCCGCGCGTATCCTCGAATCTGCTGGCCGGCCTGCTCGAGACGGTGGCCGCGCCGCCCTTCAACGGCACCGCCGACCTGCCCAAGATCGCCTCCGACCTGCAGATGGAGATCGACGAGCTGTTCCCGGTCGCCGAAACGCTGCAGATGATGCGCCTCGCCGAGGTCGAGGGCGGCGACATCAGGCTCACGCCCGATGGCCTGGCGTTCGCCAACGCCGAGGTCGATGAGCGCAAGCGCATTTTCGCGCGGCATCTGCTCAACTACGTGCCGCTGGCGGCGCACATCCGCCGCGTACTCGATGAACGCGCCTCGCATGCCGCGCGCAAGAGCCGCTTCATCGACGAGCTCGAGGACTTCATGGGCGAGGAGGACGCCGAGCAGACGCTGCGCGCCGTGGTGAGCCTGGCGCGCTATGCCGAGGCTTTCGCCTACAACGACGAGAACGAGGTCTTCAACCTCGAGAACCCGGTCTGAGCCGGCGCGCCGCGCTCACAACCGTCCGTGGACGGTCAGATGGAACGGCTCCTGTGCGCGCACCTGCAGCGTCGTCAGGCCGGCGGCGGTGAGTTGCGCGCGCACTTCGTCGAGTTCGAACGCGGCACGCAGCGAATTGAAGAAATCGCGCTGCAGGATTTGCGGCTCGTCCTTGGAGGTCGCCGCGACCAGGCGTCGAGCCTCGAGCTCGGAGGGCGGACGGCGCAGGTCGGCGACGAACACGGCGCAGCCCGGGCCGGCACAGGCCGCGATCGTTTGCCAGAGCACCCGGGGGTCGTGCAGCTGATGCAGCAGGCTGTGGCACATGATCAGCTGCCACGGCTCACGCGGCAGCGCACACCCGGGAATGATGCCGTACTGCAGGCGCACGCGGGCCTGCAGCGCCGGGTCGGCCTCGATTGCCTGCTGCGCGAGTGCCAGCATCGGCTGCGAGCCGTCGACGCCGAGAAACCGCGCCTCGGGAAATGCGCGCGCGAATCGCAACAGTACGTCGCCGGAGCCGCAGCCCAGGTCCAGGGCCGGGCCGTCCAACGTCACCCCCGGCAACGAATGCCGAAACATCTCGACCCGCGCGCCATGTGCGGCGCTGAAATCGGCCCGGCTGTAAGCCAACGCCTGCACGGGGTCGTCCATCAACTCCGGCTCAGGGATGCGCTCCATGATGATAATTGTTCCGTGGCTGCTACAATTTACGCCCTGACGGTCCCGATGGCTGGTTCTCCGAGACACAATCATGAGGCTGGCGTCCGAAATGGCGGCTTTCGCACAGGTCTGCGAGCTCAAGTCGTTCACGGCCGCCGCCCGCGCGCTCGGTGTACCCAAGGTCGCGGTCAGCCGCGCCATAGTAAGCCTCGAGCGCCGGCTCGGCACGCGGCTGCTCACGCGCACCACCCGGCGCGTGGCGCTCACCCCCGCCGGCGCTCTGCTGCATCCGCATTGCCAGCGGCTGCTGGCGGAGGTGGACGCGGTGCGCGCGCGCTTCGCTTCCGCGGCCGCCGCCGAGCACCGCCTGCGCGTGGCGGTGGACGCCGGCTACGGCCGGTTGCTGGTGACGCCGCTGGTACCGCGGTTCCTGGCGAGCTATCCGAATTTCGAGCTGCAGGTCGCGGTGCTCGATGCCTTGCCCGATGCCCCGGGCGAGCAGTGGGACCTGCTGGTGTGCAATGGCGCGGCCGAACATCCGGGCCTGACGTGCACCCCGCTCGGCAGCCCGCCGCTGCTGCTGTGCGCCACGCCGGCCTATCTCGCGCACCGGGGCCACCCGCGCACGCCGGCGGACCTGCATCGTCACAGCGTGCTGCGCACGCTGCCGCCGCACGCCACCGCCGCGCCCGCCACGTTGCGGCTGCGCCGGGACGGCGAGGAGCAAGAGGTGCGGCTGCGGCCCGGCTTGCAGGTCAATGATCCGGCGCTGGTGCACTCGAGCGCGGCCGCCGGCCTGGGTGTGGGCGTGCTGCCCGAATTTCTGTGCCGGCAGGGGCTGGCCATGGGCAAGCTCGAGCGGGTCCTGCCCGACTGGTCGGTAGCCGAGACGCTGCGGCTGCACGCGGTCCACGCCGCGCAACGCTCCGGCTCGGCGGCGATCCGGCAATTCCTCGAGTTCCTGCTGGCGAACATGGTGCCGGTGCTCGGTGGCGCGGGCTCGTGATCAGACCAGCTGCGGGTCCGCCTCGACGACGCTGGCGCCGCCGGACTTGACGATCCGCGCCAGGCTCAGCGACAGCGGCAACAGGTGCTCGGCGTAGAAGCGTGCGGTCTGCAGTTTGGCGCGATAGAACCCCTCCTGCGCGCTGCCCTCGCCGAGCCTGCGGGTCGCGATGGCGGCGCTGCGGGCGAGCATGGCCCCGCCCAGGACGCGCCCGCACAGATGCAGGTACGGCACCGCCACCGCGTATGCGCGCGCCGGTGCCTCCGCGTACTGGTACATCAACGCTTCGGTCGCATCGCGCAGCACCGTGATCGCCTCGATGCTGGCATTGCGCACGCTGCGCATGGTGCCGTCGGCGGCGCGCAGATCGTTCAGCTCGCGCAGCGTGTCGCGCAGCAGCGCGGCCATCGCCGCGCCGCGGTCGCGCGCCAGCTTGCGGCCGATGAGGTCGTTGGCCTGGATCGCCGTGGTGCCTTCGTAGATCGACGTGATGCGTGCATCGCGCAGCGTCTGCGCGGCGCCGGTCTCCTCGATGAAGCCCATGCCGCCGTGCACCTGGATGCCGAGCGAAGCCAGCTCCGTGGCCTGCTCGGTGCACCAGCCCTTGACGATCGGGATCAGCAGCTCGCCGCGGGTCAGCGCGGCGGCGCGGCGCGCCTCGTCGCTGTCGGCGCGCGCACGATCCAGCTCCAGCCCGGCGTACAGCCCGATGGCGCGCATCGCCTCGACATTGGCGCGCATGGTCAGCAGCATTCGACGCACGTCGGGATGCTGCACGATGGGCGCCGGCGCATCGCTCGCGGTGCCGACCGGCCGGCCTTGAATGCGGCTGTGCGCCCATTCGCTGGCCTGCTGCAGGGCGAGCTCGGCCAGGCCGACGCCCTGCACGCCGACCGACAGCCGGGCCGAATTCATCATTATGAACATGTATTCCAGGCCATGATTCGCTTCGCCGACCAGGTAGCCGAACGCGCCGCCGTGATCGCCGTACGACATCACGCAGGTCGGGCTCGCGTGGATGCCGAGCTTGTGTTCGATCGACACGCAGCGCACATCGTTCGGCGCGCCCAGGCTGCCGTCGGCTTCGATCAGGCGCTTGGGCACCGCGAACAATGAGATGCCCTTGACCCCGGCCGGCGCGCCGTCGATGCGGGCGAGCACCAGGTGCACGATGTTCTCCGCCATGTCGTGTTCGCCGTAGGTGATGAAGATCTTCTGTCCGCGGATGCGGTAGTGATCCGCCTCGAGGGTGGCGCGCGTGCGCACCGCGGCCAGATCGGAGCCCGCCTGCGGCTCGGTGAGATTCATGGTGCCGGTCCATGTCCCGCTGACCATCTTCGGCAGCAGCAGCGCCTGCAGCGGCTTTGCGGCCACGGCTTCCAGCGCCTCGACCGCACCGCGGCCGAGCTGCGGACAGAGCATGAAGGCGAGATTGGCGCCGAACCAGATTTCCTCGGCCGCAACCGCGAGCACCAGCGGCGCTCCCTGGCCGCCGTATTCGGCCGACGCGTTCAGTTGCGTCCAGCCGGCGTCGATGAAACTCTGGTAGGCGGCGCGGAATTCCGGCGGCATCTGCACCACGCCGTCGCGGAAGGTGGCGCCGTTGCGGTCACCGGCGCGGTTGATCGGCGCCAGCACCTGCTGCGCGAAGCGGGCGGCTTCCTCGAGCACCGAGTGCGCCAGCTCGCCCGAGAATTCCCGGTAGCGCGGCAGGGCGGCCAGACTCGATACGCCCAGCAGCTCCTCGAGCACGAAATACAGGTCTTTCAGCGGTGCCTGATACATGACGTGCTCCGCGCTCTGCAATGCAATATGACAAGTCTACGCGAGCGCGGCGCGGGCGGCACGGCCGCAGCGCCGAACGACGCGAGCAGAACGCGAGCGCTGTCACGTCGCCGCGCGTGCCACCCTGCCACGATGGCAGCGATGGCGCGCCAGATCTCACCCGAGCAGCCCCCCGCAACCGCCGACGCCGGCGCGCCCGCAGGCCGCGAGCGCAAGTTCAATGCCGAAGAGCTCGGTCAACGGCTGCTGCGCCTGCTCGAGCCGCTGCGCGTCCAGAGTCTGTCGCTGCACGACTCCGATGGCGAGCTGCTGTGGCTCAACGAAGGCGCGTTCGGACCCGACGAGCACGGTTACGTGCTCGATGCGCTCGATCTGTTCCTGCTCGAAGGCCACCGGCAATTCCTCGATCGGCGCTTGGAGGATGGCCGGCGGGCACTGTTCCTGTGCGCCCGCACGCCCCTGGGCGAGCGCAGCGGGCTGGCGCTGGCCGTGGTCGAGGAGCGTTCGACGCCTGCCATCGAGCGCGAGCTGTCGGCGTCGCGGGTCGCGGCCCTGATGCGCCGCTTCAGCATGCTGCTCGCGCCGCCGCTCGCCCCGCAGCGCAGGGAATCGAGCGCCGCAGATCGCACCGCGAGGCCCGCGGCTGCGGCGGCCCCGGCACCGGTGCGCCCAGCCGCAGCGCGCACGCCGCCGCCGGCAGCGGCGGGGCTGGCGGCGGCCGGGATCGGTCCCATCCATGCGCGGCTCTACGCGCGGCTGCGACCGGGCGGGACCACGCGTCGCTACGAGGCGACCGGCGCCCCATTCGCCTCGGTGCCGGCGGACCAGGAGCTGGCGGCCCGGGTGATCGAGCACCTGCAGCGCCGCCGGGAGCAATATCGGCAGGATCCGGCGAGCATCGCGGTTCCACTCGGCGCCGGCTCGGTGATCGAGCGCGGCTTCCTGTCGCAACTGCGTCCGCTGCTGCTGCGCGCGCAGCTCGACGAGGGCTCGCTCGGCTTCTGCCTGCCCGCCGTCGCCTGGGCCGAGGCGCAGCAGGCCACGGAGCAATTCATCGCCGAGTGCGCGCAGTGCGGCTGCTTCGTGGCGCTGGATGATTTCAATCTCGAACGCCCCGGCGTCGGTCTGCTGCGCTCGAGCGCGCTGCGCTGCCTGAAGCTCGACCCCGCGCTGCTGGCCGGCGTGATGAGCGACAGGTTCTCCCAGGCGAGCGTCGCCGCGATCGTGCAGGCGGCGCGGGTGCTGGGCCTGTACTGCGTCGCGAAACAGGTCGATTCCGCGCCGCTGGCCCAATGGCTGGCCGCAGCCGGCATCGAGTTCAGCGACGGTATCAGCCGCGGCGAAACAATCGGCGCCACCACGAAGAGCGCGCGGATACTGGCGCTGTAGGGGCCTTCCCGAGCGGCCCGGGAGAGCGCCGCGGTGGCGCCTGCCCCGGCGCGCTGCGCGTGCTGCCCTCGTAGGGATTGAAGCCGGCGCCGCGCGCCGCGGGCCTGTCGGCCGATGGCGGCGCGCCGGGCGCGCTCGGATTCCCTGCCTCGCCGGAGGGCTTGTCGTCCTCGAGCGAAAGGCCCGACAGATCGAGCTTGCGCAGCATCTGCGACGCCGAGGTGAGGGCGTTGCGAGCCGTATCGGCCGCCCAATGCCACACCGCGCGGCCGCGATCATCGTGACGCACCTCGCCAGTGCGTGGTTTGCCGCCGCTCGGTGCGTCACCATCCGACTTCGTCAATGCCCTCTACCTGCATGCGCTGGCGGCCGCGCGAAATGGCCCGGGGCTGCCGGTGCGGCCCTGCCGACCAACCCAGCGGAAAGATAGCTCAGGATGGGCGCCCGTTCGCATAAAAAATGCGACGCAAATCGCGGTCTTGCCAGCCCGGCCGGGGAACTGTGAGCTGCCGCGCACGTGCCCGGGCACCGTCGCGGCACGATATACCTATGCAAGCTGCGCCCCAAAGCCCTGCCGCACCCGCCGCCCCGGGGGCACCGTGATCGGCGCCGCGCCGGCTGCCCCGGCGGTCATGGATCGCGATTTCATCCTCCGCAACCAGATCGTCGAGCGTTACCTCGCCGGCCGGCTGCCGCTCAAGGGCGCGCAGGATTTCGAGCGCTTCTGCCGCGAGCATCCCGAACTGGTCGACGAGATCGCGCTCACCGAGCGCATCAACGGCGCGCTGCGGCTGCTGGATGCCAGCGGCCGCGCGGCGCCGTGGGAGCAACCGCCCAGCCAATGGTGGCAACGCCTGCCGGTGCTGATCGGAGCGGCGGCCCTGGCGCTGATCCTGGGACTGGCGGCGCTGGTGCTGGCGGGCAAGCTCGCCGCGCGCGAGCGCATCATCGCGGGCCTGCAGCAGCGGGTCGCAGCGCAACCACTCGATCCGGCCCAGTCCACGCGCCCCGTCGTCGTGATCCCGAACCGCACCGCGCCTTCGCGGCGCAGCCTGGTCGCGCTCGGCGGCGGCACGGCGCAGATGGCCGACCTGAAATTCGACGTCTCGTGGTCGAGCTACGCATTGTTCCGCGTGACCATCGACCGCATCGATCAGGGCCGGGTCGCCATCCTGCACAACATGCAGCGCGATTCGAACGGCCATCTGCACCTGGAGATCAACACCTCGGCGCTCGGCCCGGGCGATTACCAGCTGACCATGGAAGGCATGACCTGGCGCGGCGATGCCGTGCCGCAGGCCTGGGCGACGATCAGCATCGTGCACTGAGCGCGCGCCGCAGCCGCGCGCGGCTGCCTTCAATACAGCACGCTGCGCGGCGGCGCACGGATCACCGAGCGCGTGGACGCCAGGCCGGCCGCGCCCACGGCCAGCAGCGAGGCGAGCACGCCGACGCCCCACAAGGCGGCATTGAAACGGTAGTCCAGATCCAGCGCGTGCGCGAGCCAGGCGCCGGCCAGCGATGCGCCGCAGGCCGCCAGCAGGCCAGCGAGCGCCCCCATGAGCGCGAATTCCGCCAGCACGCTGGCCACGATCATGGAGCGGCGCGCACCGAGCACCCGCAGGATCGCGGTCTCGTACAGCCGCTCGTCGCGGCTCGCCTGCACCGCGGCCAGCAATACGGTCAGGCCGGCCAGCAGCGTGAACAGGAACACGCTCTGCACCGCCGTGACCGCCTTGTCGATCACCGCCCGGATCTGTGCCAGCAGGTCGCCGACATCGAACACCGACACACCGGGGAAGCGATGCACGAGCTGCGCCATCGCGCTGCCGCCGGGCGCCAGGAACGCGCTCGTCATGAAGGTGCCGGCCGCTGCATCGAGCAACCCGGGCGGAAACACCACGAAGAAATTCGGTCTGAAGCTGTCCCATTTCACCTGGCGAAAACTCGCCACCGTGACCTCCAGGCTCTCGCCCGCGACTTCGAAGCGCAGGCGATCGCCGAGCTTCAGGCCCATGGACTGCTGATACTCGACCGCCAGCGAGACCAGCGGCTTGCCGTAGTCGGCGCCGGTCCACCAGCGGCCCGCGACGATGCGATTGTCGTCGCCGAGTTCGGCGGCCCAGGTGAGGTTCTGCTCGCGGTCGGCAAAGCCGCGGCCGCGCGCCGTGTCGAAGTGCAGCGACTGCACCGCCTGGCCGTTGATCGTGCTGAGGCGTCCACGAATCATCGGCAGCATGCGCGTCAGCTGCGCCCCCTGCGATTGCAGCTCGTGCTGGAAGGCCGCGCGCTGGTCGGGCGGAATATTGACGAAGAAATAATTGGGCACGTTGGCCGGCAGGCTGGCACGCCAGCCGACCACCAGATCGTTGCGCAGGATCGCCAGCGCCAGCAGCAGCGTGATGCCGAGCCCGAAGGCCACGATCTGGGCGACGCTTTCGGCGCGCCGTCGCGCCAGGTTCGCTATGCCGTAGCGCCAGGCAATCCCCGCCGGGCCGCGCATCCGCGCCGCAGCACGTACCAGCAGCGCGCCCGCGATGCCCAGGGCGAGCACGGCGGCCAGCAAGCCGGCCAGAAACCACGCGCTCAGTCGCACGTCGCCGAGGGCCCCGTAGACCACGCCGGCGAGCGCCAGCGCCGCCGGGGCGCCGGCGGCCAGGAAGTTCATGGCCGGCGGTCCGGCGTCGCGCCGCAACACTCGCACGGCCGGCACCTGCGTCAGCTGCAGCAGCGACGGCAAGGCAACCCCCGCGAGCATCGCCGTCGCGACGATGAAGCCGACCAGCGCCGGCCACGGTCCGGCCGGCGGCAGGTCGGTTCGCAGCACGCCGTGCAGCACGCGCACCAGCCAGAGCTGCGTCACCCAGCCCGCCGCCGCTCCGAGCAGGCTGGCCGCGGCGGCCAGTATCTGCAGCTGCCACAGGCTGACGCCGAGCACCAGTGCGCGCGAGGCGCCCAGGGTTTTCATCAGTGCGACCGCATCCGTGTGCCGCCGCACATAGCTGCGCGCGCTCATCGCCATCGCCACGGCGCACAGCAATACGGCGACCAGGCTCGCGAGCGCCAGGAATCTGGCCGCCCGCCGGCTGGCATCGCCGATCTGCGGGCTGGCATCGGCAACGTCGGCGATGCGCTCCTGCGGACGTGCGAGCGCCTCGTGCCAGTGCCGGAAGGCGTCCAGCCGCGAGCGCGCGCCGGCCAGCAGCAGCGCGTAATCCGCGCGGCTGCCCGGCTGCAACAGCCTGGTGGAGGTCAGATCGGCCTCGTTGATGAGCAGCGCCGGAGCGAAATCGACGAAGGTCGAGCTCTGATCGGGGCGTGAGATCAGAATGCGCGTCACGCGCAGCGTGCGCGCGCCCACCAGCAGCTCGCCGCCGAGCGACACACCGAGCGCGGCCGCGAGGCGTGAGTCCGGCCAGGCGTCGCCAGGCGCCGGAATCGCATGCGTGGCGAGGCCGGCGGCGAATGGCCGGTCGGCCACGCTGAGCTGCCCGCGAAGCGGATAGCCCGCGCTTACGGCGCGCACGCTGGCCAGTTGATTGGCGTCGCCGTTGAAGATCGCGGACAGCATCCGGGTGCGGCGCGCGGTCGTCAGCCCCAGTTGTCGCGCCTGCGCCTGCTCGTCGGCGACGATCGGAGCGTCCGACTCGACGCGCAGATCCGCC
Source organism: Gammaproteobacteria bacterium (assembly GCA_027315105.1). Classification (GTDB taxonomy): domain Bacteria; phylum Pseudomonadota; class Gammaproteobacteria; order Steroidobacterales; family Steroidobacteraceae; genus FEN-1191. The sequence continues at coordinate 12,854 of DAHUYP010000083.1, forward strand.
GCCAGCACCTCGCCGGCCTGCATCGCGACGGCCCGCCCGACGCGCTCGACCAGGAAGCCGACGCCGCTGAGCGCAGCCACCGCCGTCGTCAACGACAGCCACAGGACCGCGAGCTCGCCCGAGCGCCATTCGCGGCGCAGGGCGCGCAGGGCGAGCACCAGGCTACGCATGGCCTGGCGCGGCGCGCGCACCGGCCCCCGGCGCGTCCTCGCGCAATGCGCCCGCGTCCATCGACAGCACGCGCGCGCAGCGTGCAGCCAGCGAGCGGTCGTGCGTGACCAGCACCAGCGTCGTGTCGGAACCGCCATTGAGCTCGAACAGCAGCTGCGCGATGCGCTCGCCGGTGGCCGAATCGAGATTGCCGGTGGGTTCGTCGGCGAACAGCACCGCGGGCCGGCCGACCGAGGCGCGCGCCAGCGCGACCCGCTGTTGCTCGCCGCCGGAGAGCTGGCGCGGGTAGTGCCCGAGGCGCGCCGCCAAGCCCACGCGCGCCAGCATCTCGCTGGCCGCCGGCCGCGCCTCGCTCCGGCCCGCAAGCTCCAGCGGCAGCATGACGTTCTCGAGCGCGGTGAGCGAGGGCATGAGATGAAAGGACTGGAACACGAAGCCGACGTGCTCGGCACGCACGCGCGCGCGACCGTCCTCGTCGAGCCGCTCCAGTTGCTCGCCCGCCAGCACGATGCTGCCGGCACTCGGCAGGTCCAGTCCCGCCAGCAGCGCCAGCAGCGTCGATTTACCCGCGCCGGAGGCACCCGCGATCGCGATCGACTCCGCCCGTCGGACCGTGAGCGAGACGTCGCGCACGATGGTCAGCGGCCCTTCGGGGCTGCTAACCTGCTTGCTCACGTTTCGGGCCTCGAGAACGATGTCACGCGTCATAGGCATCCTGTCGGCACTGCTGATCGGCCTGGCGATGCCGACGGCGCGTGCCGGGCAGGCCGGCGCCGGCAACGATCCCGAGCGGCCGGACGAGCGCGCTGCGGTCGTTCTGGTGTTCGGGGATAGCATCAGCGCCGGCTACGGCATCCGCGTCGAGCAGGGCTGGGTGAGCCTGCTGGCGCGCAAGATCGCACGCGAAGGGTACGGATTCCGGGTGGTAAACGCCAGCGTCAGCGGCGAGACCACGGCCGGCGGCCTGGCAAGACTGCCCCGCGCGCTGGATGTTCATCGGCCGCGCATCCTGATCCTCGAGCTCGGCGGCAACGACGGCCTGCGCGGCCTGCCGCTCGCCGGCACGCGCGACAACCTGCAGCGCATGATCGCGCTGGCGCGCGCGCGCCACATCGCCGTGTTGCTGCTCGGCATGCGCCTGCCGCCCAATTATGGTGAACGCTACACCACCGGATTCACGGCCATGTACTCCGAGCTCGCCCGGGCCGACAGGCTGGCGCTGGTGCCGTTCCTGCTCGACCGGGTGGCGCTGCAGCCGTCATTGATGCAAGCCGACGGCATCCATCCGACCGAGACGGGGCAGCCGTTGTTGCTGGACAACGTCTGGCCCAAACTAGAGCCGCTGCTGCGCGCGGCCGCGCCGGCACCGGCCGAGCATCGATGACGGGGGTCCTGAAGACGATGGAAAGATTCTGGTTGCCGCAATATCCGCCCGCAGTGCCGGCCGACATCGATCCATTCGAGATCGCCTCGCTCAAATCGCTGATCGAGGATTCCTGCACGCGCTACGCCGATCGCATCGCCTATCACAGCATGGGCACCGCCATGACCTACGGCGAGATCGACCGGCGCTCGCGCGCCTTCGGCGCCTGGCTGCAGCAGCGCGCCGGCCTCAAGAGCGGCGATCGCATCGCGATCATGCTGCCGAACCTGCTGCAGTACCCGATCGCCATGTTCGGCGCGCTGCGCGCCGGCCTCACGGTGGTCAACACCAACCCGCTCTACACCGCCGCGGAGCTCGAGCACCAGCTCAAGGACTCCGGCGCCGCCGCCGTGGTGGTGCTCGAGAACTTTGCCGCCACGCTCGAGCAGGCGCTGCCCGGCACCGGCGTGCGCCAGGTCATCGTCACCGGCGTCGGCGACCTGCTGCGCAGCCCCAAGGGGGCGATCGTCAACTTCGTGCTGCGGCACGTGCAGAAGAAGGTCCCGCACTGGCTGATACCGCAGGCCCGCCGCTTTCGCGAGGTGCTCGAGCAGGGCCGCGATCTGCAGCTGCTGCCCGTGCAGCTGGATCACGACGACATTGCCTATCTGCAATACACCGGAGGCACGACCGGTGTCGCCAAGGGCGCCATGCTCAGCCACGGCAACCTGGTCGCCAACGTGCTGCAGCTGCGCGCCTGGTTTCAGCAGGTCGCGCTCGACCGGGCGACCTATGTGTGCGCACTGCCGCCCTATCACATCTTCTCGCTGACCGCGAACTGCTGGCTGTTCGCGTCCCTCGGCGGCACCGGCGTGCTGATCGCCAATCCACGGGACTTCGCGGGCTTCGTCAAGCAGCTGCAGGCGCACAAGCCGATGTTCTTCATGGGTGTGAACACGCTGTTCAACGCACTCATGCACACGCCGGGCTTTGGCGACGTCGACTTCTCGCGCCTGGTGGCCACCATCGCCGGCGGCATGGCGCTGCAGAGCGGCGTCGCCGCGCGCTGGAAGGAGCTGACCGGCTGCAACATCACGCAGGGCTGGGGCCTGACCGAGGCCTCGCCGGTCGGCTGCGCCTGCCCGCTGGTCGGGCCGGATGCCGAATTCAACGGCTCGATCGGCCTGCCGGTGCCGTCGACCGAGCTGACGATCCGCGATGACGACGGGCGCGATCTCGGCATCGACGCGGTCGGCGAGATCTGCCTGCGCGGACCGCAGGTCATGCGCGGCTACTGGCAGCGGCCCGAGGAGACCGCGAAGGTCATGCTGCCGGAAGGCTGGCTGCGCACCGGCGACATCGGGCGCATCAACGCCCGCGGCTTCGTCTTCATCGAGGATCGCAAGAAGGACATGATCATCGTGTCGGGCTTCAAGGTCTATCCGAACGAGGTCGAGGACGTGATCGCGCGGTGCCCGGGAGTGCTCGAGGTCGCGGCGGTGGCCAAACCCGATGAGCATTCCGGCGAGGTGGTGGCGCTGTTCGTCGTCAGGAAGGATGCATCGCTGACGGAGCAGGCGGTCAGGACCTACGCGCACCAATATCTGACCGCCTACAAGCGCCCGCAGCTCATCATATTCCGCGACGAGCTGCCGAAGACCAACGTCGGCAAGATCCTGCGCCGCGAGCTGCGCGACCAGCTGGCGGCGCGCTAGCCGCGGCGGCCCCGCTCCGAAAGCCCATGCTCGGCGCCATGGCGGCTGCCCGCGGGCGCCGCGAGCGCGGCTGCGATCTGCTGCTGGATGGCCTCGGCCGCGGCGCGCGGATCGGCGGCATCGCGGATCGGCCGGCCGACCACGATGTAGTCGGCGCCGGATTCGAACGCCTGCGGCACCGTCACGACGCGCTTCTGATCGTCCACCGGGCGATTGTCGAGCGGTCTGACCCCGGGCGTGACCACCAGCAGGCTGCGGCCGAGCAGCTCGCGCAGCTTGCGCACTTCCAGCGCCGAGGACACGACACCGTCGCAGCCGGCCTCGAGCGCACGGCGCGCGCGCGACAGCACCAGCTGCTCGAGGTCGCATTGGAAGCCGAGATCATCCAGGTCGCCGCGGTCCAGGCTGGTGAGCACCGTGACCGCCAGGATCTTCACGTCCGCCTTGGCGGCGGCGGCTGCTTCCATGATGGCCTGATTGCCGTGCACGCTGGTGAAGGTCACGCCGCGATGGCGCAGCTGGCGCACGGCGGCGGCCACGGTCGCGGGGATGTCGAAGAACTTCAGGTCGACGAAGATCTGCTTGCCGCGCGCGGCGATCCAATCGAGCAGCTCGAAGTATTGCCCGGCCATGAACAGCTCCAGGCCGATCTTGTAGAACTGCACCGAGTCGCCGAGCCGCTCGATCAGGGCGCGCGCGTCCGCCGCGTTGGCGACGTCGAGCGCGAAGATCAGGCGCGCTCGCGCGGGGATGTCCTGCGGCGGTGTCCTGGGAACCTCGGCCACGTCGGCTTACGTCCTTTCGGCGGGATCGAACAGGCGCCGGTGTTCCAGAATAGCATAGCGGTCGGTCATGCCCGCGATGTAGTCGGCGACGGTACGGGCGCGGCCGGCGATGCCGTCGCGTCCCTCGGCGCGCAGCGCGCCATCGCGGTATTCGGCCGGCAGCAGCTTGATGTCGTCCATGAAGGCCGCGAACAGCTGGCTCACGACCCGCCTGGCCTTGGTCGTCATGCGCAATACGCGCTGGTGCCGATAGACCTGCTCGCGCAGGAACTGCTTGAGCTGCAGATGCTGCTCGCGCATGGGCTCGCTCATGCCGATCAGCGGCGCGGGCTGGGAGCGCACCTGCTCGATGTCCGCCGGCGCCGCCGCGCGCAGTCGCGCCAGGCTCGACTCGATCACGTCGATCACGACCTCGTTGACCATGCGGCGCACCGTCTCGTGCACCCTGCGCCGGCCCTGCAGATCCGGGTACAGGCGCATGACCTGGTCGAACTGCCGGCGCAGCAGCGGCACTTCGACCACGGCCTCGAGGCTGATCAGGCCGGCGCGAATGCCGTCGTCGACGTCGTGGTTGTTGTAGGCGATCTCGTCCGCCAGGTTCGCCAGCTGCGCTTCCAGGCCGCTCTGGCGGCGCTGCAGGAAGCGCTCGCCGAGCTCGCCGAGCTCGCGCGCCTTCGACACGGCGCAATGCTTGAGGATGCCTTCGCGGCATTCGAAGGTCAGATTCAGGCCCGGAAACTGCGCGTAGCGCTCCTCGAGCTCATCGACCGTGCGCAAGGACTGCAGATTGTGCTCGAAGCCGCCGTGAGCGCGCATGCAGTCGTTGAGCGCGTCCTGCCCGGCGTGGCCGAACGGCGTGTGGCCGAGGTCGTGGGCCAGGGCGATGGCCTCGGTCAGGGTCTCGTTGAGCGCCAGCGCTCGGGCAATGGAGCGCCCGATCTGCGCCACCTCGCTCGAGTGGGTCACCCGGGTGCGATAGAGGTCGCCCTCGTGGTTGACGAACACCTGCGTCTTGTAGGCCAGGCGGCGAAACGCGTTGGAATGAATGATGCGGTCGCGGTCGCGCTGAAACTCGCTGCGGTACTGCGGCGGCGGCTCGGGATGGCGGCGGCCGCGCGTGCGCGCATCGTGCGCGGCGTAGGCGGCAAGCTCTGCGCCGTTCATCCGAAGTGCGCCGCCAGCGTGTCGGCCAGCACGGAGTCCGGATAGTCGGCCGTCACCATGGCCCTGCCCAGCGCCTCGAGCAGCACCAGGCGCACGCGGCCCGCCTGCACCTTCTTGTCGACCCGCATGTAATCGAGTGCGCGCGCGGCGCCGATCCGCGGCGGTTCCACCGGCAAGCCCGCGCGCTGCAGCAGCGTGCGCAGCCGCTCGACCAGCGCGGCGTCCACGCCGCCCAGGCGCTGCGACAGGTCGACCGCGATCAGCATGCCGGTGCCGACCGCTTCCCCGTGCAGCCATTCGACGTAACCGGTCGCCGCCTCGATCGCATGGCCGAAGGTGTGGCCGAGATTGAGCAGCGCGCGTTCCCCCTGTTCGCGCTCATCGCGCGCGACGAAGCTCGCCTTGATCTCGCACGAGCGGTGGATCGCGTGCGCCAGTGCCGCCGGTTCGCGTGCCAGCAGCGCATCGAGGTTCGATTCGATCCAGTCGAAGAAGCCGGCGTCGCAGATCAGGCCATACTTGATGACCTCGGCCAGGCCGGCCCGCAGCTCGCGCTCGGGCAGGCTCTGCAGCAGGTCGGTGTCGGCGATCACGGCCCGCGGCTGATGGAAGGCGCCGATCAGATTCTTGCCGCCGGGGTGATTGACCGCGGTCTTGCCGCCGACCGAGGAATCGACGTCGGCCAGCAGCGTGGTCGGAACCTGGACCCAATCGACGCCACGCTGATAACAGGCGGCAACGAACCCGGCCAGGTCGCCGATCACGCCGCCGCCGAGGGCGAGCACCACGGCGTCGCGCCCCAGGCGGTTCGCAACCATGACGTCGAACACCCGGCTCGCGCTGTCGAGCGTCTTGTACTGCTCGCCGTCGGGCAGGATCACTTCGATGACGCGGCGCGGTGCCAGCGCCTGCCTGAGCGTGTCGGCGTACAGCGGCGCGACGATGGTATTGCTCACCAGCACCGCATCGCGTCCCGGAACGTGCCGCTCCAGCAGCGCGCGCGCGCGCAGCAGCCCCGGGCCGATCAGGATCGGGTAGGAGCGCGCACCGAGATCGACGGTCAGTGTCTGCATTGGGGGCGGCGACGGCTGCGGTGGATCGGCCCCGCAGCCGACCCCAGAGCGCAAGTATACGTGCTGCCGCGCGCGCGCGGCCGGGCTGCCCGTGTCAGCCGCCCGCGCCGGCCGGCCGCAGGCCCAGGTACTCCCGGTACTCCTCGGCGATCCGCTCGGCCACGGCGGCCACCCGCCGCTGGTCGGTGGAGATGCACAGATCCGCGATCTCCCGGTACAGCGGTTCGCGCACCCGCATCAGCTCCTCGAGCCGGACCAGCGGATCCGTCCCGTGCAGCAGCGGCCGATGACGCGTGCGCCCGGCCCGCTCGGCCTGCTGCGCCACCGAGGCCTCCAGATACACCACCCAGCCGCGGCTGGCGAGATCGGCTCGATTGTGGGGATCCAGGATCGCCCCGCCGCCCGTGGCGATCACGCTGCGCTCCTGGCGCGCCAGGTCCGCGATCACCTCGCGCTCGCGGCGGCGGAAGCCGGCCTCGCCCTCGCGCTCGAAGATCAGCGGGATGCCGGCGCCGCTGCGCCGCTCGATCTCGTGGTCGCTGTCGAAGAACGGGTAATCGAGCAGCCGCGCCAGGGACTTGCCCACTGCGGTCTTGCCCGAACCCATCGGGCCGACGAGGAAGATGTTGTGCTGGCCGGGCATCCGCGAGGATCCGTGGACCGGATGCGGCATGATACCGGGCCGCCGGGCCCGGGTCATTCGATCCCGGCGCCGCTCTGCCGCCGCCGCGGCGCGGGCCGCGCGCGGCTCAGGCTCACTGCCAGCAGATCGCCGACGTGTCGTTGCCGCCGCCGTCGGTCGAGGTCTGCAGGCCGGTGCTGGTAACGGTGAAGGTCTGGCACGAGGTGTCGGCGGTCTGCGTGCCGATCGCCGTCGCCGTGAGCGTGAAGGACGCCGGCACGTTGCCCGCAGCCGCGGTGATCGTCGGCGTGTTCAGCTGATAGTAGCCGCTGCCCACGGGTATCGCGAATGCCGTGTAGCCGAGCGGGGCCGGAGCGTTGCTGTAGGTGTTGCTGGTGCTGAAGTAGCGCTCCTCGCGGCCGGCCAGGTCGAGCAGCGCGGTCTTCGCATCGGTGCGCCGTGATTTCTGCACCTGAGTCTGGTAGCTCGGAATGGCCACGGCCAGCAGGATCGAGGCGATCACCACCACCACCATCATCTCGACCAGCGTGAAGCCGGGCGCTCGTTTCCGTGCCTGCAGCGGGTATGTCATCGCGCACCTCATTTATCGCAGCTCCACCCAGGTCAGTCGATTGCCCCTGAAGTTGACGGGAGGATTGATCTGGGTGGCCTGTGGCTGATTCAGCACGGTCTGATAGACCAGCCAGGTCGAGCCCGCGCCCGTCGTGACGATCGATGAGCTGCCCGTGGCGTTGGTCTGCACGCCGACAGCGTTGGCGTCGCGATATTGCTGGAAGAAATTCGGCAGCGCACCTCCGGACAGGATCGACACCGCATAGGTGACTCCGGTATCGGTCGCAATGTTGCACGAGCCCGGCACGTTGGCCGCCGGCACGATGGAGTTCACCAGGAACGCGGTGCTGACCAGCTCCGGATTGTAGATGATCTGCTCCTGGGTGCCCGGCAGATTCATGTACCAGCCGAACTGGCCGGTGCCGCCGTTGCAGCCCGTGGGTGTCTGCCAGCAGACCGTCACCGGCACGTTGACGTCGTAGCCGCCGACATTGCTGGAGCTGGTGCTGGCAGTCAGGACCTGCCGCGCCAGGTTGGCGGTGCTGATCGCATAGTTGTTCGAGGATCCGAGCCCGGTCTGGCTGGGCGTCAGGCTGGCATATTGAGCCGACGACACCGAATTCCAGGCGCTCAGGTTCCAGTCCCAGATGCCGTACATGGCCTGGGTCGCGCTGGTGTAGGTCACCGGCGTATCGTTCGTCGGCGGCACCTTCTGGCCGGTGCCGAACGCGATCATGAGCTGCGGAATCGTGCCGGCCATCGTGCCGGACGTCGAGCCGGAGGCGACCACCACCGCAGTCGTGATCGGCTGGCCGCCAGGGCTCGTGAACAGCGGCGATGCCCCTGACGCCCACGCGGTTTCGCTCTGGCTCGTGAGGTCGAAGCGCCAGATGTTGCCGAGCAGATCGCCGGCGTACACATAGTCGGTGATGTGATCGCCGTCCAGGTCGGCTGCGGTCACGTAGCCGATGCCATCGGCCACCGTGGTGCCCTTGGCCTTGGCGGCCGCCGCCACGCCGGTGCTCAGGTAGTACAGAGTCTGCGCGCCGGTCTTGCTGATGGTCATGACGAAGATGCCGGCGTCGCCGCTGCTGCTGCCGAAGCCGTTGCCGAAGATGACCGCCCAGTTGCCGTCGTGCAGGCGGCGGATCACCGGGGTGCCGTAGGTATTGCCGAGATCGACGCCGCAATTGTAGGCGCCACCGGCGCCCTGACAGGTCAGGTTGGCGGAGTTCCATTCGCCGATGACGATGCCGGCGGCGTTGCTCTCCGAGAAGGTGCTCGAGTCGGTGATGTCGAGCGCGTAGATGGCGGCACCGCCCGCCCCGAGGCCGCCCGCCAGCCAGGTGTGCCAGGTGCCGTTGTAGAACAGGTCGCCGCTCGCCGGCGTGGCGTCGACGTAGAAGTCATGGCCGTACTGCGGGTTGGAGTAGTCCAGATCGGAGTTGATGCAGGCCGCGTTGCTGCCGATCGCCGGCGTGACGCCGTGGATGTTCTGCACCACCGAGCCGGTGGCCGCATCGGTCAGGCAGCCTCCGGGACTGGAGGGTGATGCGGCGCTCTGCAGCAGCGATCCCGGCACATAGGCCAGCAGCTCGTAGCCGTCGTTGACCGAGGACATGTTGTAGTTGCCGGTCGAATCATAGGCCCCGGCGCGAAAGCCGTGCAGCATGCCGTCGTTGGCGCCGGCGAACACCACGTTCACGCGCGTCTGCTCGTTCGCCACGAAACCGACGTAACTCACCGTACCGCTGTTCTCCTGCGCCGGCGCGGTCGGGTAGAGCCGGTCCAGCCAGGCGGCCGTGTACGGCAGCGACGGCGGACCCACCCAGGTCGGGCTGGAATCCACGATGTCACCGAGCACGCTCTGGCGGGCGCGGAACAGGCCCACGCCGCTGGTGTTGACTTCCTGGCTGCGATCGCCGCGCAGGTAACTCAGGCGGCAGGTCGGGTAGCAGCTCGTCGTGGTCGGATCGTTCAGATCCAGCGTCGATTGCTGGGTACCGCTGAGGTTCGTCCACTCGAACGGGATGCCCTGGCTGCCGTTCCAGCTCAGGATCGTGCGGGCAGAGGGCGACTGCGCGCTCGCCGGACCCGTGGCGCCGGTCTTGGCGCAGGTCTGGCCGGACGCGACGCCCGTCAGCACGCACGAGGCATCCCAGTTGGCGATGGGCGCGATGCTGACGTTGCCGGTGTTTGGATCCACGGCCAGCGCATTGGCGGTCAGATCGCCGGTCGAATACTGCGGGTTGTAGAAGGCGAAGTAGGCCTGCGTGCCGTTGGGCTCGATCTTGGCCGACTGCTTCTCGTTGACGCCGGATGAGCTCGCCGACTGCGTCGCCGGCGCGGCCTGGAAGCACAGGATCTCGTGGATGTTGGTGCTGCCGCCGGTCGAGCCGGCGAAGCCGAAGCGGAACGAGCTCGGCATGGTGCCGTTCACGATGCTCTGGTTGGTGAGCACGGAGATGTAGGTACTGCCGTTGTTCTGGCTGTACGACAGGCTCAGCAGGCCGTTCTGCGTGATCTTCAGGTCGTAGAAGATCGGCGTGGCGTTCGGCCGCGACATGGCGCTCTCGTTGGCGATCTTCACCGACGAGGGCAGGACCACGTAGCCGTTGGGGATCGCCGTGTAGTCCAGGATCGGCGTGCTGGTCTCGACCGGCGAGGAGGGGTTGGAATAGTTCCACAGGTAACCGGTCCTGCAGGTGTTCTGCACGGCGCTCGCCGCGATGGGCACCGAATAGGTCGGCGTCGCGGTGGTCGGGCCGGCGGTCGTCGGCGGCGCCGTGGTGGCCGCCACCGTGGTCGGGCTCACGTTCTTGTCGTAGCACATGCCCTTGGTTTGGTTCCAGGTGTAGGGCGACGGGCAGATATCGATGCACAGGCCCGAGGAGGCACTGTAGTTGCCGGCCGTGCAGATATTGGTGCACAGATTGGTCGTGGAATTGTAGGTGCCGACGGAGCAGCTGTTGCAGGTATTGCTGGTGCCGTCGAAGGTCGTGCCGCCGCCGCAGGTGTTGCACAGGCCATTGGTGGAATAGGTGCCGCTGCTGCAGGTCGAGATCAGCGACGTGGGATAGTCGGCCGGATAGGTCAGGTTCAGGAACGCCCAGGAGATGTTGCCCGCGCCGCGCAGGCCGATGCGCCCCGGCTGGTAACCCCAGCCGGTGGCGGTGTTGTCGCCGGCGTTCAGGAAGTTGCCGTACTCGTCGATGCCGAGGCCCAGATACGCGCCGGTCAGCCCGCTGTAGGGCGGGTTGGAGTTGGAGCAGGAATAGCCGAGGCTGCCGCCCCAGGCGCCGATGTTGGGGGTGATGCTGCCGTCCATCAGGAAGAAGCTGATGCCGTCGGCGCCGTCCAAACCGGCGCCGCCGGAATTGCCCCGATAGGTGACGGTCTTGAACTTGACCTCGACGCCCTGTCCGCTCGGAAACGGCGTCGCCGAAATGACCGCGCCGTTCTGGGCGTAGCCGCCGACTTCGCTGCCACCGACGCTGGTGGAGCCGTTGGTGAAGCGCAGGGCGCCGTAGCCGGTGGTAATGCCTCCGCTGGTCGTCGGCGCCGGATCGGGCAGCGTCTGCACCGGCTTGCCGCCGCTGACCGTGCTGACGCCGTTGTAGCCGCCGACCAGCCGCTCGTTGTAGTAGAAGGACGAGCTGGCGAGGCCGCCCGAGGAGAGGGATTGGATCGCGGTGCAGCCGGGAGGCGAGCCGGGGCTGGTGGTCAGCGCGGTGCTCGCGGTCAGGCAGGCGCCGTTCAGGAAGTACCACGAGTTCATGGTCTTGGTCTGGGTGAAATCCTCGCCGACCACGGTCTGCGCCAGACTCTCGTTGCCGTGCAACGCTGCGGCGGCCAGTGCGATCGCAAGGATCGGGATTCGGCGGTACATCACGGACCTCCTCTGTTGACGACACCCGAGCTCAGCTCGTAGGTGCTCTTCACGACGGCGACCGCATTCGGTGAAGCGCCGTAGCCGTAGGCGTCGATCTCGTAGGCTTCTCCCTGTCCATCGGCGGCCGTTCCGAGGTCGGAGATGTAGAACCCCGGAGCGGCGTAATAGGTCTCGGCGCCGTTGTTGGCGCTGGCGGCGGCCGTGACGGCCATGTTCGGCGGCGTGTAGCTCACGCCGACCACGCTGCCGTTGAGCTGCCAGGGAAGCGCGGTGATGCTCGATCCGGCGCTGAGCAGCGAGGTCGCCAGGACGTTGGAACAGATCTGTCCCTGGCCGAGATTCGCGTTGAGCAGGCCGGCGCAGGCGGTGGTCCCGGATGCGGCATTGTTGCCGCTGGTCAGCCACCATTCCGCGTACTGCTGCGCGCTCTCCGCGCCCTGCAGCGCGCGCTGCTTCTCGCGCACGTTGCCGGCGATCTTCTCCTGGATGCCGAAGCTGCGGAACATGCTCAGCGCGAAGATCGTCAGCACGATCAGCAGCAGCAGGCTCGCGATCAGCACCATGCCGCCCTGCCTGACCCCGATGCGCCCGCGCGCCGTGCCGCTGATCATGGCTAGACCCCCGTCCGATTCATCACGCCGACCACGCGCGTGAAATAGATGAACTGCGGTTGGCCCGGCTGCCCCCAGAGGGGATTGTTGAACGTCAGCCGCACCATGACCGAGGTGACGTTGAGCCAGTTGGCGGCCGACATCAGGTTGGCGCGCAGGTAGCTGTCGACATTGTTGCTGCCGCCCGCGGTATTGACGCCATACCAGATCTCCAGATTCGTGACGCCGCTGACCAGCGGCGTCGGTGCCGGCATGGTCGGCGCGGCGCCGATACCCAGAGCGCACTGCAGCTGGCTGAACGGGCCGCCGCTGACGCTGAATTGATTGGTGTAGTACTGATTGGGGCTCAGGTTATTGGTGCCGCCGATGCAGTTGATGACCCCGTCGTTGAGGGCGGTCATGTAGCGCACCGTGACGGTGTCGCCCGGGGCGGCCCCATTGTAGGTGCCGACGATCGGCTGCCCGGGCTGCGTGAATATGCCATTCGCGGTCATGGACGACAGCGCGGTCTGCTGCGTGGGATCGGGGTAGTAGCCGGCGGCCTGGATCACGTCGGTGATCATCGTCATCGCCAGGCGCTCGTTGTCCTGCAGCTGCGCCATCAGGTTCTGGTTGCCGAAGGTCTTGCGGGTGCCCTGTTCGATGGTCAGCAGCCCGCCGATCAGGAACAACGCGATCAGCAGCGCGATCGACAGCTCGATCATCGAGAAGCCGCGTTGGCGTCGGGCGCCGCGGGCGCGGCGCTGCAGTGGTTGCGCGTTCATGGCTCGACGTACAGGGTGTAGGTTGGATTCTGGAAGGACGCCACCTGATTGTTCTGCGCGTTCTGCTGCGCCACGACGGCTTCCTGTTGATTGATCGCGACCGCATTCTCGGTCCAGCTGATCTGGATGGTGCAGCTCAGCGGCGTATTGGCCAGCGAGCAGACGACGCTGGAAGTGGCGTTCGGCAGCAGATTGCCCAGTCCGGAACCGGTACTTCCGGGCAGACCCTGGATCCAGGTCTGCACGTCGAAACCCGCCAGATTGATGCTCGAGCACGGCTGATTGCCCGGCATCGTGCAATCGACGGCGGGCACGGGCAGGGCGCCGTTGGTGACCGTGACGGCCGTGCCGGAGGTCGTGAAGCTCGCCGGCGTCGATGCCCAGTAGGCGCGGTTGGCATGCATCGCCGAGGCGAGGCTGGCCGCTTCGATGGCGGCCAGCGAGCGCTCGCTCGCCACCCCGGTGCTGGAAAGCGCCAGTGCCTGCATCTTCGCGATGCCGAGCATGCCGATGGCGATGATGACCAGCGCCACCATGACCTCCACCAGGCTGAAACCGCGCGCGCAACTGGCCGCAGGCGCGATCGATGTCGTACGGATCGTCATGAGCAACCCGGGCTGCCGTTGATGCTGTTGCCGTAGGTCAGCGTCGACAGCTGGCCCACGAGGCTTACGGCCAGGCAGCGCGTGTAGGCCTGGGTCGCGGTCGAGTCATGGGCGCTGATCAGCGAGGTGCCGGCGAGATTCAGTGCGAAGCCCTCGCGATTGAAGGTCACGGCCTGCAGGGTGGCGCCCGTCAGGGTGTCCGAACCGGCGAACGGCGTCTGCACGCGCAATACCGACTCGCCGCCGTCGACCTGGGCATTGGCATTCGGATCCTGGAATACGATCCAGCCGCCGTTCCAGGCCGTGGTGTTGGTGCAGCTGGTGCCGTTGGACGATACGCACACCGTGACCGTCTGGCCTTCCTTGATCGCCTCAGCGCGCGCGTACTGCATGTCGCCGAGCAGCCCGTTCACCTCGCTCGCAATGCGATTGGCGGTCGTGACGTACTTGAACGACGGGATCCCGATGGCCATCAGGATCCCCGCGATGCCGATCACGATCAGCAGCTCGGTGAGCGTGATGCCGGCGATGTTCGAGCGCTTTTCCATGGGATCACGATACCCAGCCGACCTTGCGCGAAGCTGGCTGGGCGGCGCGCGTTGCGGAAACTGCGACCCGGTTCACGAATGCCGCGCTTATGTCCGGCGCGGGAAGCGCACGCGCATGCGCGCCCCGCGGCCGCTCGCGCCCGCGACGATCGTGAAATCGGCCTGGTGGGCGCGTGCGATCTGGTCCACGATCGCCAGCCCCAGGCCGCAGCCCATGCCCGGCGAGCCCGGCCGGCGATAGAAGCGCTCCCGCACGCGCTGGCGCTCGGCTTCGGGGATGCCGGGGCCGTCGTCCTCGACCTCCACGAACGGGTGGCTGTCGTCCATGCCGCTGCGTACCGTCACATGTCCGCCGGCGGGCGTGTATTTGAGCGCGTTGTCGATCAGGTTGACCAGCAGATCCTCCAGCAGCCAGACATCGCCGCTCACCTGAGCGTCCTGCGCCTCCGCGCCGATGTCGATGCCGGCCCGGTCGGCGCGCTCGAGGTGGCGCTCCACCAGCGACTCGACCAGCGGCTTGAGCGCCACGGGCTGCAGGCCCTCGTGCCACGTGGCCACCGGCTCGGCCCGTGCCAATGCCAGCAGCTGGTTGGCGGAGTGCGCCAGATGCTGAATGCCGCGCTGCAGGGTGCCGAGCTCTGCGGCCACGGGGGCGGCACGCGGATCCTGGATCAGCAGCTCGATCTGCGCCAGCAGCCCTGCAACCGGCGTGCGCATCTGGTGCGCCGCGTCCGCCACGAAGCGGTGCTGCACCATGGCGGCGTCGTGCAGCAGCTCCAGCACCCGATTGAACGCCACCACGAGCGGCCGCAACTCACCGGGAACTGCGGATTCGTCGAAGCGGTGCAGCTCGCGCGGCGAATGCGCCTCGACCTCGTCACGCAGCCGCCCGAGGGGCCGCAGACCGTAATAGACGCCGATCCAGATCAGCAGCAGTGTGATGTCCAGCTCGGCGAAGTCCACCAGCAGCTTGCCGAACAGCATGACGCGCTGGGTGCGGACCCGGCGCTCGCGCGTCTCGGCGACCGTGACCGTCGCCACGCCCGATGCGGTCGGCACCCGCAGGCTCGCGATGCGCAACGACAGGCCCTGGAACGCGGCGTCGCGGAACGCCACCTTCGAGCGCGGGCCAGCCGCCGCCGCAGCGGCGAACGCAGACGGCAGGCCGGGGCTGCCGGCGATGAACGCGCCGTCCGGGGCGGTCACCGCATAGAGCGTGGCCTCCTCGCCGTCACCGCCGCCGCCCTGCAGCAGGCTGCTGATGCGCGACGCCGGGCCGAACTCGAGCTTGCCGTCGTCTGCGTGCAGGTAGGCGGCGCTCGCCAGCGCCAGGCTCGCGAGCGCCTTGTCATAGGCGTCCTGCGTGGTCGCGACCGCGATCCAGTAATCCACCACGCCGCCGAGCAGCATCAGGATCGCGAGCGCCGGCAGCAGCAGCAGCAGCAGGCGCCGCCGCACGGTCGTCATTGCGTGCGCGCCCCGGCCTCTTCGAGGCGATAGCCCAGGCCGCGCACCGTGCGAATCACGGCGCTATCCCCCAGCTTGGCGCGCAGCCGCGAGACGTGGGTCTCGACCGCGTTGGGCGTGAGATCCTGTTCCCAGCCGGCCAGCGCCTGCAGCAGCCGCTCCTTGCCGACCACGCGGCCCAGGTTGTGCGCCAGGCTCTCCAATATCGCCCATTCACGCCGCGTGAGCTCGATCGGCTGCTCGTCGATCCGCAGCTGATGGCCGATCAGGTCGATGGACAGCCGCCCGACCCGCACCGCGCCGCTGGGCGCCAGGTTGGCTCTGCGGATCAGGGCCTTGCAGCGCGCCGCGAGTTCCGCCTGCTCGAACGGCTTCATGAGGAAGTCATCGGCGCCCAGATCGAAGGCCCGGATCTTGTCGTTCAGGCCGTAGCGCGCGGTGAGGATCAGCACCGGCGTCGACTGCCCTTCGCCGCGCAGCCCCTGCAGCAGGCTCAGGCCATCGGCGGCCGGCAGCCCGATGTCGACGATCGCGAGGTCGAAATGCTCGGTGCGCAGTGCGCTGCCGCCCAGTTCCGCGCTACCGGCATGATCCACCGTGAAACCCGCCAGCGAAAGCCCGCGCACCACGGCGTCCGCGAGCAGCTCATCGTCCTCGACCAGCAGTATGCGCATGGCTGTCAGGCCCCCCGCCGGGAAGGGCGGCGACTATCGGCAGTGCAGGCAGTGTAGCCAATCTCCGTGCGGTCCCGCTGCCTGCCAGCCAACCGGTCAATTCGGGGTGACGCCTTCCCGCAGGATCTTCGGCGTCACGAACACCAGCAGCTCGTCCTTGTTGTTGACGTTGGACGACGACCTGAAGAGATTACCCAGAATCGGAATGTTGCCCAGCCACGGCACCGCGGTGGACTGGATCGTTTGATTCGTCTCGAGGATGCCGCCTAGCACCACGGTCTGGCCGTCGCTGAGCACGACCTGGGTCGTGATGGAGCGCGTGTTGATCGCCGGCACGTTGACGCCGCCGGAGGCCACGACCACCTGCCCGACGGTATCGTCGGACACCGTGAGGTCGAGGATGATGCGGCTGTCGGGCGTGATCAGCGGCTTGACCTTGAGTTCCAGCACGGCTTCCTCGAACTGGATCGTGGTCGCGCCGCTGGAGGCCGATTCCTGGTACGGGATGTTCACGCCCTGCTTGATCAGCGCCTCCTTCTGATTGGCGGTGATCACGCGCGGCGACGAGATGACCGTGCCGCGGTTCTCCGTCTCCGCGGCAGACAGCTCGAGGTCCACCAGGTAGTCGGAGCCGAGAATGCCGAAGGCAATGCTGCCGGCGGGTGTGGGTACCGGCAGATTGACGTTGTAGCGATTGACCGCGTTGGCGCCGGTCGGAATGCTGATCGGGTAGACGCTGCCGGTGGAGGCAAGGTTGCTCAATGCCGAGCCCATGCCTTGATCCGTGCCTGCCGCCGTGCCGCTGGTCTCGTACAGACCGTTGGTACCATTGTGGTGGGTCGCGGTCACCCCGAAGCGCGCACCGAGATCGCGCTCGAAGTCATTGGTGACCACGACGATCCGCGCCTCGATCTGCACCTGCTTGACCGGAATGTCCAGCAGCGCCACCAGCCGCCGTATGTCCGCGATGCGCTCGGCCGTATCCTGCACCAGCAGGGTGTTGGTGCGATCGTCGACCGAGACGCTGCCGCGGCTCGACAACACCGCGTTGCGGCCGCTGCCACCGGCGGCGCCGCCGCCGCCAGCGCCGCCGGTGGCAGTGCCGCCGCGCAGCAGCGTCGCTATGTCGGCCGCCTTGGCGTAGTTGATCTGAAGGTATTCCGAGCGCAGCGGCTC
Source organism: Gammaproteobacteria bacterium (assembly GCA_027315105.1). Taxonomy (GTDB): domain Bacteria; phylum Pseudomonadota; class Gammaproteobacteria; order Steroidobacterales; family Steroidobacteraceae; genus FEN-1191. The sequence goes on from DAHUYP010000083.1 coordinate 30,057, forward strand.
GAGTTCCTGGATGTCCTTGCGGGTCGCCAGCTCGGCCTTCTCGCGTGCCGCCAGCTCCGCCGCCGGGGCGACGATGATCACGTTGCCGTCCTGGCGCTTATCGAGGCCCTTGGTACGCAGCACGATGTCGAGCGCCTGGTCCCAGGGCACATTCTGCAATCGCAGAGTCAGGTTGCCCTGGACGCTGTCGCTGACCACGATGTTCTGGCCGCTCGCGTCGGCCAGCAGCTGTAGCACCGCGCGGATCTCGATGTCCTGGAAATTGAGCGTCAGGCGCTCGCCCTTGTATTCCTTCTTCTGATCGGCGGGGTTCGCCACCGCGGCCTTGCGCACCGGTGACACCTCGACCACGTACTGATCGTCCGACTGGTAGGCGAGCTGGTCGAATCCGCCCGTGGCGTTGATCACCAGGTGAGTGCCGCCATTCTCGCGGCTGACGTCGAAACCGGTGACCGGCGTGCCGAAATCGACCGCGTCGTAACGGCGCATCAGGCCCCTTGGGACCTCGGTGCCGGCGAAGTCGATCAGGATCTGCGAGCCCTGTTGCTTCAGGTCGATCGGCGTGCGCGGGTCGGACAGGCGCACCACCAGGCGCCCGGCGCCGGTCTCGGTACGGTGGAAATCGATGCTCTTGATGAACCGGGCGGCGCTCGCGCCGCTGGCCCCGGCCGCTTCGCGCAGTGCGGTCCCGCCGCCAGCCTTGGCGGTCGCGTGGCTTTCGGGTGCGGCCCCGACCAGCAGCACGATGTCGTTGCCGTTGACGCGCATCTGGTACGGCATGGGCGCATCGAGATTGAGCACGACGCGCGAACGGCCGTTGGCCTCGGCGGCCAGCACGGTATCCACCCCGCCCGAGCCGACGTCGATGCGGCGCGAAGCCAGCGCCAGTGTGGTATTGGGCAGGTCGATCGATATGCGGGCCGGCTTGTCGATCGTGAACGCCAGCGGCTCCGGCGCCGGTCCGGACATGTGCATGGTCAGCTGTACCTGGCGGCCGCCGAGCGTCTGAACGTCGATCGATTGCAGCGACTCGGCGGCAGCGGCGGTGGCGGCCGGCGCCGGACTCGCAGCCCGCGCGCCGGGTGTGAGCGGCATGACGGCGGCCCAGGCGAGCGCCAGAGCGCTGATGCGTCCGCGTAGCGTATGGAGGATGGACCGTTTCATTCGATGTGTCTCCCTGCCGATCACTCGTTCAACGCCAACGCCGCCGGCCGTTCGATGTAGCCGCCGAGGCCGTCTGGAATGATCTCAATCAACGCAATCTTGGAGCCGGTGATGTCGGTGATCTTGCCGTCATTGGTGCCCATGTGCTCGCCGAGCACGACGCGGTGCACGCGCCCGTCCTTGGTCTGCACCAGGCCGTAGCGCTTGCCGCCGAGGTTCAGCGTACCGACCATCTTCAAGGTATCGAGCGAGAACTGTTCGAGAAATTCGCGGTTGCGATGGCTGTCCGGGCGCACGCCGGCGTTGCCGCCCGCGCCGCCCGGCACGAACGGCGAGCGCAAATGCTGGTCCGCGTAGGTGAAGGCCTCGTACGGCTTGACCTCCGGCAGCGATTCGACGCGCCCGCCGGGCTCCTTCTTGGTCGCGTCGATGAAGCGATCGAGGTCGGCGTCGCGGCCGCTGCAGGCCGTCAGCACGCCGGTGAGCAGCCCCGCGAGGACCGTCAGTCGCAGCAACGACGGGGCCGCCGCATTGTTGTGTGATGCAGGCATCGTTAGTTTCCCGCGCCGTGCCGCTTGGACTGTTCCGCCTTGCGCTTCTCCGCCTCGCCCGCCGCGATTTCTTCGTCGTCGAGGTAGCGGTAGGTCTTGGCGGTGACGTCCAGCTGCAGTTGATCGTAGCCACTGCTCTTGTCGATCGGCGTGATCTGTATGTCGTGCAGCGTGACGATGCGCGGCAGCGCCGCGATGCCGCTGACGAACTGCCCGAAGTCGTGATAGCTGCCGGTGAGGCGGATCTTGATCGGCAGCTCGGCATAGAAGTCCTTCTTCACTTCCTGTCCGGGCTGGAACAGCTTCTCCTGCAGCGCGGCCGCCAGGCCGGTCTGGGAGATATCGACCAGCAGATTGGGCACCTCGGTCTTGCTCGGCAGCTGCCGCAGCAGCGCGCCGAAGGATTTCTCGATGTCGGCCAGCTGCTGCTTGTAGATGGCCAGATTCACGGCCTTGGCATGCTTGCCGCGAAACTCGTTGCGCAGCTGCAGTTCCTGGGCTTCGCGCTGCCGCAGGTCGGGCATGCGATCCTGCCAGACGAATACGTAGATGAGGGCGATCGACACGACGATGAAGCACGCCAGCACGGCGATCGAGCGCACCGCCAGCGGCCAGCGTCCGGGATCGCGCGGGTCGAGCGACCGCAGCTCCTCGATCAGATTCATCGGGAGCTCCCTGACGCCGTGCGCACTGGCGGGCGCTGCCTGGCGCCGGCGTCATCCTGGTCCGACAGGTTCACCTGCTCGACGTCGAGCACGAAGCTGCTGCCGCCGGCGCTGTCGTTCTTCGTCTGCACCACCTCGAGCTCGGGTTTGCGCAGCCATTGCGAGGCCGCGATGTTGCGCATGAGAGTGGACACGCGGGTCGAGGATTGCGCCACGCCCTCGAGCTTGATCCTGTTGCCGGTCTGCTTGACCGAGGTCAGGTAGGTGCCATCGGGCATCACCTTCACGAGCTCGTCGAACAGGTGCACCACCTCGGGGCGGGAGCGCTGCAACTTCTCGATGATCTGCATGCGCGAGATGAATTTCTGCTTCTGCTGTTCCAGGTCGTTGATCTGCTCTATCTGCTTGTCCAGGACTTTGATCTGCGAGCGCAGCCGCGTATTGCGCTGCTCCTGAGCGTCGATCATCGAACCGAGCAGCAGATAGGCAATCGTGGCGACGACGGCCGCGAGACCCGCGGCGCCGCCGAGTGCGACGAAGAATGCCAGCTTGCGCTCGCGGCGCTGCTGTTCGCGCCAGGGCAGCAGGTTGATACGCGGCATTAGTCGAAGCTCCGCAAGGCAAGGCCGCAGGCGGTGAGCAGGGCCGTGGCATCGCGCTGCACGGCCTGGGCGCGCGCGCGCGACGAGAGCTTCATCTGGCCCAGCGGATCACCGCGCTCGGCATTGATGCCGACGCGGCTCTGCACCACGTCGGCCACCCCCGGGATGTTGGCGCAGCCGCCGCAGATCAGGATCTTCTCGGGCTGCTCGCGTCCGCTGCCGGAAGCGAGATAGAACTGCAGCGAACGGCTGACCTGCTGCGTCATGTCGTCGATGAACGGATCGAGCACCTCTGCCTGGTAATTGCCCGGCAGGCCGCCCTCTTTCTTGGCGCGGCCGGCCTCTTCCATCGACAGCCCGTAGGTACGCATGATCTCCTCGGTCAGCTGCTGGCCGCCGAACGCGAAATCGCGCGTATAGATGACCTTCAGATTGCGCAGCACGCTGAAAGTGGTCGTGCTGGCGCCGAAATCCACCAGCGCGACGCTGCGATCGATGCCGCCGTCCGGCATCTGGTGCGTCATCAGGCGGCAGGCGTTCTCGAGCGCGAACGCCTCGACGTCGACGATGCGCGCGCTCAGTCCCGCGGCCGCCACCGCCGCGCGGCGCTGCTCGACGTTCTCGCTGCGCGACGCCACCAGCAGCACGTCCACGGACTCGGCGTCCTTCTCGGATGGGCCGAGCACCTCGAAGTCGTAGCTGACTTCGTCCATCGGGAACGGAATGTACTGATCGGCCTGCATCTCCACCTGCGCCTCGAGCTCCGAGTCGCGCAGGCCCCGCGGCATCTGGATGACCTTGGTGATCGCGGCATCACCGCTGATGGCGATGGCGACCTCGTGACTGCGGGCCCCGGAGCGCTTGAGCGCGCGGCGGATCGCCTCGCCCACGGCGTCGGGATCGACCAGGGTCTTCTCGTTCATGGCGTTGGGCGGAGTCGGCTCGGCGGCGTAGGACTCCACGAGGTACTGCCCCCCCGACATGGCCAGCTCGATCAGCTTGATCGAGGACGTGGTGATGTCCAAGCCGATCAGCTGCTGGTGCTTGCGCGATAATAGAAACACTTTTGTTGAGACCTTTCAGTGAGCTACGCGCTTATTAGGAAGACCCTATCTAGTTTTGCTCGCAATATATAACAGGCAAAAGTTAAATACGATGTGAGTGCGCTCACGAATGCAGCCTGATTCGCCTTAACCTTAAACCGGCTATGGAATCCCCAGCCGTGACGGACATCTAAGTTCCGGGGTTGCCGAATGGAGACATCGGCCGCATTCAGCGGGGCTTTAGGACGCGCTGTTATGCTGTTCGGCCAGGCTCCCGGGCGCGCGCTCAGCGGTGGCGCGCGGCCGCGGCAGAATCCGCCAGATACCGCGATGATCGACGAAATTAGGGGCTCTATTTGCTAAAGATACGCACTTTTCGCGTCACGATTATCTCGGCCTTCGGCGCCGTGACGCTGGCTTTCCTCGGTGCCTACGCGCTGATCGCCAGCTACGTCTATCTCGAGCCCTCGCTGCCGACGGTGGACGCCATCGGCAGCGGCAGCCTGCCGGTGCCGCTGCGCATCTACACGCGCAGCGGGGAGCTGATCGCGCAGATCGGCGAGAAACGGCGGCAACTGGTCACCTACCAGGACATCCCGGTGCTGGTGCGCGAGGCATTCATCGCCGCCGAGGACCAGCGCTTCTTCACCCACCACGGTTTCGACTACAGCGGAGTGCTGCGTGCGGCCCTGGTGGACCTGACCTCGGGAGATTTCTCGCAGGGTGCCAGCACGATCACGATGCAGGCGGCTCGCAACATGTTCCTGACCTTCGACAAGACCATCCGCCGCAAGCTGCAGGAGATCTTTCTCACCTACCGGATGGAACACGAGTTCAGCAAGGAACAGATCCTGCAGACCTACCTGAACGTCATCTTCCTCGGGCAACGCTCGTACGGCGTGGCGGCCGCCGCCGAGACCTATTTCGGCAAGCCGCTCGATCAGCTCTCGGTCGCGGAGGCGGCGACGCTGGCGGCTATTCCACGCGCGCCGTCGCAGCTCAACCCGATCACCAATCCGAAGGGCGCACAGGCGCGGCGCCGCTATGTGCTGGCGCAGATGCAGCGGCTCAACTTCATCGATTCGGCCACCGTGCAGCTCGCGGCGCAGGAGCCCGTGGATGCGCGCGATCACGGCATCCTGATCGACGTCGAGGCTCCCTACGTGGCGGAGATGGCGCGCGCCGATCTGGTGGGACGCTACGGCGAGGACGCCGTCAACGCGGGCTACAAGGTCTACACCACCATCGACGGCCGTCTGCAGACGGCCGCGAACCGCGCGGTCCGCATCGGTCTCATCGAATATGACCGCCGCCACGGCTATCGCGGGCCGCTCAGGCAGCTGGCGCTCGATGATGGCGCGCCGCCGTCCAAGTTCGATGCCGCGCTCGCCAACATCCCCGAGTTCGGCGGCCTGCGCACGGCGGTCGTGGTATCGGTGGCGCCCATGGCGGCGCGCGTCTACATCCGCTCGTTGGGATTCGCGCAGATCGACTGGGACGGCCTGTCATGGGCCCGCAAGCGCATTTCCGAGACGCGCGTCGGCCCCGCGCCCAAGCGCGCCGAGGACGTCGTGCGTCGCGGCGACGTCGTCTACGTGGTCACCAACGGCCACGGCCTCGCCCAGCTGGCGCAGCTGCCGGAAGCGCAGGGCGCGCTGGTGGCGCTCGACCCGGATGACGGCGCGATCGCGGCCCTGGTGGGCGGCTTCGATTACTTCCAGAACAAGTTCAATCGTGTCACCCAGGCCCGCCGCCAGCCGGGTTCGGGATTCAAGCCGTTCCTGTATTCGGCGGCGCTGGAGAACGGCTTCACGCCCGCAACGGTGGTCATGGATGCCCCGATCGTCTATGACGACAGCGGGCAGGAGAAGATCTGGCGGCCCGAGAACAACGAGCGAGGCTTCGAGGGGCCGACGCGTCTGCGCGAGGCGCTGGTGCACTCGCGCAATCTGGTCACGATTCGCGTGGTACGCCAGCTCGGCATCGACACCGCCGTCAGCTACGCCTCGAGATTCGGCTTCAACCCCGACGACATGCCGCGCGACATGACGCTCGCGCTCGGCAGCCTGCCGGCGACGCCGCTGCAGATGGCGAGCGCCTACGCGACCTTCGCCAACGGCGGCTATCGCATCAATTCCTACTACATCGATCGCATCGAGGACGCCTCGGGCCAGGTGGTGTTCCAGGCGACGCCGACGGTGGTGTGCGAGTCCTGTGATTCGAGCGCGCCGCCCGATGGCGCCGGTAGCGCCGGCGCCGCAGCGGCCGCCGCCGTGAGCGCGCCGCTTGCGCCCGCCGGGCCGGCCGATCCGGCCAGCCGCGCCGTCGGCGCCGGTGATCCGGATCATGCGCCGCCCGATCCGCTGCCGCCGCTGAGCGCGGCGGCGCGCATCGCGCCGCGCGTGATCTCGCCGCAGAACGACTGGATCATGGACGACATCATGCACGACGTCATCACGCGCGGCACCGGCATACGCGCCGGCCTGGCGCTCAAGCGCAACGACATCTCCGGCAAGACCGGCACCACCAACGAGGCGCACGATACCTGGTTCAACGGTTTCAATCGCGACGTCGTTGCCAGCGTCTGGGTCGGCTTCGACCAGGAGCGGCCGCTGGGCGAAGGCGAAGAGGGCAGCCGCACGGCGGTGCCGATTTGGGTTAATTTCATGCGCGAGGCGTTGCGCGCACAGCCGGACCGGCCGCGGCCCCTGCCGTCCGGGCTGGTGAGCGCACGCATATCGCCGAAGACCGGGACCCTGGCCGGAGCCAACGATACCGATGCCATCTACGAGACCTTCATCGAAGATCATCTGCCGCCGGCGGGTGGCGGCGGTATCGCGGCGCCGGGTACGGGACCGCAGAATTCATCCGGCAGCAGCGAGCCGCTGTTCTGACGGGCGGCCGCCCGCGGCCGCGGACCGACCGGGATTGACGCAAGTGCACTCATGAGCCGCCGCGACTCGCCCCGCAACGGCAACCTGCGGCGCGCGCTGGCGCAGGAAGCCGCGCGCCTCATGGCGCAGCATGGCATTCATGATTTCCTGACCGCCAAGCGCAAAGCGGCCGAGCGCCTCGGGGTGACCGATTCCAGCGCACTGCCGCGCAACACCGAGATCGAGGATGCGCTGGCGCAATACCAGCGCCTGTTCGATGCCGGCGGGCACGAGCAGAGCCTGCAGGAGCAGCGGCGCGCCGCCCTGCATGCGATGCACTGGCTGTCGGGCTTCGAGCCGCGGCTGGTCGGGCCCGTGCTGACCGGCACCGCCACCGCCTATGCCGACATCCAACTGCATCTGTTCGCGGATCGGCCGGAGAACGTGGCGCTGCAGCTGCTCGAGCGCGGCGTGGCGCACGAGGTCACGCAGCGGCGCGTGCGGCTCGACGCCGAGCGGATCAGGGCCTTTCCCGGATTGCGCTTCGCGGTGGACAACCGGCAGATCGAGGCGACGGTATTCCCGCTCGACGGCATCCGCCAGGCGCCGGTCAGCCCGGTGGACGGCAAGCCGATGCGGCGCGCCGATGCGGCCGAGCTGGAGAATCTGCTGCAGCAGTAGCCCGGGGCGGCGGTGCTCCGAGCGTGTCGCGGCGCCGGTCAGGCGGTCTTGCGCAGCGCGGCCGGCACGTAGTCCCGGCGCGCGGCGCCGGTGTAGAGCTGCCGCGGACGGCCGATGCGCATGCCCGGGTCGGCGATCATCTCCAGCCAATGCGCCACCCAGCCGACCGTGCGTGCGATCGCGAACATCACCGTGAACATCGAGCGCGGAATGCCGAGCGCGCTGTAGATGATGCCGGAGTAGAAGTCGACGTTGGGATAGAGCTTGCGCGACACGAAATACTCGTCCTTGAGCGCGATCTCCTCGAGGTGCAGCGCCAGCTCGAACAGCGGATTGTCGTTGCGACCGAGCTTGGCGAGCACCTCGTGGCAGATCTCGCGGATGATCTTCGCGCGCGGATCGAAATTCTTGTAGACACGATGCCCGAATCCCATGAGCCGGAAGTGGCTGGACTTGTCCTTCGCCATGGCCAGGTATTTCGGGATGTTGTCGACCGTACCGATCTGCTCGAGCATGGCGAGCACGGCTTCGTTCGCGCCACCGTGGGCCGGGCCCCAGAGCGCCGCGACGCCGGCCGAGATCGCCGCGTACGGATTGGTGCCGGTGCTGCCCGCCAGCCGCACGGTCGAGGTGCTGGCATTCTGCTCGTGATCCGCGTGCAGGATGAACAGCAGGTCAAGCGCCTTGGCGGCGACCGGATTGACCTCGTAGTCCTCGCACGGCACGGCGAAGAACATGCTCAGCATGTTCGAGCAGTAGGCCAGTTCATTGCGCGGATAGACGAACGGCTGGCCGACCGAATGCTTGTGGGCCGCGGCCGCGATGGTCGGCAGCTTGGCAACGATGCGGTGCGCGAAGATCTCGCGATGCCGCGGATCGTGGATGTCGGTCGAGTCGTGATAGAAGGCCGACATCGACGCCACGACCGCCGAGACCATCGCCATCGGATGGGCGTTGTGGTGGAAGCCGTGGAAGAATCGCAGCAGCGATTCGTTGATCATCGTATGGCGGCTGATGCTGGCCGAGAATTCCTGCGCCTGCCGCACGGTCGGCAGCTCGCCGTAGAGCAGCAGGTAGGCGACTTCCATGAACGAGCTCTTCTCCGCCAGCTCCTCCACCGGATAGCCGCGGTACAGCAGGATGCCCGCGTCACCGTCGATATAGGTGATCTTGCTCTCGCAGCTGGCGGTCACGCCGAAGGCGGGATCGAAACTGAAGACCCCTTGGTCGCGGTTGATGTTCGAGATATCGAGCACATCCGGACCGATCGTCCCGCTGCGCACCGGCAGCGAGGTGGTAAGGCCGGTGTTGGGGTTCTTGAGCTCGAAATTCTTGGCAGTCATCCGCGATCGCCCTCACAGAACGAGCCACCGCGGAGCGCGGTCGGCAGCTGCTCAGGTTTACATGCTCCGCGCACGGAATCAAGGCATTGCGCGCCTCGAAATGAACATCCGGAGCGGCGCGCGGCGCTGCGCACAGCGGCGGCGCGCAGCGCGCGCCGTCGCATGAATTCGCGCTCAGCGAGCGCTGGTGATGCCCGCGTACTTCTTGCGGAACTTGTCCACGCGGCCCGCGGTGTCGACGATCTTCTGCTTGCCGGTATAGAACGGATGGCAGTTCGAGCAGACCTCGAGGCTCAGATCGTGACCCACGGTCGAGCGCGTTTGAAATTTATTCCCGCAGCTGCAGGTGACGGTGATCTCTTGGTATTGGGGATGGATCGAGGCTTTCATGGGTTCACGCTTCCGTATGCCGCCCTGCGGCGCGCCGGCCATTCAATTCGACCGGCAGACAAAAAAGGGCGCGAAGTTTAGCCCCGGCGCTGGCCCGCCACAAGAGGCGCAGAGGGATGGGTCCTCGGCGACCGATTTCCCCACGGGCCCGCCCGCCGGATTATCCACAATTTCTGTGGATAACTCTGTGCGCAACGCGGCCGGATAACGGCGATTGGAGGCCGAAAAACGCCGATTTGTCCATTTGTACAAAAAATGACCAATATGTTTCAGCCTATGACATCAAAGACTTACGTTCTCATTATGTTGGAATTTAACGGGAATGAGACGTAATCGGCTAATTTTTGTAATCGCCAGCTTCCGGCTGTGCATAACAGCGCCGGGCTACAGCCAAGTCCCGGTGCCCGCAGCAAAATCCGGCCGATCGGGCGGCGCGCGCGCCGGCGGCTCCGGCAGAAATTCCGTCAGCAGATCGTTGAGGAAGTCGAATCCCCGCGGGCTTGCGCGCCAGCCGCCACCGCAGCGCTCCAGCAGCCCACGCCGCCACGCGCGCTCCATCGGCCGCTGCAGCAGCGCGAATTGCAGTCCCGTGCGCGCCTCGAACGCGCTCGCCTCGAAGGCCTCGCTCAAGCGCAGCGCGTTCATCATGAATTCGAACGGCCGCTCGGCCAGCGCCACCGCCCGGCATTGCGGACGCGCGGCATCGGCGCTGGCGGCCAGGCTCGCGAGGTAGCGGCGCGGCTCGCGCTGCCGCTCGGTACGCTCGATGCCGAGCGTCTCGCCCTCGAGGCGGCTGCGCTTGCCGTGCGCCCCGGCACCGATCCCGAGGTAGTCGCCGAAGCGCCAGTAGTTGAGGTTGTGGCGGCAGCGTGCGCCGTCGAGCGCATAGGCCGAGACCTCATAGCGCTCGAAGCCCGCCGCGGCGAGCCGCTGCTGGCACAGGCGCTGCATGTCCGCGCCGAGGTCGGAATCGGGCAGCCCCGCCGGCGGCCGCCCGGCGAATACGGTCCCGGGCTCGAGCGTGAGCTGGTAGTGCGAGACATGCGCCGGCCGCAGCGCGATCGCAGCCTCGATATCCGCCAGCGCGCCGGCCGCGCTCTGCTGCGGCAGGCCGTACATGAGATCGATGTTGAAATTCGCCAGTCCCGCGGCGTGCAGTTCCTCGACGGCGCGGCGCGTGTCGGCCGCGGCGTGAATGCGGCCGAGGCGCTGCAGCTGCGCCTCGTCGAAGCTCTGCGCACCCAGCGACACGCGCGTTATTCCGGCGGCTCGATAGTCCGCGAAGCGGCCGCGCTCGATCGTGCCGGGATTGGCCTCGAGCGTGATCTCGGCGTCGCCGGCCAGCGGCCAGTGCGCGCGTACCCCATCGAGCAGGCGCGACAGCCCGGCGGGCGAGAACAGGCTCGGCGTGCCGCCGCCGAGGAAGATGCTCTGCAGCGCGCGCTGGGGCTGCCCGTCCCCCTGCAACGCCAGGTCGCGCAGCAGCGCCTGTACGTACGCGGCCTCGGGCAGCTCGCCGCGCAGTGCGTGCGAGTTGAAATCGCAGTACGGGCACTTGCGCACGCACCAGGGAAAATGCACGTACAGCGACAGCGGCGGCAAGCCCTTGGCCTCGACCTGGTGGTGCGTCATCGCGCGGCCGCGCTGCCCGCCGGCAGCACGCGCCCCAGCCGCGCGACCAACGCCGCGAGCGCCTGGGCGCGGTGACTCGAGGAGTTCTTGAGCGCGACGGACAGCTCGGCCACGGTGCGCTCATGGCCCGCCGGAATGAACAGCGGGTCGTAGCCGAAGCCGCCGCCACCGGCGGCGCGAGTCGCGATCCGGCCCTCCCAGCAGCCGCTGGCGAGCAGCGGCTCGGGATCGTCGGGTGTGCGCACCAGCGCCAGCACGCAGCGGTAGCGCGCGCCGCGCGCCCCTTCGGGCACCGCCGCCAGTCGAGCCAGCAGCAGCGCATTGTTGTCCTGATCGCTCGCCCCCGGGCCGGCATAGCGCGCCGAGTAGACGCCCGGCCGCCCATCGAGGGCATCGACCTCGAGACCGGAGTCATCCGCCAGGCCCGGCAGCCCGCTCGCCAGCGCGGCGTGGCGCGCCTTGAGCAGCGCGTTGGCCTCGAAAGTCGTGCCGGTTTCCTCCACGCTGCGCACGCCGAGATCCGCCTGCATGAGCAGCTCGATCCCGAGCGGCGCCAGCAGCGCCGCAAACTCGCGCTGCTTGCCCGGATTGCCGCTCGCCAGTACCAGTTTCATGGGATCTGCCCGGACCTCACGGGCGCGCTCGGCCACCGTCAGTCCGCGAGCGCCTGTGCCTGCAGCGCGCACAGCTCGCCGATGCCGCTGGCCGCGAGGTTCAGCAGCGCGTCGAGTTCATGGCGGCGAAAGGCGTGTCCCTCGGCGGTGCCCTGCACCTCGATGAATGCGCCGCCGTTGTTCATGACCACGTTCATGTCGGTCTCGGCCTCGGAGTCCTCGCCGTAGTCCAGGTCCAGCATCGACACGCCCCGCACGATGCCGACCGACACCGCGGCCACCTGCCCGTGCAGCGGGCCGGCCGGCAGCAGCCTGCGCGCCTGCAGGGTCCCGCAGGCCTCGGCCAGGGCGACGTAGGCGCCGGTGATGGCGGCGGTGCGCGTGCCGCCGTCGGCCTGCAGCACGTCGCAATCGATCGTGACGGTACGCTCGCCCAGGGCCTCGAGATCCAGGGCGGCGCGCAGCGAGCGCCCGATAAGCCGCTGGATCTCCTGGGTACGCCCGGACTGCTTGCCGCGTGCCGCCTCGCGCGGGCTGCGCGTGTGCGTGGCGCGCGGCAACATGCCGTACTCGGCGCTCACCCAGCCCCGGCCCTTGCCGCGCAGGAACGCCGGTACCCCGTCCTCGATGCTGGCGGTGCACAGCACGCGGGTATCGCCGTATTCCACCAGCACCGAACCCTCGGCATGCCGGGTGTAATGGCGCGTGAAACGCACCGGCCGTAATGCGTCGGCAGCACGGCCATCGCGACGCGAAATCATGGTCGGGAGACGCTCCTATTCCAGAAAACGCAGCGCAGCAACCGACGTATTGTCGCTTCCCGCGCCGGCGTTGAGCAGCGCCTGGGCCGCCAGTGCCGCCAGCGTATCGCGCAGCGACAGCCCGAGTGTCACGAAGGCGCTGCCGATCAGCGCTTCGTCCAGGTTGGCCCAGAAGCCGTCGGTGCACACCAGCAGCACGTCGCCCGGCAGCACCGGGCGGCGCTGGCTGAGCGCCATTTCCGGCAACAGCGCCTCGCCGCCGAGGCAGGACTCGACGAAATTGCGCATCGGGTGATTCTGCACCTGGCCGGCACCGATGACGCCCTCGCGCACCAGCAGCTCGACGTGGCTGTGATCGCGCGTGCGTTCGCGCACGCGCGCGGCGCGCAGGTGGTAGACGCGGCTGTCGCCGACGTGCGCCCAGTAGGCCGAGTTCTGCTGCACGATGCAGACCGCGCAGGTGGCGCGTGGCCGCTGTTCGAGCGCCAGCTGCGCGCCCACGGCGACCACGCTGGCGTGCGCCGCGCCGAGCGCGAGGTGCAGGAATCCGAGCGGATCGAGCAGCGGCTGCGGGGTATGCCAGAAGCGCTCCAGCACGGTGCGCTGGGCGATCTCGGCCGCGCGCTCGCCGTCGGCATGGCCACCCATGCCGTCACAGGCGATCAGCAGCGCCGCGTCCGGTGCGACGGCTACGCTGACCCGATCCTGGTTATTCTCTCGCCCGCCTTGAAGGGTGAGTTCCGCATATTCGACCCGCAAGCGAGCTCCGGCGCTTTACGCTAAACTTTGCCGCGCTTTATACACCATTGACTCCCCATGATCGCAAGCATGACGGGTTTCGCGCGGCACGAGCTCGCCGGTACCTTTGGCACACTCGTGTGCGAGATCCGCAGCGTCAACCACCGCTTTCTGGACGCCTCGCTGCGCCTGCCCGACAGCTGCCGGGCGCTGGAGCCCGAGCTGCGCGCGGCCCTGGGCCGCGAGCTCAAGCGCGGCAAGGTGGATTGCACGCTGCAGCAGCGCGCCGCGCCGGCCGGCGCGGGCGGCTTCGAGATCGACCCGCAGGCCCTCGAGCAGCTGCTGCACCGCGTGCGCGAGCTGGCGGCTCAGCTGCCGGAGCGCTCCCAGGTGGACGTGGTCGAGCTGCTGCGCTTCCCCGGCATCCTGCGCGAGGAGGCCGCGGATTCCGAGGCGCTGCTACAGGCCGTGCGCACGCTGGTCAGCCAGACTCTGGCCGATCGGGTGAGCGCCCGGGGGCGCGAAGGCGAGCGGCTGGCGGCGCTGATCGCGCAACGCTGCGCGACGCTCGGCGGCATGGTCGATGCCGTGCGGGCCCGGCTGCCCGAGGTGCAGCTGCGCATCCGGCAGCGCTTCGAGGAACGCCTGCGCGAGCTCGGCGCCCAGGTCGATCAGGAGCGCGTCGCGCAGGAGATACTGCTGATGCTGCAGCGTTTCGACGTCGACGAGGAGCTCGACCGGCTGCGCGGGCATATCGTGGAAACCCAGCGCACGCTCGCAGGCGGCGAGCCGGCCGGGCGGCGGCTGGATTTCCTGCTGCAGGAGTTCAATCGCGAGGCCAACACGCTGTCCTCCAAGTCGCAGGACCTGGAGACCACACGCGCGGCGGTCGAGATGAAGGTCCTGATCGAGCAGATGCGCGAACAGGTGCAGAACATCGAGTGAGCGCCCATGGGCAGATTATTCGTCATCTCCGCGCCATCGGGGGCCGGTAAGACCAGCCTGGTGCGCGCGCTGCTGGCCCAGCGGCCGAATCTGGTGGTGTCGGTGTCGCACACCACCCGCAAGCCGCGGCCCCACGAAGTCGAGGGCCGCGACTACCATTTCGTCAGCGGCGAGCGTTTCCGCGAGCTCGTCGGCGAGGACGCTTTTCTCGAGCATGCGCGAGTATTCGACAACTTCTATGGCACCGGGGCCGGGCAGGTGCGCGACAAGCTCGCCGCCGGCCAGGACGTGCTGCTGGAGATCGACTGGCAGGGCGCGCAGCAGGTGCGGCGCGCGATGCCCGATTGCGTCAGCATCTTCATCCTGCCGCCCTCGCGCGCGGCGCTGGAGCAGCGGCTGCGCGAGCGCCGCACCGACAGCCCGGAGACCATTGCGCGGCGGCTGGCCGATGCGGCCACGGACATGTCGCACTACAGCGAGTTCGACTTCGCCGTGGTCAACGACCGGTTCGAGCAGGCCACCCGCGATCTTGCCTCGATCCTCGACGGCAACGGCGCCGACCTGCGCGCCAATCGGCCCGGGCTCAACGCCCTGATCGAGACGTTGCTGCACTAGCGCCCGTCGCGGCAGCGCGGCTAAGGTGGCAGAGCGGCCGGACCCGCTTCAGCCAGGGGGGCCCGAGCCGCTGGCGCGACCGAGCGCCAATCGAGTACACTTGCGAAGCTTGTCGGCGTACTAGCAACCCCCGGTATTTCCAGGAAATCATCCAGCCATGGCGCGAGTGACCGTCGAAGACTGCCTGCAGAACGTCGATAACCTGTTCCAGCTGGTGCTGCTCGCCAGCCAGCGCGCCCGGCGCCTGGCCAACGGCGCCGAGCCGACCGTGCCGCTCGAGAACGACAAGGTCACGGTGGTCGCGTTGCGCGAGATCGCGGCCGGCAACATCACGCCGGAGATGCTGCGCGAGCCCGAGCCGCGCCAGGAGTCGATCGTGCCCGACGCCGACAACCAGGCAACCTTCCGCGCGCCGCAGTTCGGGCTGATCGATCGCGAACTCTGATCGCGCCGGCAGCGAGGGTTCCCCAACGAGGCGGCTGTGGACTATGCGTCTTCGCTCTTGGGATTTCTGCCCGGTGCGAGACGCGGCACGCCGGGCGTCAAGGAGCTGTTAGCCAAGGTCGCGACCTACCTGCCGGCTGAGCAGGTCGAGCGCATCCGCGCCGCCACCGAATTCGGCGCGGCCGCGCATCAGGGCCAGACGCGCGTCTCCGGCGAGCCCTACATCACCCACCCGGTCGCCGCGGCCGAGATCCTCGCCGACCTGCATCTGGACGCCGATACGATCGTCGGCGCCATCCTGCCCGACGTCATCGAGGACACGCCGATCGCGAAGGCCGACATCGCGGCGCGCTTCGGCGGCGACGTGGCCGAGATCGTCGACGGTGTCACCAAGCTCGATCAGATCCGCTTCAAGAATCGCGAGGAAGCGCAGGCGGAGAACTTCCGCAAGATGCTGCTGGCGATGGTGCGCGACCTGCGCGTCATCCTGGTCAAGCTGGCCGATCGTACCCACAACCTGCGCACCATCGAGGCGCTGGCGCCCGCGAAGCGCCGCGCGATCGCGCGTGAAACGCTCGACATCTACGCCCCGGTCGCCGAGCGTCTCGGGCTGTACTCGATGAAGCTCGAGCTCGAGGACCTGGGTTTCAGCACGCTGTACCCGCAGCGCTACCGCGTGATCGAGCGCGCACTGAAGAAGGCGCGCGGCAATCAGAAGGAATTCCTGAACAAGATTCGCGCCCAGCTCGAGGCCGCGCTCAAGAAAGCCGGCATCCCCGCGCGCGTCGAAGCGCGCGAAAAGCACCTCTACAGCATCTATCGCAAGATGCTGCGCAAGCGCGCAACGCTGGCGGAGATCGTCGACGTCTATGGCCTGCGCATCATCGTCGAGGCGGCCGACACCTGCTACCGCGCGCTCGGCGTGGTGCACGGCGTCTACAAGCCGATGCCGGGCCGCTTCAAGGACTATGTCGCGATTCCGCGCGTCAACGGCTACCAGTCGCTGCATACCACGCTGTTCGGCCCGAACGGCGTGCCGATCGAAGTGCAGATCCGCACCCAGGACATGGATCGCGTTGCCGAGGACGGCATCGCCGCGCACTGGAAATACAAGGAGGGCGACCAGGAAGGCTCCGCGCAGCAGGAGCGCGCCCGCAAGTGGCTGTCGAACCTGGTGGAATTGGAGGAGGGCGGCAACTCCGAGGAATTCATCGAGAGCGTCAAGGTCGATCTGTTTCCGGACAAGGTCTACGTGTTCACGCCGCGCGGGGAGATCCTGCGGCTGCCGCGCGGCGCAACGGTGGTCGATTTCGCCTACGCGGTGCACACCGACATCGGCAATCGCTGCGTCGCCGCCAAGATCGATCGCCGCCTCACGCCGCTGCGCACCGTGCTGCGCAACGGCCAGACGGTACAGATCATCACCGCCAAGGGCGCGACCCCGAATCCGTCCTGGGTCAACTTCGTGGTCACCGCGAAGGCGCGCTCGGCGATCCGCCACTATCTCAAGAGCCTGCGGCGCAGCGAGGCGGTCGAGCTCGGGCGGCGTCTGCTGGCACAGGCGCTGGCGGAGTTCGAGCTCGAACTGGCGACGATCGATGCGGCCGCGTTGGGCGCCGCGTTGGGCGAGTTCGGGCTCAAGGATGCCGATGAGCTGTATGAAAAGATCGGCCTCGGCGAGCGCCTCGCACCGCTGGTGGCGCGCCGGCTGCTGCCAGGTGAGCGCGCGGAGAGCGCCAACGGCGGCGCACCCACGCCGCTGGTCGTGGCCGGGACCGAGGGCCTGCTGGTGAGCTACGCGCATTGCTGCTATCCGCTGCCGAACGATCCGATTCTCGCCTTCCTGAGCACCGGCCGCGGTATCGTGGTGCACCGCGATACCTGCGCCAACGTCGAGGACTACCACAAGCATCCCGAGAAATGGCTGCCGGTCAGCTGGCAGCAGAAGACCGGGCGGCTGTTCCTGTCGGAGATCCGCATCGAGACCGTGAACCGGATGGGGGTGCTGGCGGCCCTCTCCGCCGCCATCGCGGGCACCCAGACCAACGTCAGCCACGTGGCGATCGAGCAGCGCGACGCGGAGACTTCGGTCATCGTGTTCGTGCTCGAGCTGGCCGACCGCAAACACCTGGCGCGCGTCATGCGCGTGGTGCGCCGCATGCCGGACGTGCTGCGGGTGGTGCGGGTCATCGCCGCGCACGGGCGCGATCGCGGCATTGGCGCCGACGACCACCACGACCATGATCACGACCACGACCACGACCACGATCACGATCACGATCACGACGACGACACCGACAGTGGAGCAGACTGACACCATGCAACGACAGATCATCCAGACCGCACACGCACCCAAGGCGATTGGCACCTACTCGCAGGCCGTTCGCGTGGGCGACACGGTATACGTCTCGGGCCAGATCCCGCTCGACCCGGCCAGCGGCCAGCTCGTCAGCGGCGATATCGAGGCCGAGATCCGCCGCGTGCTCGATAACCTCGGCGCGATCGCCCAGGCCGCGGGCGGCTCGCTTGCCAACGTGGTGAAGCTCAACGTGTTCCTGACCGATCTGGCCCATTTCCCGAAGGTCAACGAGATCATGGCGACCTATTTCAGCGAGCCCTATCCGGCCCGCGCCGCGGTGGGCGTCGCGGCGTTGCCGCGCGGCGCGCGCGTCGAGATGGAGTGCGTGCTGAGCCTCGCCTGAAGCGCGCGGCCCCGCAGCAAGAGGCGATGACTCGCGCGCCCGCACCGGCCTCGCCGGCTCTCCCGCCGCGGCCCGCACGCCGCGCGGCCAAGGTCCGCACGGCAGCGGACCAGGCGGGCCCGTCGGTCGCGGCGCC
>DAHUYP010000088.1 GCA_027315105.1 Gammaproteobacteria bacterium
GACTATTGCGTCTCCGGTTGAATTACCGGAATAAAGTGCTATGCGGCTATAAGCTGCGGAATCGAAATTCACGGTTTTCTGCCCGGTGCCCGCGACCCGGCCAGTTGCCGCAGCAGCAGCTCCAGGTCTTCGACCACGTGCGCGCGCGCACCCAGCGGCGCCGCCGCCGCGCGCACGTCCCAGCCCAGATTCGGCGGTGCGTACAGCCACACCTCATCGGCCGTGTCGAGCGCGGCGGCGAGCGCCGCCTGGTGCACGCCGAGGCGCATGGTCTGCGAGCGCGGCTCGAGCACCGCCACGATCCGCTCGCGGCCGACGCGGCGCCTCAAGCCGTCGAGCGTGGTCGCGATCGCGGTCGGATGGTGCGCGAAATCATCGTACACGCGTACGCCCGCGGCCTCGCCGCGCAGCTGCATGCGCCGCGCCACCCCCTTGAACCCGCGCAGCGCCGCGAGGCCGCGCTCGATCGGTACCCCGGCGTGGCACGCGGCGACGAGCGCCGCCAGCGCATTGTCGACGTTGTGCGCGCCGATCACGGGCCATTGCAGCTCGCCGCAGGAGCGCCCCTCATGCAGCACCTCGAAGCGTGAGAAATCGCTCTGCGGCGCCGCCCGCGCGCTCCACTGCACGCCGCTGCCGCCGGCGCGCGCGAAGCGCTCGACCCCGGACCAGCAGCCCGCCGCCAGCACCCGCGCCAGATTCGGGTCCGCGCCGTTGCAGACGATGCGCCCGCTGCCGGGGACGGTGCGCAGCAGGTGCTGGAACTGTCGCTCGATCGCGGCCAGGTCCGGGTAGATGTCGGCGTGATCGTATTCGAGATTGTTCAGCACCAGCGTCCGCGGACGGTAATGCACGAACTTGGCGCGCTTGTCGAAGAACGCCGTGTCGTACTCGTCCGCTGCGATCACGAACAGCGGCTGCTCGCCGAGCCGCGCGCTGAGGCCGAAATTCTCCGGGATGCCGCCGATCAGGAATCCCGGCGACAGTCCCGCGTGCTCGAGGATCCACGCCAACATGCTGCTGGTGGAGGTCTTGCCGTGGGTCCCGGCGACCGCCAGCACCCAGCGCTCGCGCAGCACCGCGCCCGCCAGCCATTCGGGGCCGGAGGTGTACGGCAGGCCGCGATCGAGCAGCGCCTCGATCACCGGCATGCCGCGCGTCATGACGTTGCCGACCACGACGATGTCGGGCGCCGGCTCGAGCTGCTGCGCGTCGTAGCCTTCCACCAGCTCGATGCCGAGCGCACGCAGCTGGTCGCTCATCGGCGGATAGACGTTGCGGTCCGAGCCGGTGACCCGGTGGCCCGCCGCGCGCGCGATCACGGCGATGCCGCCCATGAACGTGCCGCAGATTCCCAGAATATGGACGTGCATCGGGTTCCCGTCAGGCCCCTCCAGGGCGCGCGAAGTTGATCATGCCCCGGCGCCGAAGATCGCCAGCAGCACCAGATCCTCGATCAGTAGCTGCAGAAACGCCAGTATCAGGCAGATGCCGAGCGGACGCTCGAGCGCGGCGCGCAGAATGTGACCGATCGCCGCCACGCTCCAGATTGCCAGCGCCAGCGCCGCGGCGTACACCGGCACCTGCCAGCCGCGCCGATCGCCGAATTGCTGCACCAGCGACACCGACAGCATGCTCGGCACGGCCAGCACGGCCTGCAGGCCGAACAGCGCCACTGCGGTCTGCAGGTAGCGCTCGCGGCGGCGGGCGATCGCCAGCAGCGCCCAGTACCACAGCGCGACGAACAGCGTATCGGCGCCGACCTGCAGCAGCCAGCCGGGACGCAACGCCGGCAGCAGCGCGCCCGCCGCGGCGCTGAGCAGAATGTAAACGCCGATGGTCAATGGCAGTAAAATGCCGGCCGCAGGCACGTCCTGCGGGCCGCGTCGCCAGACCGCAATATCGAGATACAGCCGCCCCAGGGCGGCTATGCCGGCGCTAGTGCGAATTCGCGGACCCGGCACGGACTTGGCCTGAGTATGCACGAACGGCGATCGACACACGCCCTGACAACCAGAGGATCGGCTCGCTCATGCGGGGGATTATCAGCGACTCGGAGGCCTTCGCGCAGTTGTGCGGCGAGCTGGCGCAGCGCGACGCACTCGGCCTGGACACGGAATTCATGCGCGAGCGCACCTATTTCGCACAGCTATGCCTGCTGCAGCTGAGCTTCGACACCCGGGCGGTGTGCGTGGACACTCTTTCATTGCCCGACCTCGCGCCCCTGCGCGCCGCGATGGCGGCGCCCCGGATCTGCAAGGTGCTGCATGCCGCGCGCCAGGATCTGGAGGTCCTGTGGCCCACGGCCGGGGCCGTCATCGGCTTGTTCGACACCCAGGTGGCGGCCGCCCTGATCGGCCTGCCGGCGCAGGTCGGGTACGGCGAGCTCGTCAGGCAGCTGCTCGGCGAGACCCTGCACAAGGCGGAGACGCGCACCGACTGGTCTCGCCGCCCGTTGACGGACGCCCAGCTGGCCTATGCGCTCGACGACGTTCGCTACCTGCTGCCGCTGCGCGAACGGCTGACGCAACGGCTGCGCGAGCTCGGCCGCTGGCAATGGTTCGAGGAGGAGATGCAGCGGCTCGACGCATCCGAGTCCTTCACGGTCGATCCCGACCAGGCCTGGCGCCGGATCAGGAGCTTTGCCGAGCTCGACCCGCAGCGCCAGGCGCTGGGACGCGCGCTGGCGGCCTGGCGCGAACGCCGCGCGATCGACTCCGACCGGCCTCGCAGCTGGATCCTGCCGGACGCGGCGCTGCGCGAGCTCGCGCTGCGCGCACCGCGCAGCGCCGCCGAGCTGGCCGCGACCCCCGAGCTGCCGGAGGGCATTCGCAACAACAGCGGCCCGCAGATCCTGGCGATCATCGACGCGCAGCGGCTGCCGGCGCAGTTGCCACCACTGCCCAGGCGGCGGCGGCCGGAGCCCGCCGAAACCGAGGCCGTGCGGGCACTGGCGGCAGTCGTGCAGCAGCTCGGTCGCGAGCTCGCCATCGCGCCGGAGATCCTCGCCACGCGGCGCGACCTGGAACGCCTGGCGGCCGGCGCGCGCGACGGCGGACCGCTGTCGGGCTGGCGCCGCGAAGTGGTCGGTGAACGGCTGCTGCAGAAGCTCTAACGGGCGGCGCTGCGGCGCCGCGCGGCCGGCAGCGACTCCAGCGCCGCCACCAGGCGCGCCGTGACCTGCTGCACGCCGGCCTGCGCGTCGATGCTGCGCAGCAGTCCCTGCGCGGCGTAGTACTGCGCCAGCGGCCGCGTCTGCTGCTCGTAGACCTCGAGCCGCCGCCTGACCGTGGCTTCCTCGTCATCGCGCCGCTGCACCAGCGGCGGCTTGTCGTCGCACTGATCGCAGTGCGGCGGCGTGCCCGGCGGCGCCGTGTGAACGTTGAACACCCGGCCGCATTGCTGGCAGCTGCGCCGGCCCGATATGCGTTTGATGATCTCGGCGTAGTCGACCTCGAACAGCACCACGGCGTCGAGCGGCTTGCCGAGCACGGCGAGCATATCCGCCAGGGCCTGGGCCTGCGCGAGATTGCGCGGGAAGCCGTCGAGGATGAAGCCGCCCGCGGCGTCTTTCTCCGCCAGGCGCTCGCGAATGATGCCCAGCACGATCTCGTCCACCACCAGCTGGCCGCTGTCCATTGCCGCCTTGGCGCGCAACCCATACTCGGTGCCGCGCGCCACCGCGCTGCGCAGCAGATCGCCGGTGGAAATCTGGGGGATGCCGAAACGCTCGACCAGGTATTGGGACTGGGTGCCCTTGCCCGATCCCGGGGCACCCATCAGAACGATGCGCATGCGGAAACACTACCGGGCGGCGCCGTCGCGGTCAAACCGCGAGCCCTGACATCCAGGCCGCGGCCACGCTATGCTCGCGCGGCCGGCTGCCCGTGCGCCGCCGACCCTCCGGCCCTTTTCGAGAGCACTGCGTATGAAGCGTATGAAGAACGAGCCCGCGGCGCGCAACGCGCTCTATGCCCAGTCCGGTGGCGTCTCCGCCGTCATCAACGCATCCGCCTGCGGCGTGATCGAGGCCGCCGCCAAGGCGCGTCGCCGTATCGGCAGGATCTACGCCGGCCGCGACGGCATCGTCGGCGCGCTGACCGAGGACCTGATCGACGTGTCGCGCGAGAGCCCGGCCACGCTGCGCGCCCTGCGCTACACGCCGGCCGGCGCGTTCGGCTCGGCCCGATTCAAGCTCAGGAGCATCGAGCAGAACCGCGCCGAATACCAACGCCTGATCGAAGTCTTTCGCGCGCACGACATCGGTTATTTCTTCTACAACGGCGGCAACGACTCCATGGACACGGCGCTGAAGATCTCGCAGCTCGGAGCCGCCATGAACTATCCGATCACCTGCGTGGGCGTGCCCAAGACGGTCGACAACGACCTGCCGCACACCGACTGCTGTCCGGGCTTCGGCTCGGTAGCGAAGTACATCGCCATATCCACGCTCGAGGGGGCGATGGACGTGGCTTCGATGGCGCGCACCTCGACCAAGGTATTCGTGCTCGAGGTGATGGGGCGGCACGCGGGCTGGATCGCAGCCGCGGGCGGCCTGGCCGGCCGCAAGGCCGGCGAGCCGCCGCACATCATCCTGTTTCCCGAGATTCCGTTCGAGCAGGCGCGGTTTCTCGAGCGCGTCAAGCAGTGCGTCACCAATTACGGTTATTGCGTCATCGTGGTCTCGGAAGGCACGCGCTATGCGGACGGCAGGTTCCTGGCCGAGGCGGGCACGCGGGACGCGTTCGGCCATACGCAGCTCGGCGGCGTCGGGCCCGTGGTCGCGAACATGGTGCGCGAAGCGCTCGGCTACAAGTACCACTGGGCGGTTGCCGACTACCTGCAGCGCGCGGCGCGGCACGTGGCCTCGAAGGTCGACGTCGAGCAGGCCTATGCCGTCGGCAAGGCGGCGGTGCAGTACGCCCTCGCGGGCATGAACGCGGTGATGCCCGCGATCAAGCGCCGCTCCTCCAGACCCTATCGCTGGCAGATCGTGCCGGTGCCGCTGGCCGAGGTCGCCAACGTGGAGAAGCGGGTACCGCGCGAGTTCGTCACCGCCGACGGCTTTGGCATCACCGCCGCCTGCCGCCGCTATCTCGAGCCGCTGATCGCCGGCGAAGACTACCCGCCCTATCGCGGCGGCCTGCCGGCCTACGTGCGCATCAGGGGGGTGGCCGTCAAGCGCAAGCTCAAGACCGAGTTCAAGCTTTGAATCCCCGCACGCCGGCCGCGCGGGGCAGCCGGCGCCGAAACCGGCTGTGGTATATTTCCGCGCCATTTTTGAACCGGGCGCCTGCATCGGCCAGACGCTTGACGTAATACACACGCGCATAGACATCCGAAGGAGTCTGCATGGATGCCACCAACTGGCTATGGCTGGCTATTGCTGCCGGCCTGGTCGCCGTCCTCTACGGAATCGTATCGGTGCTCTCGATCCTGGCGTTGCCGACCGGCAATGCCCGCATGCAGGAAATCGCGGCCGCGATCCAGGCCGGCGCCAAGGCCTATCTGAACCGCCAGTACTCCACCATCGCCATCGTCGGCGCGGTGCTGTTCATCGTGCTCGGGCTCGCGCTCAACTGGGCCACGGCGGGCGGCTTCGCGGTCGGTGCGCTGCTGTCGGGGCTGGCCGGCTACATCGGCATGAATATCTCGGTGCGCGCCAACGTGCGCACCGCGGAGGCGGCCAGCAAGGGACTCAACGCGGCGCTGTCGGTGGCTTTTCGCGGCGGCGCCGTGACCGGCATGCTGGTGGTCGGCCTGGGCCTGCTGGGCGTGACCGGCTATTTCGCCGCCGTGCGCCCGTCGCTGGGCGATGAGGCGGCGCTGCACGCTCTGGTGGGACTCGCCTTCGGCGGCTCGTTGATCTCCATCTTCGCACGCCTCGGCGGCGGCATCTTCACCAAGGGCGCCGATGTCGGTGCCGACCTGGTCGGCAAGGTCGAGGCCGGCATCCCCGAGGACGACCCGCGCAATCCGGCCGTCATCGCGGACAACGTCGGCGACAACGTCGGCGACTGCGCCGGCATGGCGGCGGACCTGTTCGAGACCTACGCCGTCACCATCGTCGCGACCATGCTGCTCGGCGGCCTGATGCTCAAGGATGCCGGCCTGTCGGCGCTGGTCTATCCGCTCGCGCTCGGCGCCGCCTCGATCGTCTCGTCGATCATCGGTACCTTCTTCGTGCGCACGCGCGAAGGCGGCCGGATCATGAACGCGCTCTACAAGGGTGTGATCGTCTCCGCCGTGATCTCGGCGATCGCCTTCTGGTTCATCACCGATGCGATCCTGCCCGGCAGGTTCGGCCCGCTGTTCGGCTGCACGCTGATCGGCCTCGCGCTCACGGCCGCGATGATCGTCATCACCGAGTATTACACCGCCACCGAATATGCGCCGGTGCGCGGCGTGGCCTCGGCCTCGCAGACCGGGCATGCCACCAACATCATCGCCGGGCTCGGCGTCAGCATGAAATCCACGGCATTGCCGGTGATCGCGGTCTGCCTGGCGATCTGGGGCGCCTCCCACCTGGCCGGTCTGTACGGTATCGCGGTGGCCGCGACGGCCATGCTGTCGATGACCGGCATGATCGTGGCGCTCGATGCCTACGGCCCGATCACCGACAACGCCGGCGGCATCGCCGAGATGGCCGAGCTGCCGAAATCGGTGCGCAGCATCACCGATCCGCTCGATGCGGTCGGCAATACCACCAAGGCCGTGACCAAGGGCTATGCGATCGGCTCGGCGGGCCTCGCAGCGCTGGTACTGTTCGCCGACTACACGCACAACCTGCAGACCCATCTGGAGGCGAGCGGCCGTGCGATGCTCGACTTCTCGCTGTCCGACCCGGCCGTGATCATCGGCCTGTTCATCGGCGGCCTGGTGCCGTACCTGTTCGGTGCCATGGCGATGGAGGCCGTGGGCCGCGCCGCCGGCTCGGTGGTCACCGAGGTGCGCCGCCAGTTCCGCGAGATTGCGGGCATCATGGAGGGCACCGCCAAGCCCGACTACTCGCGCGCCGTCGACCTGCTCACGCGCGCCGCGATCAAGGAGATGATCGTGCCGTCGCTGCTGCCGATCCTGGTGCCGGTGGTCATCGCCTTCGGCGTCACGGCGCTGATGGGCCCCGGCGAGGGCATCAAGGCCCTGGGCGGGCTGCTGATCGGCACCATCGTCACCGGATTGTTCGTCGCGATCTCGATGTGTACCGGCGGCGGCGCCTGGGACAACGCCAAGAAGTACATCGAAGAGGGCCACTTCGGCGGCAAGGGCTCCGATACGCACAAGGCGGCGGTGACCGGCGATACGGTGGGCGACCCCTACAAGGACACCGCCGGCCCGGCGATCAACCCGCTCATCAAGATCATCAACATCGTCGCGCTGCTGCTGGTGCCGCTGCTGTAGCGTTTGCGCGACGGCAGCGCCGCGGGCGCGCTGCGGCGGCGTGTTCCCCGCACCGGCAGCGCGGCATTAGACTGGCGGCTGATGCCGCGTCCATGTTCATTGCCGCTGCTCGGTACGCTGCTCGGTACGCTGCTCGCGCCGCTGGCGCGCGCGCAGGCGCCGCCGCCGCCGCCGCTGCTCATCATGAGCGCGCCCGGACCGCAGGAGCGCGTGCTGGTGGTCGCGCCGCACCCGGACGACGAAAGCCTGTGCTGCGCGGGCCTGCTGCAGCGCGCGCGCGCCAACGGCGCGGCGATCGCAGTCGTCTGGATCACGGCCGGCGACGGCTTCGAGCTCGATGCGATGCTCGCCGAGCACACGCTCTGGCCCAAGGTCGGGAATCTGGAGCGTCTCGGCGCGCGGCGCCTGATGGAAGCGCGCGCCGCCGCCGACAAGCTCGGCGTACCGCGCTCGCAGCAGTACGTACTGGGCTATCCGGATCATGGCGTGGTGCCGTTGCTGGGCGGCTTCTACTCGCGAACCTACCACTCGAGATACACCGGCCTGAGCACGGTGTCCTACCCGCAGGCACTCAGCCCCTATGCCATCTACACCGGCGCCAACCTCGAGCGCGACCTCGAGCGCGTGATGGAGGAGTATCGCCCGACGCTGGTGCTGGCGGCGGCGCCGCAGGACCTGCATCCGGATCATTACGGCAGCGGCGAGCTCGCGCGCCGGCTGCTGGAGCGCCGCGGTGAGCTGCCGCGTTTGCGCTACTGGATCGTGCACGCGCGGCGCTGGCCGCGGCCGCGCGGCTACCACCCCGGGATCCCGCTGCTGCCGCCCGCATCGGCAGCGGCCCTGCAGTGGCGGCTGTTCCCGCTCGACGGCGCGGAGCGCGCGCGCAAGCTCGCCGCGCTGCGCGAGCATGGTTCGCAGATGCGGCTGACGGCGCCGTTCATGTACTCGTTCGTGCGTGCGAACGAGATCTTCGCGGCGCCGGGCGACTGGCCGGGCGATTAGCGGCGCGTCAGGCCGCCAAGAGCAGCTTCTCGGGCCGCCCGACCGCGAAGCCCTGCAGGTAATCGACGCCGATGCGCCGCGCGGCGTCGAGCGCGCTGGCGTCCTCGACCTGCTCGGCGATGACCTTGAAATTCAGGCTGCGCGCCAGCCGGATCATGGCCGAGACCATGGCCTGATTGACGGTGTCGCGCGCCAGGTTCTTGAAGAACGAGCCGTCGATCTTCAGATAGTCGACCGCCAGATTCTTCAGGTTGGCGAACGAGCCCAGGCCGCTGCCGAAATCATCGAGCGCGAACCGGCAGCCCATGCCGTGCAGCACGCCGACGAAGCGGCGCGCCTGCTCGAGATTTCCGACCACGGCGCTCTCCGCGATCTCGAAGCACACCTGGGCCGGATTGGCACCGGTGGAATCGAAGCAGTCCACCACGAACTCCAGGAACTGTCCGTCGGCCAGGGTCTGGCCGGAGATGTTGAGCGCGATGCTGCGCTTGGGGGCCAGTGCGATGGCGCCGCGTCCCAGCGCGGTCAGGGTCGTCTGTACCACCCAGCGATCCACCAGCCCCATGAGCCGGTAGCGCTCGGCGGCGCGCACGAATTCCAGCGGCGCCACGTGCGCGCCGGAGTCATCGCGCAGCCGCACCAGCACCTCCATCGCCGGGCCCTCGTCGTTCGAGGCGTAGGCGGCGATGATCGGCTGGCAATAGAGCTCGAAGCGGCTCTCGCGCAGCGCCACCTGCAGGGTCTGCAGCCAGTGTATCTCCCCGGTCTGGCGCGCGAAGATCTCATCGCGCGCCGAATACACCGCCACGTGGCCGCCCTGGCGCTTGGCGACGTAGCAGGCCGAATCGGCGGCCGCGAGCGCCTCCTCCATGCTGCCGCTGTCGCGCGACACCTCGACCAGGCCGACGCTCACGCCGACGCTGAAGATCTTGTCCTTCCAGACGAAGCGAAAATCGTTGACCGCGCGGCAGACGTCGTCGGCGATCTGGCGCGCCTTCTCCAGCGGGCAGCCCACCAGCAGCATGCCGAATTCATCGCCGCCGACGCGCGCGACCGTGTCCGAATCGCGCACCGCGTCGCGCAGGATCTTCGCCGTCTCGCGCAACATCGCATCGCCGGCGAGGTGGCCGCTGGTATCGTTGATGGTCTTGAATCGGTCCAGATCCAGGTAGCACAGCGCGTGCACCCCGTCACCGCGGTGCGCGACATCCACGGCTTCCTGCAGGCGCCGCTCGAATTCGCGCCGGTTCACCAGTCCGGTGAGCGCATCGTGCGTCGCCTGATACGACATCTGCCGCGCCAGCCCGCGCATCTCGGTCACGTCGTGCAGCAGCACCACGGCACCGATGGTCTCCTCCGTTTCGATGCGGATCGGCGCCGCCGACAGCTCCACCAGGTGCTCGGCGCCGGTCGGCGAGCGCAGCACCAGCGCGCGCCGGCCGAGATTCAGCGGCGCGCCGGCGGCCAAGGCCTGATGCAGCGGTTCGGCCAGCAGCTTGCGCTCCGCTTCGTCCAGTCCGCGCGCCAGCTCCTCGACGGTCTTGCCCGCGGCCTCGGCGGCCGGCACTCCCAGCAAACGCGCCGCCGCCGGGTTCAGGTAATCCACCCGGCCTTCGGTGTCGGTGGTGATCAGGGCCTCGGACAGCGACTCCAGTGCCATCCACGCACGCGAGCGGGCATCGGACTGCGGCAAGGTGTGCACCGCCTGGGTCGGCAGGATCTCGACGCCGATCAGCATCAGCGCGCGCTGACCCTCGTGCTCGACCGGCCAGGTGGATATTTCCAGCCGGGCCGCCTGGCCATTCACGCCCGCCAGATCGATCTCGTAGCGCTCGGCCGCCGGCTCGCCGGCGAGGCGCCGTCGCATGTTGTCGCCCACGAGCTCGGCGTAATCGGAGGGCACCAGGTCCTGCAGCCGGCGCCCGATCAATTCCTCGACGCTGCAGCCCATCAGATTCGCGAATTGCGGATTGACGTAGAGCAGCCGGTCGGCGTGGATCAGCACCACTTCGTGCACGCGATCGCCGAGCGCGCTGATCGGCGCGCTGGCCGCCGGCACCGCTTCCGCCACGGTCGTCGCGCGCGCCAGCAGGCGGTTCACGGCGGTCACCAGTGCCGCGAGCTCCGGCTGATCGGTCTGCAGCTCGATGCGGTTCGCCAGTTGGCCGCCGATCGCCGCGCGCTGGACCTGCTGCGATACCTGCTCGAGCGCCCTGAGCTGGCGTCGCTGCAACAGGTATAGAGCCAGCAGCAGCATCGCGGCGACGCCAAATGCCAGGCCGAGCAGAACGATGGTCGACATCAAGACGGTCTGTTGAAGCGATGCTTTCCTTGGGAGGAGGGCCAAGCTCCGCCATCGCCCGCGCCGGAAGCATAGCGGACTATCAATGCCGGCCCACGTCATTTCACCATATCGTGGCGCGCAGCGTCGGCGACGGCCGGACGGCGGCGCCTGCGGCCAGGTCGGTGCGACCCGCCGCACCCCCCGGCCCGGCCGCACCACGGCCCGGCCTTGGCAGGAACGGTGAAAACCCTTAACGTGCCGATTCCCCCCCGCCAGCTGGATTAAGTTCAATGCCGACGGAAATGGCCCGCGAGCAGATGGTCGAGCAGCAGGTGCGCACCTGGGACGTGCTCGACCAGAGGATTCTCGATGCGCTGCGCAGCGTGCCGCGCGAGCGCTTCGTGCCCGCGGCGTGGCGCGAGCTGGCGTTTGCCGACTGCGAGATCCCCCTGCCGTGTGGCAAGCGCATGCTGCGCCCGATGCTGGCCGGGCGCATCCTGCAGACGCTGCAGCTGCGCGGCGGCGAGCAGGTGCTCGAGATCGGCACCGGCTCGGGCTATCTGTCGGCCTGCCTCGGCCGGCTCGGGGCCCGCGTGCAGACGCTCGAGCTGCATCCGGAAATCGCCGCTCTGGCGCGCGCCAACCTGCGCGCCGCGACCCCGTCGCTGCCGATCGAGGTGATCGCGGCCGACGGCATGCAGCTCGACGCCCAATCCCAATATGACGTCGTCGTGCTGACCGCCTCGCTGCCGATCCATGAGCCGCGCTTCGAGCGCGCATTGCGGCGCGGCGGGCGCCTGTTCATGGCGGTCGGCGGCGCGACGCTGCAGCAGGCAACGCTGATACGCCGCCTCGGCGAGCACGACTGGAGCCATGAAGTGCAGTTCGAGACCTGCATCGAGGCGCTGGAGCACGCGCCGCGGCCACCGGTGTTCGGATTCTAGCCATGCCGGTGCCGGAGATAGGGCCGCAGGAACTCAAGCGCCGTCTCGACCGCGGCGAGACGCTGCAGGTGCTCGACGTGCGCGAGCCGTGGGAGTGTGCGATCGCGTGTCTGCCCGGCAGCCTCAATATCCCGCTGAGCGACATTCCGCGGCGCCTGCGGGAGCTCGACGCCGCGTCCGAGCTGATCGTCATGTGCAAGGTCGGCGGCCGCAGCCGCCGCGCGGCGGAATTTCTGCGGGCGCAGGGCTTCGAGCGGGTGGCCAACCTGGCCGGCGGCATCGACGCCTGGACGCGCGACATCGACCCGAGCCTGTCCTCGTATTGAGGCCATGATGGCATCGAGGCTGCCCGGGTATTGATTCGGATCGATAGGGACGGCGCAGGGAGTGGTCTTGCATGAAGTGCACGTGGAAATTGGCCGTGCTGTGGGCCTGTGCTTCCGGCAATGCCGCGGCCGTCGATCTGCTCGACGTGTACGACCGGGCCCTGGACGCCGATCCGCTGTGGCGGCAGGCCGTGTCGACGCATCTGGCGACGCGCGAGACGCGCACGCAGGCGCTGCTCAATCTGCTGCCGGTCGATGTCTCCACCAACAAGGACTGGGCCGCCGTCGGCAGCACCGGTCTCAATACCCCCGGCTATACGGGGATGAACCTGTCGGTCAATCTCTTCTCCTGGAACAGCTGGATAGCCCTGAAGGCGGCCGACGCCACGGTCGCGCAGGCGGAGGCGAATTATCAGGCCGCCGCCCAGAATCTGATCCAGCGCGTGGCGCAGCAGTACTTCGCGGTGCTGTCGGCCCAGGACACCTTGACCGCCCAGCAGAGCGCATTGCAGTCGGTGCAGACGCAGCTCGACCAGGCCGAGCAGCGATACAAGGTGGGCCTGACCGCCATCACCGACGTGGAAGTCGCGCGCGCCTCGCGTGACAGCACGGCCGCGGCGGTGATCGCCGCCAAGCGCGCGCTGGCCACCCAGGAGAATCTGCTGCGGGCGATCACCAACCAGCACTACGCCAGCCTGGCGGGCCCGCGCGATGACATGCCGCTGCTCACGCCGCAGCCCTCGGTCGAGGACAGCTGGGTCACGATCGCGATGGGCCAGAATGCGAGCCTGACCGCCAGCCGTCTGGCGGCCGACATCGCGCATGACGGCCTGTTGACGGCCTACGGCGGCCACCTGCCGAACATCACGGTCAGCGTGGCGCGCAATTGGGCACTCCAGCACGTCAATCCGAACCAGCCGATCAATCCGCTGGCCTTCACCGCCGGTGTCGGCCTGCCGGTGGAGACCAACGATCTGATCTGGCAGATCGGCGTCTCGGTGCCGCTGTTCACCGCCGGCGCGACCGAATCGAAGGTGCGCCAGGCGCGCTACACCTGGGATGCCGCGAAATCGGGGCTCGACTACACCACGCGGCAGACCGAAGAGCAGACGCGCGACGCCTATCAGGGCGTGATCAGCCAGATCGCGCAGGTTCAGGCCCTCAAGCAGGCGGTCGAATCCGATCGCGTCGCACTCGAGGCCACCGAGGCCGGATACCAGGTCGGTACCAAGACCGTGGTGGACGTGCTGACCGCGCGCGCCCTGCTGCTGCAGGACGACACCAGCTTCGCCCAGGCGAAATACGCCTACCTCAATGACATCGTCCTGCTGCGCCTTGCGGCCGGCAACCTCGACCGCGCCGCCATCGAGCTGATCGACGGCTGGCTGATCGAGCCGCGCCCGCCGTCACCCTCGATCCCGGGAAAGCCGCACGCCGCGCCGACCACGCCGCCGGTGCCGCTCGATACCGCGCCGGCCATCACCCCGCAGCAGGTCAGCCCGCTGCCGCTGCCGCCGACGCCCGCCAATCCGGCCCCGGCGGCGCCGCAGAACGCACCTCAGATCGCGCCCCAGCGGGCGCCGCCGGGCCGCTGACGGCCGGCGCGGGCCTCAGGCCGGCAGCAGCGCGTCGATGAGCCGCACCAGCCGCTCGCGCGCGCCCCGATTGGCCTCGATCACGCCGCGTCCGGCGGCCCCCTGGCGCGCGCGCCCCTGCGGATCCGCCAGCAGCTTCTGCACTGCCAACGCCAGCTCGGCCGCGTCGTGCACGATCGTCAGCGCGCCCTGCTCGATCAGCGCGCGCGCGACGTCCGGGCTGTTGTACTGCTGCGGCCCCGAGAGCACCGGCAGCCCGATGGCCGCAGGCTCGAGCAGGTTATGGCCGCCCACGCGTACCAGGCTGCCGCCGACGAAGGCGACATCGGCCGCGGCGTAGAACTCCGCCAACTCTCCGAGCGTGTCGAGCAGCAGCACCGGGTAATCGCCGGCGGGCGGCTCGCTGCTGCGCCGGACGGCTCGCAGGCCGTGCGCCGCGGCCGCCGCGGCCGCGGCGTCGAAGCGCTGCGGGTGGCGCGGCGCCAGGATCAGCAGCGCAAGCGGCGCGTGTGCCCGCAGGCTTCGATGCGCCTCGAGCACGATGCGCTCCTCGCCGGCGTGGGTGCTGCCGGCCACCCACACCGGCCGCCCGGCGGCGTAGCGAGCTCGCAGCTGTGCTCCGCGCCGCATCAGCTCGGCCGGCGCAGCGCGATCGAATTTGATGTTGCCTGCCACGCTCACGCGCTGTGCCGGCACCCCGAGGGCGAGAAAGCGCTGCGCATCGGCCGGGCTTTGCGCCGCGACCCAGACGTTGGCCGCCAGTGCCGCGCGCAGCAGGCCGGGCAATCTCTGGTAGATGCGGGCGCTGCGCGCCGAGACGCGCGCACTCGCGATCAGCGTCGGCGTGCCGGCGCGCCGCGCCTCGTGCAGCAGATTCGGCCACAGCTCGGTTTCGATGACGATCAGCAGGCGCGGCCGCAGGCGTGCCAGGCAGCGGCGCACGCTGCCCGGCAGATCATAGGGCGCGTAGCGCACGTCCACGCCTGGCAGCAGCGCGCGGGCGCGCGCGCGCCCGGTGGGCGTCGCGCAGCTCAGCACCAGGTCGAGCGCCGGTTCGCGCTCGCACAGCGCCGTGATCAGCACCGCCGCCGCCTGCACCTCCCCGACCGACACCGCATGCACCCAGATGCCGCCGCCCGGACGCCGTGCACCGAAACCGAAGCGCGCGCGCAAGCCGCGCCAAGACTCGCGCTCGCGCAGGCCGCGGACGAGCACCGCCAGCGATACCAGCGGCAACGCCAGGTACAGCAGCAGCGTGTAGAGACGACGCACGGCGCGGAATCAGGGGACCGGCGATACCGGCTGCGCGGCGGCGAAATAGCCGTTGAGCATCGAGGCCCAATCGGCCTCGGAGAAATGGTCCGCCGGCAGCGGCCCGGTGAGTTTCTCGATCGAGCGGCGCAGCCGCACCAGGTTGTGGTCGCACCACAATCCCGGACGGCGCAGGCGGCCGCGGTCGAAGTCCACCAGCCACGCCTGCTCGGCATCGTCCAGCAGCACGTTGTGGGCGTTCAGATCGGCGTGATAGACGCCGTCATCGTGGAAGCGGCGCAGGCAGCGCCCGAGCGCGATCCAGCTGGTCAGCGGCAGCGCTCCTGCCGTCAGCCGGCTGGCCAGCGAGCGCGCGCGCGGGATCTGATCGGTCAACAGGTAGGCGCGATAGGCGCAGGGGCCGGTGCGCCGATAGCAGGCGGCGATCGGTGCCGGGACCGGCAGGCCGGCGCGTCGCATCAGGTAGAGCAGGTGCCACTCGACGAACGAGCGCGTCAGCGCCGCGCCCTGCCACAGGTAGCGATCGGCCGACAGGTGCGCGATCCAGCCGCCGCGCCGGTAATGGCGCAGCACCAGCCGCCTGCCATCGGCGTCGATGAACACCGTGCTGCCGCGGCCTTCGGGGCTCGAGCGGACCTCGCCGCGAGCCGACCACCAGCCGCGCTCGAACCATGCGGCCTCGGCATTGCCCGCCCGGGAGGCGTCATATAGCATCGCGCCGCCGCTGATCGGCTTTTGCCGAACTTCCGCCCCGGTCGGCCAGTTCAAAGATTTCCGCATGCTGAATCTCATTGCGCGCCCCAGGAGCCTGTGCATCCTGCGGCTCTCGGCTCTCGGCGATACCTGCCACGTCGTGCCCGTCGTGCGCACCCTGCAGCGCGTCTGGCCGGCGACGCAGCTGACCTGGGTCATCGGCCGCGCCGAAGCGCGCCTGCTGAGTCTGCTGCCCGGCGTCGAGTTTATCACCATCGACAAGCGCGCCGGGCTCGGCGCGGCGCTCGCCCTGCGCCGGCAGCTGCGCGCGCGCCGGTTCGACCTGCTGCTGCACATGCAGCTGTCGCTGCGCGCGAGCCTGATGTCGGCGTTGATTCCGGCCGGCGTCAGGCTCGGCTTCGATCGCGCGCGCGCGCGCGAGCTGCAGTGGCTGTTCACCAACGCGCAGATCGCGCCGCGCGCCAACGAGCACGTGCTGGACAGCTTCCAGGGCTTCCTGCGCGCGCTCGGCATCGAGCCGCACGGCCTGGAATGGAATCTGCCGCTGCCGCCGGCTGCACAGCGCTACGCCGCCGGGCTGATCCCGGACGCGCGCCCGACGCTGATCATCAGCCCCTGCTCCAGCCATCCGGCCCGCAACTGGCGCGCCGAGCGCTACGCCGCCATGGCCGATTACGCCGCACAGGCGCACGGCATGCGCGTGATCCTGTGCGGCGGGCCCTCGGCGCTGGAGCGCGCCGCCGGCTCGGCCATCGAGCGCGCCGTCACGGTTCCGATCATCAATCAGGTCGGCCGCGATACCTTGCCGCAGCTGTTGGCGCTGCTCGCGCGCGCCACCGTGCTGCTGACCCCCGATTCCGGGCCAGCCCATATGTCGACCATGGTCGGCACGCCCGTGATCGGACTGTATGCCGCCACGCGCCTGCAGCGCTGCGGTCCGTACCTGTCGCGTCAATGGTGCGTGGATCGCTACGACGCCGCCGCGCAGCGCTTCCGCGGTCGCAGCGCCGCACAGCTGGCCTGGCACGAGAAGATCGAGCACCCCGGCGTCATGGACCTGATCGAGACCGCCGACGTGCGCGCGCAGCTCGACGCGCTGCTGCACGCGCGCGCCCAGGGCCCGGCTGCGTAGCCCGATTCGAGCGCCTGCGGCGTGCTGCTACCATAGCGTCATGGACGACATCCTGGTGCCGATCTCCCCGGGCGAGCTGCTCGACAAGATCACGATCCTGCGCATCAAGGCCGCGCGCATCGAGGATGCCGGCAAGCTGGCGAACGTGCGCCGCGAGCTCGCGCTGCTCGAGCACAACTGGCGCCGCAGCGTGCCGGCGCGCGACGACCTGGCCGGCGACGAGGCGGCGCTGGAGCGTGTGAACACCGAGCTCTGGGACATCGAGGATCGCATCCGCGAGCACGAGGCGCAGCGGCGCTTCGACGCCGGCTTTGTCGAGCTCGCGCGCGCGGTCTATCTGCGCAACGACGAGCGCGCCGCCATCAAGCGGCGCATCAACCTGAAGCTCGATTCCGCGATCGTGGAGGAGAAGTCGTACCGGCCCTACCGCTGAGCCGGCCTGAGCCGGCGCACGCGCTGGCGCATCAGCCCGGGCGTTCGAGCGTGTACTCGGCGCCGCAATACGGACACTTGGCGAAGCCCGTGGCCTCGATCGGCAGGTAGACCCGGGGGTGCGAATTCCACAGGCTCATGTCCGGCATCGGGCACGACAGCGGCAGGTCGCTCATCGTGACGGTGTACTGCATCTGGGCATTGGGCTCCTTGAGCTGCGCGCGCGCGGTCATGCGGCGCATTATAGCGGCCGGCGCATCATGCGCCTATCGCCTCGCCGCCCATGACCGCATCCCAGATGCCGGTCACCGCCGAGCGCTCCTGCGCGAACTCCCCCGC
This sequence comes from Gammaproteobacteria bacterium, assembly GCA_027315105.1. GTDB lineage: Bacteria > Pseudomonadota > Gammaproteobacteria > Steroidobacterales > Steroidobacteraceae > FEN-1191. The sequence continues at coordinate 17,442 of DAHUYP010000088.1, forward strand.
CGGCAGCACCGCGCCCAGGCCATCGAGCGAGCGGTGGTGCAGACGGGTGCGGTAGCTGCGGTAAGCGCCGGTCAGCACGTCGATGTGCGCCTGCGGCACCAGATCCGCCGAGGCCACCGACTCGATCTGGCGAATGGTATCCGAGTACGTGGCCACGGGCGGATACTCGCCGGCCCACTTGAGCGCCCAGTACTGCGCCAGGAACTCGATGTCGGCCAGGCCGCCGGCATCCTGCTTGAGGTCGAACTCGCCCGGCTTGGCGCGCGACAGCTCGCGGCGCATGCGGTTGCGCATCTGCCGCACGTCCTCGCGCAGGCTCTGGCGGCGCACGTGCCGCGCCAGCACCTCGATGCGTATCGCCTCGAAGCGCTCGCGCACCTCGGGGCTGCCGGCCACCGAGCGCGCGTGCAGCAGTGCCTGGTGCTCCCAGGTCCAGGCCTCGTGGCGCTGATAGTCGGCGAAGGCGTCGATGTTGGTGATCAGCATGCCGCCCTTGCCGCTCGGCCGCAGGCGCATGTCGACCTCGTACAGGCGCCGGGCGGCCGACGGCATGCTCAGCAGATGCACCAGGCGCTGGGCGAAGCGCACGAAGAACACCTGGTTCTCGATGCTGCGCGCACCGTCGGTCTCCTGCCGCTCGCCGCTCGAGTCGTGCAGGAACACCAGGTCCAGATCCGAGGCATAGCCGAGCTCCATGCCGCCGAGCTTGCCGTAGCCGATCACGCCCAGGCGCACCGGCCGGCGGGCCGTGCCCTGGCTGCACATCGGCGTGCCGAGCTTCGGCGTCAGCTGCTGCCAGGTCAGCGCCAGCGCACGCTCGATGATCAGCTCGGCCAGGTCGGTCAGCCGATCGCTGACCTGCATGACGGGCAGCCGCGCGAACAGATCGGCCGCCGCCAGGCGGAATATCGTCGCACGCTGGAAATGCCGCAGCCGCTCCACCAGGCGTTCCTCGTCGCCGTCGTCGACGCCGGCCATGCGCTGCTCCAGATCCGCCGCCATCGCGGCACGGTCGGGCGGCTGCTCGAGCATGCGCTCGTCGATCAGCTCGTCGAGCAGCAGCGGGTGGGCGGCGATCTGGTCGGTCAGGAAGTCGCCATGGGCTGCGAGCTGCAGCAGGCGCTGGCGCGCGCACTCGTTGTGCAGCAGCAGTGCCAGGTAGGCCGAGCGCGCACCGATCGCCTCGAGCAGGCGCAGCAGCCGCCGCAGACAGGGCGTCGGTGCGGCCGTCCGGCCCGCCTCGGCCACCAGCACCGGCAGCAGCGCCTGCATGCGGCGGCTGCCGATCTCGTCCAGGCGCCGCGTACTGGCCAGTTGGCGAAAATCCACCAGCAGCCGCGCCGCGACCGCACCGTCCTCGTAGCCCGCGCGCGCCAAGGGATCGGCCAGGGCGGCCGGATCCGGCTCATCGAGCTGCAGCGGCGCCCTCGCCGCCCGCGAGGCCGGCCCGGCGCCGGCGCTGAACACGATGGCGCGAAAATGCGCCGCCACCAGGCTGCGATGCCGATCGAGCTCGGCGCGCAGCGCGCTCCAGGAATCGAAGTCTGCGGCCGCCGCCAGGCGCTCGCGCTCGGGCTCATCGGTCGGCAGCTTGTGGACCTGGCTGTCAGTGCGCATCTGCAGCCGGTTCTCGAGCTGCCGCAGGAAGACGTAGGCCGCATCGAGCTCGGCCACCGCCGCGGCGGGCAGCAGCTTCGCCCCCTGCAGCGTCGGCAACGCGCGGCGCAGCGAGCGGCCCTGCAGACGCCGGTCCTGGCCGCCGCGGATGAGCTGGAAGGACTGGACGATGAACTCGATCTCGCGGATGCCGCCGTCGCCGAGTTTGATGTCGTCAGCCAGATCGCGGCGCTGCACTTCGCGCTCGATCAGGGCTTTCATCTCGCGCAGCGATTCCAGCACGCCGAAATCCAGGTAGCGCCGGTAGACGAACGGCTGGATCGCGCTGCGATACAGCTCTGCGTAGGCGGCCTCGTTGGTGACCGGCCGTGCCTTGACCCAGGCGTAGCGCTCCCAGTCGCGGCCGTGGATCTGCAGATAATCATCGAGCGCCGCCGCGCTCGACACCAGCGCGCCGCTGTCGCCGAAGGGGCGCAGGCGCAGGTCGACGCGGAACACGAAGCCCTCGTCGGTCGGCTGCCCGAGCAGGCGGATCAGGGCCTGGCCCAGGCGCATGAAGAACTCGCCGTTGCCGATGCTGTGCGCACCATCGGTCTCGCCGTCTTCCGGATAGAGCAGCACGAGGTCGATGTCGGAGGAGAAATTCAGCTCCCCGCCGCCCAGCTTGCCCATCGCGACGATGATCAGCTGCTGCGGCGAGCCGCTCGCCGCACGCGGCTGGCCGTAGCGCTGCGTCAGCGCGCGCAACGCGAAGTCGTGGGCGTGGCGCAGCGCCAGATCCGCCGCGCGCGACAGATCGGCGAGCGTTTCTTCGAGGCTGGCCCAGCGCGCCAGATCGCGCCAGGCGATGCGGGTGAATTCGGCGCGCCGCCAGCGCCGCAGCGCCGCCATGTAGCGCGACTCCTCGGCTTGCGGCGCCGGGCCGCCGGCGGGCGGCGCGGCGGCGCAGGACGGCAGCGGCATGGCTTCGCCGGCGAAGCGCGCCGCCGAACGTGCCAGCAGCGCCGGCCACAGCGCCGGATCGCGGCACAGGGCGCCGAGTACGAAGTCGCTGGCGGCCAGCACGCCGATCGCCGAGCCGGCAATGTGCGGCGGCGCGGCCCGCAGCCCCTCGGCCAGCGCCGGGGCTCGCTCGGCCAGGATCGGCAGGATACGCCTGCGCGCCGCGTCGATCGGCTCCATGCGCCAACTCTAAGCCAAGCAGCCGCGCTCAGGCATCGCCGCCGGCCGGCTCGAGCCTCTGCACCGCGACCCGCACGCCCAGCGTATGCGCGCCGCCGCCCAGGATCACGCCGCGCAGCGGCGAGACGTCGCCGAAATCGCGGCCCCACGCCAGCGCGACATGGTCCTGATCGACGCACACGTTGTTGGTCGGATCGAGCTGCACCCAGCCGAAAGGGGGCGCGAACACCGCGACCCAGGCATGCGATGCATCCGCCCCCTGCAGCGGCGACGTCGCCGGGGCCGGCGCGCGCGCCGCATCGGCCGGCGCCTGCGTACGCAGATAGCCGCTGACGTAGCGCGCGGCCAGTCCGACGCTGCGCAAGCTGGCGATCATCAGGTGGGCAAAGTCCTGGCACACGCCGGAGCGCTTGCCGAACACCTCCAGCAGCGGTGTGGCAATCTCGGTCGCGCCGGGCGCATAGGTGAATTCCCGGTGCATCTTGGCCATCAGTGCCTCGGCCCCGGCCAGCACGGATGCGCCGGGGGTCAGGCAGTCGCGCGCAAACTCGCCGAACACGCGCTTGACGCGCACGTACGGCGATTCGCTGCGAAAGCGCAGCGCCTCGAGCCAGGCCGCATCGCGCGCGCACGCCGCGTAACAGAGCCGATCGCGTACGCGCTCCCAGCTCTCACCCTGCCTGGGATCGATCCCGGGCCGCGGCGCCAGGCTGACCTGCATGTCCGCGACCACGCTCAGGCAATCGTGCGGACGATCGATCTCCACGCGCGTGACCCGGTTGCCGAAGGCGTCGGTATATTCGGCCCGCATCGACGGCTGCGGGGTGATCGAAACGGCGTGCTCGAGGCAGCGCTGGCGCTCCGAGTCGCGCGGCGTTAGGTGCAGCTGCTGGTGGGAATGCGCGACCCCGCGGCTGTAGCGGTAGAGCGTCTCGTGGCGTACGGCGTAGCGCACGCTGCTCATGTGGCGACCGTATGCAGGTCCAGATCGACCAGCGAGAAGTGGCGCATGGCGAGCCGATCGCACAGCCGGCCCGCGGCCGCCGACAGCGCCGCCAGCGCCGCCGCGACCGACTGCCGGCGCGCGGCGCCCTGCTCGCCCTCCTCCTCGAGCGCCGCGGTGCCGAGCGCCGTCAGCCGCGCCACCGGCTCCTCGAGCTGCTCGTCCGGCCCCGCGCCCAGGGACTGGGCGAGCTCCGCCAGCGTCTGGCGGATGGCGCCCCACTGGAACGCCAGGGCGCGCGGGCTCGACTCATCGAAGATCAGCAGCTGCAGCACCGGCGCCAACCGCGGTGTGGACAGGTGGCGCGTACGATAGGTGATGCTGACGGCGCCGACGTCGAGCAGCCACTCGAGCTCGCCCTGATCGGGCGGCGCGCCCGAAGAGAGCCGGGCGGCGAGCAGCCCGGCCAGGAACTGGGTGCGCTCGAGCCGCCGGCCGAGCATCAGCAGGCGCCAGCCGTCGTCCTGCGTCATGTCATCGAGCGCAAACCCGCACAGCGCGGTCAGCGACACCAGCAACCGGTCCAGCGTTTCGAGCGGGTCGGCCAGCGACGCCCCAGCCTCGTGGAAATGGCGCTGCATGACGCTGATCGAGCGCCAGTGCTCGGCCGACAGGCGGCTGCGCGACTGCGTCGCGCACCAGCCGAGCCTGCCCAGGTCGGCCGCCAGCCCGAATTCCTCGGCGTCGTCATACAGCGTCTCGAGCGCATCGCCGTCGGCCGCCAGCACGCCGTAGTGGACGCATTGCCCGCGCGCCATGCGCCAGGTGGATGCCTGGGTGCGCGTCGCGAGGCTGGCGCGCAGCAGCCGCGCCTTGTCCTCGCAGCGTTCCGAATAGCGGCCCAGCCAGTACAGGCTCTCGACCAGCTGCGACGGCAGCTCGTCGACGCGGGTATCGCGCGACGTGAGCTGGGAATCGGCGCCCACGGCGCCCGCGGTGCCCGCGCCGGCCGCCGAGGCGGCGGCGCCGGCGGTCACGCTCGCCGGCGAGGGCCGCGCGCTCGAGGCCGGCGACTCGGCCAGCACCCACACGTCCTTGCTGCCGCCGCCGCGCTGGCTGGAGACGATGTCGACCACGCCCTCGGCGGCGATGCGCGCCAGTCCGCCCGGCATGACCTCGTAACCGTTGGCGCCAGCGACCGCATACACGCGCATCGTCAGGGTTCGCGGGGTCAGGCGAACGTGGGCGCCGGCGCCCCAGCAGGGCGCCTGGGACAACGAGATGCGCTCCTGCGCCACGTACGCATAGGGCCTGCCGCGCAGGCGCGCATGCAGCTCGGCGCGCTGCGCGCAATCCAGATCGCGGCCGAAGCGCGCCTCGAACCTCTGGTTCGGAAACACCGGCTTGACCACCAGTCGATCCAGGTTCGCGAGCGCGTAGTCGAGCGCCGGTCGCTCCCCGCACCACCAGGTGGCCACCGACGGCAGCCGCAGCGATTCGCCGAGCAGCGCGCCGGCCGCGCCGGGCAGGAATCCGAGCCATGCAGCCGACTCGAGCACGCCGCTGCCGAGCGCATTGGCCAGCGCCACCCGCCCTGCCCGCACGGCGCCGAGCAGGCCCGGCACGCCGAGCGCCGAATCGGCGCGCAGCTCGAGCGGATCGCAATAGTCATCGTCGAGGCGGCGAAAGATCGCGCGCACGCGCCGCAGGCCCGAGAGCGTCTTGAGATACACGGTGTCGTCGCGCACCGTGAGGTCCTGGCCCTGCACCAGCGGCAATCCCATGTGGCGCGCGAGGTACGCGTGCTCGAAATAGGTCTCATTGAAGGGCCCCGGGGTCAGCACCACCGCCAGCGGCGGACCGCCTGCGTCGTCGAGCCGCGTGAGGCTCTCGCGCAAGGTGTGGAAGAACCCGGCCAGCGCCCGCACGGCCAGTTCGCTCACCGGCCCCGGCAGCACGCGTGCGATGATCGCCCGATCCTCGAGCGCATAGCCGAGACCCGAGGGGGTCTGCGTGCGATCGCCGAGCACCCACCAGCGCCCGTCCGGCGCGCGCGCCAGGTCGGCTGCGTAGAGCTGCAGCCAGGTGTCGCCCGGCGGGCGGATGCCGTGCGCGGCCCAGAGGAAATTCGGATGACCGAATGCCAGCTCGGCCGGCACCAGGCCCTCGACGATCAGGCGCTGCGGCCCGTACAGATCGGCCAGCAGCGCATTGAGCAGCTGCGCGCGCTGCCTCACCCCGGCCTCGATCTCGCGCCACTCACGGCCCTCGATCAGCAGCGGCAGCGGATCGAGCTGCCAGGGACGGTCGCGTCCCTGCGGGTCGGCGTAGACGTTGTAGGTGACGCCGTTCTCGATGATCAGCCGCCGCGTCATCTCCACGCAGCGCCGCACGGCCTCCGCACCGCCGTTCGACAGCTGCTCGATCAGCGGCCGCCAGTGCGCGCGCATGCTGCCGTCGCGCTCGAGCAATTCGTCATAGCGCTGCAGACTGCCGGCGTAGAGGAACTGATTCGGATCGGCCATCGTGCGCACTGAGAATCGATCCCGGCCGCGCTCAGGCGGAGCGACGCAGATCCAGGGTGAGGGGGAAGTCCGGATGGGCCGGCTCCGGGGGGGCAGCCGGCTGCCAGGCACGATAGCGCACTCCGGCCACGAATTCCCCAACCCGTCCGGGCTGCCGGTTGGGGCAGTGGCGGTGCGGCGCAGGCCGCAGCCGCACCGGCTGCGCGCTCAGGCTCAGCGGCCGGTGGTACCGGTAATGCCTGACCAGGTTCAGCGCGACGTGGATCGACACGGCTTGATCAGCCTCGCCTCGGGGGCAGCGGCAGCGGCGCCGCAATCATGCCGCAATCCCGGGACGCTACGCACGAATGCCCATTCCAGGTGCAGCCGCGGGCAAAAAAAAGCCCCGCATAGCGGGGCTTCAAGGTATTGCGCGGAAACGGGGGGGTCTTGTTCCGCGACTTTTCGGGCTCCGCGAACTGGCGTCCGCCTCACCCTGAGGACAACTATACCGCAGAATTTTCGTTTGTAAAGTTAACTATTCGTTACTAATACATTACTGGAAGTTACCCATTGCCGGCCAGGCGCGGCGGCGGCGTCGGGAAGCGCCTGGGCGCGCGCAACTCCTTGACCTGAAAAAGAAAAGGGGCCGGACTTGCGCCCGGCCCCCGATCCTCATCGCTCGAACGGATGTCGCCGGATGGCTACATATCCATGCCGCCCATGCCGCCCATGCCGCCCGGGGCGCCGTGGCCGTGCTCCGCCTCGTCCTTCGGCGCCTCCGCGACCATGACTTCCGTGGTCAGCAGCAGCCCGGCCACCGAGGCCGAATTCTGCAGCGCCAGGCGCGTCACCTTGGTCGGATCCAGGATGCCCGCCTCGATCAGGTCGCCGAACTCGCCGGTGGCGGCGTTGTAGCCGAAGCTGCCCTTGCCGTCCTTGACCTTGTTGAGGATCACGGCTGCATCTTCGCCGGCATTCTCGACGATCTGACGCAGCGGCTCCTCGATCGAGCGGCGCAGGATCGCGATGCCCACGGTCTGGTCCTCGTTCGCGCCTTCCAGCTTGTCGAGCGCCTTCTGCGCGCGGATCAGGGCGACACCGCCGCCCGGCACCACGCCTTCCTCGACCGCAGCGCGCGTGGCATGCAGCGCATCCTCGACGCGCGCCTTCTTCTCCTTCATCTCGATCTCGGTGGCGGCGCCGACCTTGATCACCGCCACGCCGCCGGAGAGCTTGGCGACCCGCTCCTGCAGCTTCTCCTTGTCGTAATCGGAGGTGGCTTCCTCGATCTGCTGGCGAATCGACTCCACGCGCGCCTTGATGTCGGAGGTCTTGCCGGCGCCGTCGATGATGGTGGTGTTCTCCTTCTCGACCACGATCTTCTTCGCTTCGCCGAGATCGTTCAGGGACGCCTTCTCGAGCGACAGGCCGACCTCGTCCGAGATCACGGTGCCGCCGGTCAGAATGCCGATGTCCTGCAGCATGGCCTTGCGCCGATCACCGAAGCCCGGCGCCTTCACGGCCGCGACCTTGAGGATGCCGCGGATGTTGTTCACGACCAGCGTCGCGAGCGCTTCGCCCTCGACATCCTCGGCCACCACGAGCAGCGGGCGGCCCGCCTTCGCGACGCCTTCGAGCACCGGCAGCAGCTCGCGGATGTTGCTGATCTTCTTGTCCACCAGCAGCACGTACGGCTTCTCGAGCTCCGTGCTCTGGTTGGCCTGGTTGTTGATGAAATACGGCGACAGATAGCCGCGATCGAACTGCATGCCTTCGACCACGTCCAGCTCGTTGTCGAGGCCCGAGCCTTCCTCGACCGTGATCACGCCTTCCTTGCCGACCTTCTCCATCGCATCCGCGATCGTCTTGCCGATGCTCTCATCGGAGTTGGCCGAGATCGTGCCGACCTGCGCGATCGCCTTGCTGTCCTTGCACGGCTTGCTGAGCTTCCTGAGCTCCTCGGTCGCCGCTATCACGGCCTTGTCGATGCCGCGCTTGACGTCCATCGGGTTGCGTCCCGAGGCCACGGCCTTCAGGCCCTCGCGGATGATGGCCTGCGCCAGCACGGTCGCCGTCGTGGTGCCGTCGCCGGCCTCGTCGGAGGTGTTGGAAGCGACTTCCTTCACCATCTGCGCGCCCATGTTCTCGAACTTGTCCTTGAGCTCGATTTCCTTCGCGACCGAGACGCCGTCCTTCGTAACGGTCGGAGCGCCGAAGCTCTTCTCGAGCACGGCATTGCGGCCCTTGGGGCCGAGCGTCGCCTTGACGGCGTTCGCCAGGATGTTGACGCCCCGGAACATGCGGCCCCGGGCATCGTCGCTAAAACGTACTTCTTTGGCTGCCATTGTTGTGGTCCTCGAATGAATTACTTGGCTTCGATGATGGCCATGACGTCTTCTTCACGCATGACCACGAGGTCTTCGCCCTCGACTTTGACCTCGGTGCCGGTGTACTTGCCGAACAGGATCTTGTCGCCGACCTTGACGTCGAGCGGACGGACCTGCCCGTCTTCCAGGATCTTGCCTTTGCCGACCGCCACGATCTTGCCCTGCACGGGCTTCTCGGCTGCGGTGTCCGGGATTACGATGCCGCCAGGTGACGTGCGCTCTTCCTCGAGACGCTTGACGATCACGCGGTCATGAAGGGGACGAATCTTCATGCTTGCCACTCCTTTGAATTAGATACTTGAGTTGAAACGAAAATCGTTCGGGCGAGCGGGTCGCCGCCAGTCCAAAGAGAGTGTTAGCACTCTCCCCGGTTGGCTGCTAATCATAGGGGCGGCCACTGGAGTTTCAAGCCCTGGCGCGCCAATATGCTCCTGCAGCCCTCCCCAGGCAGCGCCGCTGCAGGGCCAAGTGCTTGATCGTAAAGGCGTGAAATCCAGGACGGCCAGCGCAGACTGTGCCGCGGCGCACGGCCGGCGCGCCGCGAGGTCTGAGAGGATTGAATTCTTGTCCGTCAAGGCGGTGGCGATCCATGAAGCGCAATGAGAACGGCCAAGGGCGCCTGTGGGCACTGCTGGGCGGCTGCGTACTGATGCTGCTGCTCCAGCCGGCCGCCACCGGCGCCGCCGGCGGCTCCGCCATCGACGCGGTTCTCGACCAGTCCCACGCCGTCCGATCCGGCGATGATTTCCTGCCGCCCGAGAAGGCGTTTCAGCTCAGCGCGATCCCCGACGGCCCGCAACGCGTGCGCCTGATCTGGGCCATCGCACCGGGCTACTACCTCTACCGCGACCGAATCAAGATCGCCGGCACGGCCGCGCACGCCATCGTCGGGGCCGTGCAGCTACCGGACGGTCAGGTCAAGTCCGATGAGTATTTCGGCCGGCAGGTCGTCTATCACGACGAACTGGTGGCGACGCTGCCGGTGCGGCGCTCGAGCGACGGTCCGCTCGATCTGTCGCTGCAGATCACCTATCAAGGCTGCGCCGAGGCCGGCCTGTGTTACCCGCCCGTGACGCGCACGCTGGCGCTACAGCTGCCGCCCGGCGGCGCCGGCGGCGCC
>DAHUYP010000017.1 GCA_027315105.1 Gammaproteobacteria bacterium
GGCAGCCGCGTGCTGGAACTGCCGGGCATGGAGGTCGAGACGGCGCTCACGCTGCAACTGGTGCGCAAGTTCCTCACGCCCTTGCTGCCGCGCGCCGCGCTGCAACGGCTGGAACCGCACATGCAGCGCGCCGGCCAGGTGCTTTCGCTGCATGCGCAGACCGCCGCGGCACGCTGGCAGGACAAGATCGCGGTCATTTCCTCCGGTGCCCCGCTGCTCCTGCCCGAGGTCAACCCGGCGGTGCTGGAGGTGGTGTACGACGCGCTATTGACCGAACGGGTCTTTGCGGCCGACTACCGCGGACTGGCGCAGTCGTCGTGGCGTCGTCACCGCGTTCATCCCCAAGGCCTGATTCACTACGACGGCGTGCTGTACTTGGCGGCGCTGCTCGATGACTACGCGGACGTTCGGCAACTGGCCGTGCACCGGATGCGGCGCGCCGTGCTGGACGATACGTCGGCGCGCCATGCGCCGGGCTTCGACCTCGCCCGGTATGTGGCGCAGGAGCACCCGATGCAGTTTCCGACCGGGCGCCGCATCGCCCTGACGATGGAGGTGGTCGGCTGGCTGGCGCGGCATCTCGAGGAGCGCAAGCTCGCGGCGGACCAGAGCATCGAGCCGACGGCGCAGAAGAACTGGTTCCGCGTCCGCGCCACGGTCGATGAGCGGGACCAACTGGACTGGTGGTTGCGTGGCCTCGGCCGCAACGTGCGCAAGATCCAGAAGCGCTACGTGCGGCGCTGACCCCTCGCGCTTCGTCTTTTCGGCCCGGCCGTGCCCGTCAGGGTATCCCGCACGGTACGCATGGCCTGGACATCGAGCGCGCAGTAGCGCTTCAGCTGGTCCGCGATGACCTGACGCTCGGTTTCGGCCGTGTCGCTCTGAATGGCGTGCCGGTAGGCCTCGGCCGCCATGCCACCCTCGCGGATGCCCTCGAGATCGGCATAGGGATCGCCTCCCGACATCGCGGGAAGCAGCGCCTTGATCGACCAGCTACCGCACTGGGCGGGGTGGTAGTAGTGCTTGCGCGCGACCGCGAGCAGATCGAACAGCCGGTCGGCCATCGCCAGCAGATCCTCGCGCAGAGCACGGAAGCGCTGCGCCAGATCCTGGATCACCCGGCGCTCGAACCCGGCGTTGTAGGCATAGATGACGCCCTGTCGACCGCAGGCCCGGATCAGGCTCTCAGCCAGCGAACGCGAGGGATCGTTGCCGGAGACATCGAGGAAGTCGGTCTGCTCGATGGCGCCGTTGCGCCCGTGCCTGAGCAGCACGAACTGGAACGGGATCTGCTGGTAGGGCCGTGTGCCCTTCCAGATCGGCACCGCGAACTGCACCGTCTCGAAGTCGAGGTAGTAATGCGGCAGGGCATGCCGCAGATCGGCCGTCGCGCCTTCCAGGTCGTGCATCGTCTGGTTGCTCAGGGTGCAGTGCTTGACCCGGCGCTGCCGATCGCTCAACAGCGCGTCCGGCACCTCCTGCAGGGCCAGATCGCGGCGCTGCGCCATGAGCGCGGCCAGTGCGGCGCGACGTTTGCCGGGGATCAGTGTGGCCGGATGCTCGGGCTGGGTCTCCTGGCTCTGGCAGAAAGTGAGAAAGCCGCATTCATAAGGTGCGTGGCATTGCGGCCCCGTTTCGATCGCCGGCATGCGCGGCTGCTGCACCACGCGCCGCGCCTGGTCGATCCAGCCTTCGACCGCGCCTTCCTGCTGGCGAACCTCGCGCGTGAGGTCCACT
>DAHUYP010000049.1 GCA_027315105.1 Gammaproteobacteria bacterium
CCAGCGATTTTTCGCGTTAATTCAGGAGGCTCGCAGGGTCCCGAAGCGCACCGAAATCACGGAAAGGGAAAGGGTTGTTGCTCAGACGATGACGTGGGGCATGGCCGGTGCCGCCGTGGTGATCGTGACAGCCATTGCGACAAGCTCTAAGACATTCAACGGCCCCGCCATCGCCAGAGCGGCCATCGTGTTCCTCGTCGCCTGCTATCTCGGGAAGCGCGCGTTTAACAATCGTGTATTTCATCGCCTTCCGCCTCTGGTGCTCACGAACGCGCCCACGCCCACGCAAACCGCACCGGAGGGCAGTAGCCAGCCGGGACAGGTGGCAGGCGATACTTCATTAGGCCCCGCATGAACGCGCCAGTAATAGTTTCCGACGCGGCGCTAAGAGCTATCGCTGCCAACTCCTTTAGGCATCTGCTTGAGGCCGACCAGCACTACAAGGCGGGGCGGTTCCCGAGCGCCATCGCCTCGGCCGTCTTGGCAATCGAGGAGGCAGGCAAATTGAGCTGGATAACGGCCAACGGGACGGCGCCCAAGGAAAAGCGTCACGCTAAGCATGCAGTGCTCTTTCTCGGTTTGCTAAAGGGTCTCCAGTCGTGGCCTTGGACCGCTGAATGGGTCAAGTTCTACATGAGCGGAGCAAACCCCGCTGATGTAAGCCTCACGGCTCAACAACAGAAGGACATTGCGGCTCATCCTGAGCTTGCAGAGTTCGTGCGGCGCCTGCAGGCAGGCGAGTTCGCAGATTCGACCGAGCGGCTTAACGCGTTCGCCGCTGCAACTGTCGAAAAGGAGAAGCGAGAAGGCACGCATCAGTCTTGGGAGTCGTTTTTCGGCCAGGGGTTGCAAAACCTGCGGCTCAAAGCAACCTATGTGGACATCAGCCCGACCGGCGATGCTCTAACGGACCCAAGCACCCTCGACGAGAGCAGCGCGAAATTTTGGTGCACCGGGGCTGTAGCGTTCGTCATTCTTGCCCTGCTGATCGCGAAGCACCAGCGCAAGGGCCTTGAGCTGCAGAGCGTATTTGCGAACGCGCCCGACGAACTGACCGGCGCTGAACCAGTATTCAAAGTTCTGCACAAACTAATTCCGGGACTTCAAGCAAAAGCCGAGGCGGCAGAATTACTCCGGACGGCGGAGGCGGTTGTAGCTGCGAATTAGCCAACCGCCGTCCCTGGCGCGTCGAGTCCGCAATCGTCATCAACGCAGGCGGTTACCCTTTGATCGCTCGCGCCATCGGCGAGCACTCACGCTTATGGTCCGCGGCGGCGCGCTGCTCGGCGGCGGCGCGCAGCGCCGTATCCACGGTTACCGTGAACACGCGCTCGCGTCGAACGGGACGACGCGTAGCGGTGCGCGGCGGAGCGTGGCGAGACAACGACTCGTGCCGTACGGCAACGGTACGGAAATGCTTGCGGAAACAGCGAGTAACGAGGTCGTATTAACTTCTGCAGAATCAGATAATTACTGAACCACGGGAAATAGCCGGATACTGTAAGAGAGCTTTCACACGGCAGGGGTCACTGGTTCGATCCCAGTACCGCCCACCAACAAAAACAGACGGTTCCATAATAGGATGCGTGCCTCAAGCCGGGCCGCCTGAACGCGCCGACACGGCAAGTGCGGCATGCGAGGAGGCGTCCGATGATGGAATCTGAGGCGATACAGTTGCACGCCATGCGAGCATGCGCAGCATGACGTCCGGCGCGCGCGTCGCCATCGTGACCGGAGCGGGCAGCGGCATTGGCCGCTGCGTGGCCCGCGCTCTGCACGCCGACGGCTACGCCGTGGTGCTCGCGGGCCGGCGCAGCGACGCCCTGCAGGCGACCGCGGCCGGATCGAGCGGCGGCGCTCGCCTGCTCTGCGTGCCCACCGACGTTGCCGACGCGAGCTCGGTCAGCGCGCTGTTTGCCCGTGTGCAGGCGGAGTTCGGCCGCATCGATCTGTTGTTCAACAACGCCGGCATCCCGGCACCGGCGGTGCCGCTCGATGAGCTGCCGGTGGATGCGGTGCAGAACGTGGTCGCCGTGAATCTCACCGGCGCGCTGCTCTGCGCCCGGGAGGCGATGCGGATGATGAAGACGCAGCGGCCGATGGGCGGTCGGATCATCAACAACGGTTCCATATCGGCCTACGCACCGCGTCCGCACAGCGCCCCGTATACCGCCGCCAAGCATGCGATCACCGGTCTGACCAAATCGATCACGCTCGACGGCCGGCCGTTCGGCATCGCAGCCTCCCAGATCGACGTCGGCAATGCCGCTACTCACATGACTGCCGACATGCAGACCGGCGTGCTGCAGGCCCATGGCTCACTGGCCACGGAGCCGCGCATGGACGTGGCGCAGGTCGCCCGTGCCGTGATCTACATGGCGAACCTGCCTCAGGATGCCAATATCCCGTTCATGACCATCATGGCGACGAATATGCCGCTCTACGGCCGCGGCTGAGGCCGGCCAGCGGCAGCGCACCTCGGCTGCGCCCGGACGATTTGCCTGCCCGGCGCCGCATCGGTACGCTTTGCCGCCATCGGACAGGGGGAAAATCATGTGTAGCGCACGACAGTGGACGATTGCGGGCGGATGCCTGATCGCTCTCATGAGCATCGCCTGGGCGCAGACCCGCAAGGCCGGGCTGTGGGAAGTGACCACCGTCATGACGTGGCAGAAGTCGCCGATGCCGCCCGGCATGGGGGGCATGCCGCCCAGCGCCAATGCGCCGCACACAGTACAGGTGTGCCTGACGCAGCAGCAGATCGACAAGTACGGCGCCGTCCCTCCGCAGACGCACGGCGACTGTCACCTGGCCAACGTCGTGACGAGCGCCCACGGCATGACCGCGGATATGCTCTGCACGGGCGCGGCGAGCGGTAAGGGAACCGTCGAGTCCTGGTGGAAGGACGATGGGCATGCCAGCGGCAAGGTCCACTTCGTCGGCTCGATCCAGGCCGGCCCGGCCGCGAGACCGATTGAATGGACCGCGGAGTCCACTTCCGTCTACAAAGGCGCCGATTGCGGTCAGGTCAAGCCGGTGCCGCTGCCGGAGCAATGAGCCCGCCGTGAAGCGGCCGCGGCCGCTCAGGTCGCGGCTTCGACCCGGACCGCGCTGCCGTAGGCGAGCACTTCGGTGACGCCCGGAGCGATGTCGGTGGCGTCGTAGCGCACGACGATGCCGCGCGCGATGCCGAGGTTCTGCACCACACGTTGACGCGGCAGCTCGAATGCGGTCGTCACCAGATCGCCGAAAATCGCCATGGAGTTCCCCTTGCCGCTGCCGTTGGTGGTCCGCCGGCGCCGTACGCCCGGCGCCGGTCGACAAGCCGCGCCGCACGGCCGACCATAGGCGCAGCGTCGCCAGCAAGGATCGGAATGATGACCCACGCAATACGCACCGTGACAGCCGGCATTGTGGCAGCAGTCGCGGCAGTCTGCCTGCTGGGCGGCTGCGCCGGCGGCCCGAAGTCCGGCACTCCGCCCGCCGCTGCGAAGGCGATCCAACCAGCCCCGGCACCCACGCCCGAGAGCGCGCAGGCCGCCACTGCGGCGGCCACGGCCGAAGTCGTCGCGGCGGAGCGGGCGTTCGCCAACACCATGGCCACACGCGACTTCAAGCGCTTCATCACCTTCCTCTCCCCCGACGCCGTGTTCTTCAGCGGCAACGCGGTCAAACACGGCGCGGCCGAGGTGGCCGAACAATGGGCACCCTACTTCGATTCCCCGCAGGCGCCGTTCGCCTGGGCGCCCGACCACGTCGAGGTGCTGGCGTCGGGCACGCTGGCCCTGAGCACCGGCCCGGTGTACCAGAAAGGCAAGCTGGTCGGCCGCTTCAATTCGATCTGGCGGCTCGAGGCGCCCAACACCTGGCGCATCGTGTTCGACAAGGGCGAGGCGGTCTGCGGCGCTTCGCCCTGAAGGCCGCCGCGGCCGCTAGCGTTGCAGCCGGCGCCTGATGGCCGTGACCAGCTCCTCGAGCTCTTCGATCCGCAGCGCAACGCCGCTGACAACAAACGCCAGTGCTCCTGCCGCCACGGCCAGCAGCAAGGAGCCGAGCCGGCGCCCGAAGCCCTGCCCGCTCCAGTCGGCGAGCAGCCAGTGCTGCGAAGCCCAGCAGACGGCCGCCAGTGCGGCGCACGCCAGTCCGACCCGGGCCAGCATGGCCAGCATCCGGCGCGTCTCGAGGCGCTTGAGCTGGCGGTGCATGAGCCAGTAGAGCACCAGGAAATTACTCAGCGCGACGCAACCGGTCGAGAACGCCAGGCCGCGCACGCCCCAGCCCAGACGAAAGGTGAAGAGCCAGTTGAACAGCAGATTCAGCGCCACCGCCAGGAAGCTCACCAGCATCGGCGTCTTGCGCCGATCGAGCGCGTAGAAGGCATTGACCAGCACCTTGAGCGCCGCGTACGCGGACAGGCCGATGGCATAGAAGCGCAATGCGCCGGCCGCCTGCGTCGCCTGGAAGGCATCGAATCTGCCGTGCTGGTAGAGCACGGAGATGATCGGCTCGGCCAGCATCATCAGGCCCACGCTCGACGGCAGCGTCAACAGGAATGCCAGGCGCATGCCGCGCGCGAGCTCGGCGCGAAACGCCGGCCGGTTGCCGGCCACCATCAGGCGCGACAGCAGCGGCAGCGTTACCGTGCCGAGGGCGACGCCGAACAGGCCGAGCGGCAGCTGCATCAGGCGAAACGCGATCGCGAGCCAGAAGATCGGGCCGTCGCCGAGCGTCGAGGCGAACATCGAATTCACCAGCACATTGAGCTGGGTGGTGCTGGCGGCGATCACCGACGGGCCCATGAGGCCCAGGATGGCGCTGATGCCGGCATCGCGCCACTGCAGGTCCGGCCGGTAGTGATAGCCCAGTCCGCGCAGCTGCGGCAGCTGCACGCCGAGCTGCAGCGCGCCCCCGAACAGCGTTCCGAGCGCCAGACCGATGAGCGCGCGCGGGCCGAAGTGCGGATCGAACCAGGCGCCGAGCAGCACACCGACGACGATCGAGCCGATGTTGAAGAAGCTCGAGGCCATGGCCGGCATGCCGAACACGTGCTTGGCGTTGAGCATGCCCATGACCAGCGCCGCCAGCGACACCAGCAGGATGAACGGAAACATGATGCGTGTCAGCGTGGCCGTCAGCGCGGCCTTCTGCGGATCGAAGCCCGGCGCAACCGCCGCCACCAGCTGCGGCGAGAACACGATGCCGAGCGCGCAGATCGCGCTGAGCGCGAGCGCGGTCAGGGTCGCGACCTTGTTGGCCAGGCGCCAGGCGGCCGCATCGCCGCCGCGCGCAATGGTCTTGCTGAAGGTGGTGACGAAGGCGGTCGACAGGGCGCCTTCGGCGAACAGGTCGCGCAGCAGGTTGGGGATGCGAAACGCGGCGGTGAAGGCATCCATGGCGGCGCCGCCGCCGAACAGGTAGGCGCACACCTGCTCGCGCACCAGTCCGAGGATGCGGCTGCACATCACCGCCAGACCGATGATTCCGGCCGCCTTGGTATTCAGCCGCTCGCTGCGGGTGGGCGGTGGGCTGTCGGGGGGTCGCTGCGGACCGGTTCCGGCGCTCATGGGCTCGTGCTGTGGCGGACCAGCGCCGTAGTCTACAGGGTCCGGCCACGGCCCGGTCGGCCCGCGGCCGCGCCACCGGAGCTCATTGACAGCGACTGCGCTATATATGAGCCTACATAGCGTGAACGAGCGCACGCCGACCGTACTGCGTCTGTGCATCCTGGCCGGCCTGCTGCTCGGCCAGGCCCGGAGCGCCGTGGCCGAGGATCGCGTGCGCGTATTCGCGGCCGCAAGCCTGACCGATGCGCTCACCGAGCTGGCCCAGGGCTGGCAGCGCGCCGGCCACGCGGCTCCGGCGCTCGACTTCGCCTCCTCGGGCACGCTCGCGCGGCAGATCGACGCCGGCGCGCCGGCGGATCTGTTCGCCTCGGCCGATCTGCGCTGGATGGACTATCTGGATGCGCGCGGCCGGATCGATCGTGCCAGCCGCCGCAACCTGCTCGGCACCTCGCTGGTGTTGATCGCGCCGGCCGGCAGCGCGGTGCAGGTGGAGATGCGTCCGCAATTTCCGATCGGCTCCGCCTTCAGCGGGAAACTGTGCGCCGGTGAGCCCGGCACGGTGCCGGCGGGAATCTACGCCCAGCAGGCGCTCGAGCGGCTCGGCTGGTGGCCGGCGCTCAGGGACCGGATCGTCGGCACCGAGGACGTACGCAATACCCTGGCGTTCGTGGAGCGGGGCGAGTGCGCGCTCGGCATCGTCTACGCGACCGACGCCTCGATCAGCCACAAGGTACGCGTGGTGGCCCGGTTCCCGGCCGATTCGCATGCCCCCATCGTCTACCCCTTTGCGCTCGTGAACGGTGCGCGCCCCGACGCCGCGGCCTTCCTGCGCTTCCTGTCCTCGCCTGCGGCCGCGCCGGTGTTCCAGCACTACGGCTTCACGCCGCTGCCGGCCCCGGGACCTTAGAATGCTGCTCACCGCGGACGAGACCCAGGCTCTCTGGCTGTCGGCGCGCGTTGCCTCCACGGCGACCGTGCTGTGCCTGCCGGCCGGCATCGGCCTGGCCTGGCTGCTGGCGCGGCGCGAATTCGCGGGCAAGTTCCTGCTCGACGTGCTGGTGCAGCTGCCGATGGTGCTGCCGCCGGTGGTGCCGGGCTACGCGCTGCTGCTGCTGTTCGGCCGCCATGGGCCCATCGGTGCGCTGCTGCTGCGGCACTTCCATCTGAGCCTGGCCTTCAACTGGAAGGGAGCGGTGCTGGCCTCGGCAGTCATGGCCTTCCCGCTGATGGTGCAGCCGATCCGGGTCGCGTTTCGCATGATCGATCGACGCCTGGAGCAGGCCGCGACCACGCTCGGCGCAACACCCTGGGGCGCGTTTCTGAGCATCAGCCTGCCGCTCGCGAGCCCGGGCATCATCGCCGGCACACTGCTGTGCTTCAGCCGCGGCCTGGGGGAATTCGGCGCCACCATGGCGTTCGTCGGCAACATACCGGGCGAGACCCGGACGCTGCCGCTCGCGATCTACTCCTACACCCACCTGCCCGACGGCGATTCGGCGGCGGCTCGCCTGGCGCTGCTGTCGCTGGCCCTGGCGCTGCTGGCGCTGCTGCTGGCGCACCTGCTCAACCGGCGTGCCGAGCGGCTGCTGGGGCGGGAGGCGGCGTGAGCATGCTGCAGATGGACCTGTCGTTTGCGCGCGGCGAGTTCGAGCTGCACGCTCGCGGCAGCCTCGGAGCCGGCGTCACCGGCATCTGCGGCCCCTCCGGCGCCGGCAAGAGCACGCTGCTGGCACTGATCGCCGGGCTGCTGCAGCCGCGCCGGGGTACCCTGCGCTTCGCGGGCGAGCTGCTCAACGACAGTGCGCGCCGGCTGTGCGTACCGCCCTGGCGCCGGCACTTCGGCCTGGTGTTCCAGGAGGGACGGCTGTTTCCGCACCTGAGCGTGCGCGGCAACCTGCTCTACGGCGAGCGGCGCCTGCCGGCGGGTGAGCGCCGCCTGACGCTCGCGGCCGTCGCCGCGCTGCTCGAGCTCGAGCCGCTGCTGCAGCGAAAGCCGGCGCAGCTCTCGGGCGGGGAGCGCCAACGCGTGGCGCTCGGGCGCGCGCTGCTGTGCTCGCCGCGCCTGCTGCTGCTCGACGAGCCGTTGTCCTCGCTCGATCAGCGGCTCAAGCAGCAGATCCTGCCGTTCCTCAGGCGCATCAGGGACGAAGTGCGCATCCCGATGATCTACGTGAGCCATGAGCGGCGGGAGGTCGAATTCCTCGCCGATCGGGTGCTGTGGATGACGCACGGCGAGCTGCTCGCCGCGCCTTAGCGGGCCCGGCGCCCCGCGCCGCGAGTCGGCGCCGCGCCGCCGTCAGCCCGCCACCCCGAGGATCACGCTCGACGCCTTGAACACCGCGATGGCCGGCAGGCCGCGCTTGAGCCTGAGCTCGCGCGCCGAGACGTTGGTGATGGTTGCCGCTACCGTGTTGCCGCCAGCGAGCTCGATGACGACTTCGGTGTTGACCGCGCCGCGCACCAGGCGAGCGATCGTGCCGCTCAGGCGATTGCGCGCCGAGAGCTTCAGCGGCGTCTCGTCAGGCAGCGCGATGATGATCCAGGAGGCCTTGATCCAGGCGGTGACCGGCACGCCGCGCGCCAGGCCCAGCGCCGCCGTGCTCTCGTGCGTCACCGTGGCCGCCAGCCGCTCGCCGCCGCGCAGCTCGATCTCGATCTCGTCGTTCACGGTACCGCGCCGGACGCGGCTCACGGTGCCGCCGAATTGATTGCGCGCGCTGCTCTTCATGCCCAGCCTCCCGAGCACCCGCAGTTCCTGCGAGGCATCGCCGATGCGCCGATTCAGGCTGCGCAGGAATTCGGCGTTCTCCTGCTGCACGGCGCGAAAGGTGCGCACCAGGCGCTCGCCGCTCGCCGTCAGGCGCGTACCGCCGCCGCCGCGGCCGCCCACCGCGCGCACCACCAGCGGCTCGTCGGCGAGGTTGTTCATGCTGTCGATCGCGTCCCAGGCCGCCTTGTAGGACAGGCCCGCCGCCTTGGCCGCGCGCACGATGGAACGCTTCTGCTCGAGCTGCGAGAGCAGCTCGAGCCAGCGCTCGTTGGCCGACAGGCCGCGCTCGCCGCGCAGCGTCAGCGTGCTGTCGACCTTGACGCCGGCCGGCACGTCAGTCGACCCGCTCGCCGCTCGCCACCGGCGCCCGATGCATTTCCCGGACCACCGCCAGCATCTCCGGCAGCGGATCGGCGGTCTTGATCGGTACCAGGGAGCCTGTCTGGTCGGTGGGCAGACGCGGCAGTCGTCGCACGACGAAACGCATCCCGCGCAGCCATTTCTGCAGGTCCTGGCACAATATCTCGCCTGCGGCTTTCGACATCGCGTATTCAGTCATGTCCGCCGGCCGGGTCTCCACCGCCACCGAAGACGGATAGAACACGCTCAGGCCATCGGGCCGCAGCCGCTGGCACGCCGTGACCAGCTCCGCGAAGCCGTCGATGTAGAACACATTGAAGTCCTGGAACCGGGTCCGATCGTAGGGCGCCGTCCGGCGCCTGAAGATGCTCGGAGTCGCGAAATAGTAGAGATGCGTCGGCGCGTGCGTCAGAGCGGCCAGCTGCGCCGAGGCTGCTCGCCGAACGTCATACTGCACGCTTCCGCACTCTGCGCCCCATTGCTCGATTTCCGCGGCGACCCTGGCGGCGTCGTCCCGACCGCTCTGGTAGGTAACGATCACACGCGCACCGCCGGCGGCCAGCAGCTTGGCAGTGAGCTCGCCGAGACCGCGCGAGCCGCCGACCACCAGAGCCGTGGACCCCACGAAATCGCCTCGGGCGACCAGCGGCGCAACCTGGGCCATCGCGGGCTGCCTGACCGGCGGGAATCGGCTGAAAGCCTCCAGCGATCCGCTCAGGCCGCCGCCCACGACAGCGATGCGCACCAGGCGGAAGCGCTCATCGATCGATGCGACGGCGTACGTCAGCTCATCCGCGCCGGATGAACCCGCACCCACCGTCAGCTCCAATCCCCGGAACAGCGAATGCAGCCCCGGCACCACCATGCCCACCAGGCTGGAGCAGCAGGCCAATGCGGCCACGGCTCGAGGTCCCAGATACCGTGCGGCGTTCGGGAACGCGCTCGCGGCCGCGGCCGCCGAGCCGACGAATCGCAGGCGACCTCTGCGCCCGGCGATCTGATCGAGCCCCACGTCGAGCGGGGATTGCGGTACCGGCTCCGACGGCTCCCCGGCAACTGCCGGCGCTGGTCCTGGCTGGCGCGGCTCGCCGAAGTCAATCGACAGGCTCAGCGCCTCGACGCCGCCCGCGAGCACCCGCGCCCGCAGCGCACGCGCCGTGATCTGCACGAGCTCGGCGTCGGCGACATCATCGACGTAGATCACGTTGCGAAATCGGACATTCAGGGCCCCGGCGCGCGGAATCGCCGGTGCGCCCTCGAGGATCGACTCCAGCAGCCACAACAGCGCGTGCACGCCGTGCACCACCGGGGCCCCGGCCTGCGTGCGGCGCGCCGCCAGCGGATCCATGTGCATCGGATTGAAGTCGCCGCTCAGCGCCGCGAACTGCGCCTGAGCGGGCAGATCGAAGCGCTTTGATCTCAGGACCGCCATGACGCCGTGTGCCCGGGCAACCGACTGCCGCGCGCTCAGATGCCCGCGAGGCGCACGCGGATCACGGCGCTGGTGAGCAGCAACGACAGCGCCGCGCCGCGCATCCCGGCAACCGCGATCCGGCCGAGTGCGGCGCCGGAGGCCCACGGCAGGTAGCCCGCCGACCAGGCGCGCACTGCCACCACCCCGAGCGCCAGCAGCGGCCAGAGCGCGTAGGCAGCGACCCAGGCATGCCGCTCCCGGCCTGCGAGGCGCCGCGGCAACGGGCCTTGCGACGCCGGCGCATGCCGCAGCCAGAGCCAGAGCGCCGCCAGCACCACGGCCAGCCCCAGCACGCTGCTGCCATATTGGAGCCATCGATAGAGCTGCAGCGCATGCCCTTCCACTTCCGGTCCGTAGTCCTCGAGCATCGGAAACATGCGCACGCCGCGCGCATCCTCGTGCGTGAAGCCATCCCAGACCAGATGCGTGAGCGCTCCGAGCACGATCGCCGCGGCCGCGTACAGCCAGCCGCGAAGCTGCCGCAGGGCGGCGCCGGCAGGCGCCGCGCACAGGCGCGCGTAGGCACGGTCCGGCAGCACCTCGATGACGGCCGGCTTGATGAGCAGCTGGGTCAGCCAGAATGCGCACAGGCCGACCGGCAGGCAGAAAGTGAACAAGGCGGACAGGCTGTGCGTCTGCCAGCGTCCGAACGACAGCGGCAGCAACAGGCCGAAATCCGGCACCATGCTGCCGATGACCGCCGCCGAGAATACGTGCCAGCGCGACAGCCACCGATACCCCGGTACCACGGCCGCAACATGCGACACGGTGAAAGGCATTGCGCCTCAGGGATTCCAGTCGCGCACGAAGTCCGCGGGCGCAGGTGCACGCGGCCCGTCGACCGCCGGCACTTCGCCCGAGCCGACGTAGACGAAGCCCAGGCAGCGCTCGGGCGGCGTGAAGCCCAATGCGGACGCCACCGCGGGATCATAGGCGTTGCCGCCGGTGAGCCAGATCGCGCCGAAGCCCTGCGCGTGAAAGGCGTTGAGCAGATTCATGACCGCGGCGCCGATCGCCAGCAGCTGCTCGACTTCGGGCACCTTGTGGTCCGGGCGGATCCGTGCACCCACCGCCAGCACCAGCGGTGCGGTCAGCGGCATGGTGCGTACGCGCTCGAGCTTGCCGGGCGGCGTCGCCGGCTCGCGCTGCTGCATGCGGCTCACGAGCAGCTCAGACAGCCGCGCGCGCGCAGCCCCGCGGATCATCACCAGGCGCCAGGGTTTCAGGGCGCCGTGATCGGGCGCACGCAATGCGGCCGCGATCGCGAGCCGCGTCTGAGTCTCCGAGGGGCCCGGTTCGCGCAACTGCAGCGCCGGCACCGAGCGGCGGCTCAGCAGCGCCTCGAGCGCCAGCCCGGCTTCAGGCACCATCGAGCAACCTCAGGATCTCGGCCGTCTTGTCGTGCATCAGCGGCGCGTCGGCGCGCGACTCGACGTTCAAGCGCACCAGTGGCTCGGTATTGGAGCCGCGCAGATTGAAGCGCCAGCGCTCGAACTCCATCGACAGGCCGTCGGTGAAATCGATCGATTTGGCGCGCGCCTGGTAATTCTGCTGCATGCGCGCGAGCACGCTCGCGGTGTCGCCCATCTGCGGACCAATCTTGCGGTTGATCTCGCCGCTGGCCGGAAACAGCCGTTGCCGTTCCCCGACCAGCTCCGACAGCGTCTTGCCGCTCGCGCTCATGACCCCGAGCACCAGCAGCCACGGAATCATGCCGCTGTCGCAATAGGAGAAATCGCGGAAATAATGGTGCGCGCTCATCTCGCCGCCGTAGACTGCGTCGACTTCGCGCATCTTCTGCTTGATGAAGGCGTGTCCGGACTTGCACAGCACCGGCTGGCCGCCGAAATGGTGCACGATATCGATCGTATTCCAGGTCAGGCGCGGATCATGCACGATGCGCGCGCCGCGGTAGCGGCGCAGGAACGCTTCGGCCAGCAACCCCACCAGGTAGTAGCCTTCGATGAACCCGCCGTGCTCGTCGAAGAAGAAGCAGCGGTCGTAGTCCCCGTCCCAGGCCAGACCGACGTCCGCCTTGGTGCGACGGATCGCCTCGATGGTGCCGGCCCGATTCTCTTCCAGCATCGGATTGGGCACGCCGTTCGGGAACGATCCGTCCGGCTGGTGATTGATCTTCACGAACTCGAACGGCAGGTGCGGCTCGAGCTGATCCACGACCAGGCCGGCGCCGCCGTTGCCGGCATTGACCACCACCTTGAGCGGCCTGAGCGCGGCGCGGTCGACGTAGCCGAGCAGGTGCTGCAGGTACGCGGCGCCGGTGTCGAGCGGCGTCACCCGGCCCGGGCGCGCCGCCTTGGCCGGCCACTGGCCGCTCTCGATCAGCGCCTGCATGTCCTTCAGACCGGTATCGGCGCTGATCGGGCGGCTCTGCTCGCGCACGAATTTCATGCCGTTGTAATCGGGCGGATTGTGGCTCGCGGTCACCATGATGCCGCCGTCGAATTGATTGGCAAAGGTGGCAAAGTACACGCCCTCGGTACCGCACAGCCCGATGTCCGAGACATCCACCCCCGAATCGCTCAGAGCGCGCGTCAGTGCGGCGAGCAGCTCGGCACTGGATTGACGGATATCGCGGCCGACCGCGACCTTCTGCGGCTTGACGAAAGCGGCATACGCCAGCCCGATCTGATAGGCCAGCGCATCGTTGATCTCATCCGGAATGCGGCCGCGTACGTCGTAGGCCTTGAAACAGCGGAGCTTGGACACATGCGATCCTCTAGGTACTGGTTCCCTGGCGGCCATAGCGGTCCTCGAGGCGCACGATGTCGTCCTCGCCGAGATAGGCGCCGGACTGAACCTCGATGATGTGCAGCGGGATGCGCCCCGGGTTCTCGATCCGATGGCGCACGCCGATCGGTATGAAGGTCGACTGATTCTCCTCGAGCAGAAAGGTCTCCTCGCCGCGCGTGATGCGCGCGGTGCCGGACACCACCACCCAATGCTCGGCACGATGATGGTGCATCTGCAGCGACAGCACGCCGCCCGGACGCACCACCAGGCGCTTGACCTGGAAACGCTGACCGCTGTCGATGCTGTCGTAGCTGCCCCACGGGCGGAACACCTCGCGATGCAGCGCATGCTCGTAGCGGCCGTCGGCCTTGAGGCGCGCGACCAGCTTCTTGACGTCCTGCACGCGCTCCTTGGGCGCCACCAGCACCGCGTCCTTGGTCTCCACCACCACGTGATCGCGCAGGCCGACCGTGGCCACCAGCCGGCTCTCCGAGTAGATGTAGCTGTTGTGCGTATCCTCGACGATGACATCGCCGAACAACGCATTGTCCTGCGCGTTGCGCTCGCAGGCCGCGTGCAGCGAGGCCCAGGAGCCCACATCGCTCCAACCCGCATCGAGCGGCACCACCACCGCGTCCGCGGTCTTCTCCATGACCGCATAGTCGATCGACTCGCTGCGGCAGACCTGGAAAGTACCGGCATCGAGGCGCGTGAAGTCAAGATCGCGCGTCGCGCCGGCGAAGCTGGTGCGGCAGACCGAGGCGATGTCGGGCGCGAAGCGCTCCAGCTCCTCCAGGTAGCGGCGGGCGCGAAACAGGAACATGCCGCTGTTCCAGTAGTACTCGCCCGAAGCCAGGAACGCCTGCGCCCTGGCGAGCTCGGGCTTCTCCACGAATTGCGCAATGCGGTAGCTGCCGCCCGCGGGTGCGCCGCGGCGGATGTAGCCATAGCCGGTCTCCGGTCCAATCGGCACGATGCCGAAGGTGGCCAGCGCGCCGTCGCGCGCCGCAGCACTGGCGATCTCGATGGCCTGGTGAAAGGCCGCCACGTCGCGGATCACGTGGTCGGCCGGCAGCACCAGCAGCAGCGCGTCGCCTTCGTCCGCCGCCAGCGCCGCATGCGCCGCCAGCGCGATGGCCGGGGCCGTGTTGCGGCCCACCGGCTCGAGCACGATCGCGCGCGGCTGGCATCCGATCGCCCGCAGCTGCTCGGCGACCAGGAAACGATGGGCCTCGTTGCACACCACGGTCGGCTCGCAGACCACAAGCCCCGCGAGCCGCAGCACGGTCTCCTGCAGCATCGTGTGGCGGCCCACCAGCGGCAACAGCTGCTTCGGATACAGCTCGCGCGACAGCGGCCACAGCCGCGTGCCGGCGCCACCGGAGAGGATTACGGGCATGAGCATGGCTTAGCGATTCTCCGCGGTGAGGCTTGAGGCGTGCGGCTCGGCGTGCACCGCCCGCCCCCGTCCGATGGCAAAATACTCGAAACCGAGGCGCTGCATGACTGCCGGATCGTACAGATTCCGGCCGTCGAAGATCAGCGGCTGCGTCAGCAGGGCCAGCAGCCTGTCATAATCCGGGCTGCGAAACTCCTTCCATTCGGTGGCGATCAGCAGCGCCTGCGCACCCTGCGCCGCCTGATACGCATCCTTGCAGAATATGAGCCGCTCGGAGTTCGGTTTGCCGGCATAGAGCCGTGCGGCCTCGTGACTTGCCACCGGGTCGTAGGCGCGCACGCCCGCCCCTGCGGACAGCAGCGCGTCGATGATGAGCCGGCTCGGGGCCTCGCGCATGTCGTCGGTGTTGGGCTTGAAGGCCAGGCCCCAGAGCGCGAAGGTCCGCCCCGCCAGCCGGTGCTGGAAATAGGCGCGCAGCTTGTGCACCAGCGCCATCTTCTGCCGCTCGTTGACGCTCTCGACCGCGCGCAGCAGCTCGGCATCATGGCCGACGTGATGCGCGGAGCGGATCAGCGCCTTGACGTCCTTCGGAAAGCACGAGCCGCCGTAGCCGATACCCGGGTAGATGAAGCTGTAGCCGATGCGCGGATCCGAACCGATGCCGATGCGCACCTTCTCGATGTCGGCGCCAACCCGCTCGGCGACGGCCGCCAGCTCGTTCATGAAGCTGATCTTGGTCGCCAGCATCGCGTTGGCCGCATATTTGGTGAGTTCGGCGGAGCGGATGTCCATGACCACGAGCCGGTCGTGGTTGCGCGTGAACGGATCGTAGAGTGCGCGCAGCAACTCGGTGGTGCGCGGATTGTCGGTGCCGATCACGATGCGGTCGGGCCGCATGAAATCCTCGATCGCGGCCCCCTCCTTCAGAAACTCCGGATTCGAGACCACGTCGAATTCGAGCATTGCGCCGCGCTGCGCCAGCGCCGACTGCACCTCGCGTCGCACCCGATCGGCGCTGCCGACCGGCACGGTGGATTTCGTGACCACGACGGCATAGCGCGTGAGGTGCTCGCCGATGGCGCGCGCCACGGTCAGCACGTGCCTCAGGTCCGCCGAGCCGTCCTCATCGGGCGGAGTGCCGACCGCGATCAGCTGGAACAGACCGTGCTCCACCGCGCGCCCGATGTCGGTCGTGAATTCCAGCCGGCCGGCGTCGTGATTGCGGCGCACCAGCGCCTCGAGCCCGGGCTCGTGGATCGGCACCTCGCCGCGATTGAGCCGCTCCACCTTGGCGGCGTCGATATCCACGCAGATGACGTGATTGCCGGCATCGGCCAGGCAGGCACCCGAGACCAGCCCGACGTAGCCCGAGCCGAAGATGGTGACTTTCATGAGTTAAAGGCTTGAAATGACAGCGAATCGCAGCCTAGCGGAAGCGGCCGGCCAAGGCAAAGCCGGAGCGGCCGCGAAGGTTTTCATAACCGGATTGTTACCTGCTTGGAACTGACCCGGACACCGCGAAATCCATAGGATGGGCGCCGCGGGAGCCTCTATGTCCATCAATTTCGAGCAAATTACCAAGCGCTACAACGCCGCGCCGGTGGTCAACGACGTCTCGTTGCAGATCGAGGCGGGCGAGTTCTTCGTACTGCTGGGCCCGAGCGGCAGCGGCAAGAGCACGCTGCTGCGCATCGCCGCCGGGCTGACCGACGTCGACCATGGGCGGATCTCGTTTCACGGCCGCGACGTCACGCATCTGCGCGCCCGCGATCGCGGCGTCGGTCTGGTGTTCCAGCATTACGCGCTGTTTCGCCACATGACCGTCGGCCAGAACGTCGAGTTCGCGCTGCGCGTGCGCGGTGTCAAGCGTCGCGAGCGCGCGCGGCGGCGCGACGAACTGCTGCAGCTGGTGTCGCTCGAGGGCTTTGCCGCTCGCCTGCCCGGACAGCTCTCCGGCGGCCAACAGCAGCGCGTGGCCGTGGCCCGCGCGCTGGCGCATGAGCCGCAGGTGCTGTTGCTCGATGAGCCCTTCGGCGCGCTCGACGCCAAGATCCGCGTCGAGCTGCGCGACACGATCCGGCAGGTGCAGCGGCGCCTGGGCATGACCACGATTCTGGTCACGCACGATCAGGAAGAGGCGTTCGCGCTGGCGGATCGAATCGGCATCATGCACAACGGCCGGCTGCTCGAGACCGGCCGCGCCGAAACCCTGTATCGCCGGCCTGCAACGCGCTTCGTGGCGACATTCCTCGGCGCCGCGAACCTGTTTCTCGGCGAGCGCGGCCCCGACGGCCTGCGCCTCGGCCCGCAGCTGCTCGCCGGCAGCCAGGGCTCCAGATCGGATGCCGCGGTGCATGAGGTGGTCACCGTGGTGCGTCCCGAGGACATCGAGCTGGCCGAGGACGAGCAGCGGCTGCACGCCAGCCCGCTGGCCTGTGGCCATGTGCTGTCGGTGGATTTCGGCGGCATCCTGGAGCGCCTGCGAGTGCAGCTCGCGCACGACAGCGGCCTGGTGTCGGCAGTGGCTCGCGACCATGCGCCCGCGGCGGCCGGCGGGCCGCACGCCCCGCCGCCGCTGATCGTCGAGGTGACGCGCACCAGCAGCGAACAATCGCTGCTGCCGCTGGCGCCGGGCGGGCGCGTCGCGCTCGGGGTGCGGCGCTTTCATCTGCTGCCGACCCCGATCTCGAGCTTTCGCATTCTCAGCCGCGATGCCGTCACGGCGGCCGCCTTGCGCCAGACGCCACTGCTCAGCCAGCTGGTGCAGAGCATGCAGGCGCCGGTGCTCGGCGCGCAGGAGCACGGCGACGGCGACGCGGCCCAGACCGGCGTTGGCGTGATCGCCGGCAGCGCGCAGCCGATCGCGCAGATCGTCGCGGCCGCCGCGCAGGGCCGGCGGCGGCTGCTGTACATCCCGCCGCAGTCGACACTGCCGCGGCGCATGTTGATCCATTGCAACAGCGAGGCGGCGCGCACCGCGACGCTCGGGTTGGTCGCCAGCGTGATGCGGCATCTGCATGCCGAGGCCACGTTCGTCAGCGTGCAGAGCCCGGCGGCACCGCGCTCCGAAGTCACCAGCTCGTTCCGCCGCCTGCTCGATGCGCGCGCCGAGCTGCAGCAGACGCACGGCCTGGACATCCGCACCGACGTGCAGATCGGCGATCTGCGCAGCTGGGCGGCGCACCTGACCACCTCCACCGAGCCGGTGCTGGTGGTGCTCGGGCTCGACGGCTCGGCGCAGCAGCTCGAGCGGACCCTGCGCCACGATTTCCAGCCGCTGTTCACGGACGGCGGCCGTTGTCCGGTGTTGATCTCCTGCACTGACGCGCGCCAGGCGAGCGACGACAGCCGCGCCGGCGGCATCGACTCGCGGTTCGACACCCGGCCGCAGGCGGTGCTGCAGGGCACTCCGCAGTGAATGACGCACGGGTGCGTCGCGGCGCACTGAGCCTGATGGTGGTGGCACTGGGCATGCTCGCGGCCGGCTGCGCCAGAAAGCCGCCTGCCGGCGGCGCGCCGGTCACGCTGCTGAACGTCTCCTACGATCCGACACGCGAGCTCTACGAGGCCATCGACCAGGCATTCGCCGCCCAGTGGCGCGCGCAGACCGGCCAGCAGGTCACGATCCGCCAGAGTCACGGCGGCTCCGGCAAGCAGGCGCGCGCCATCATCGACGGCCTGCAGGCCGATGTCGCGACGCTGGCCCTGGGCTCCGACATCGACGAGCTGCACAAGCGGGCCCGGCTCGTCCCGGCCGACTGGGCCGCGCGGCTGCCCGACCACAGTGCCCCGTACACCTCGACCATCGTGTTCCTGGTGCGCAAGGGCAATCCCAAGAACATCCGTGACTGGGGCGATCTGGTCCGAGCCGGTGTGCAGGTCATCACCCCCAACCCGAAGAGCTCAGGCGGCGCGCGCTGGAACTACCTCGCCGCCTGGGCCTGGGCCCTCGAGCAGCCCGGCGGCGACGATGCCAGGGCCAGGGACTTCGTACGCCGGCTCTATCGCAACGTGCCGGTACTCGATTCCGGCGCGCGCGGCTCGAGCGTCACCTTCGTCGAGCGCGGCATCGGCGATGTGCTGCTGGCCTGGGAGAACGAGGCCCTGCTCGCCAGGCAGCAACTCGGCGCCGACAAGGTCGACATCGTGGTACCGCCGCTGAGCATTCTGGCCGAGCCGCCGGTGACCGTGGTGGACGCCGTGGTGGACCGGCGCGGCACGCGCGCGCTGGCCGAGGCGTATCTGCGATTCCTGTACTCCCCGCAGGGCCAGGAGATCATCGCGCGCAATTTCTATCGTCCGCGCGACCCGCAGGTGGCGCGGAAATACGCCGCGCAGTTTCCGGCCGTCAAGCTGGTCAGCATCGACGAGCCGTTCGGCGGCTGGGCGCGAGCCCAGGCGACGCATTTCGACGACGGCGGCACGTTCGACCAGATCTATGGCCAGTAGCCCCGTGCACGGTGCCGACATCGGCCTGCCGGGCCGCCCCGCGGCCGGTGCGCCGCCGCGCCGGCGGCGCAGCTTTCGTGTCCTGCCGGGCTTCGGCCCGACGATGGCCTATACGCTGGTGTACCTCTCCCTGATCGTGCTGATCCCGCTGTCGGCGACCTTTCTGCGCTCGGCGCAGCTCGGTCCGGCGCAGTTCTGGGCGGTGGTCACCACCCCGCGCGTACTGGCCTCCCTGCGCCTGAGCTTCGGCGCATCGCTGATCGCCACGGCGCTCGATGCCGTGTTCGGTTTCATCATCGCCTGGGCTTTGACGCGCCAGCGCTTTCCGGGGCGCCGGCTGTTCGATGCGATCATCGACCTGCCGTTCGCGTTGCCGACGGCCGTCGCCGGCATCGCCCTGACCGCGCTTTACGCTCCGAACGGCTGGATCGGCCGGCTGCTGATGCCGCTCGGCGTGCGCGTGGCCTACACGCCGCTGGGCATCATCGTCGCCATGGCTTTCGTCAGCCTGCCGTTCGTCGTGCGCACGCTGCAGCCGGTGCTCGGGGACCTGGACCGCGAGCTCGAGCGCGCCGCCGAGACTCTGGGCGCCTCGAGAATGCAGACCTTTCTATGGGTCGTGCTGCCCTCGATCTGGCCGACTCTGCTGACCGGCGCGGCGCTGGGTTTCTCGCGCGCCGTCGGCGAGTACGGCTCGGTGATCTTCATCGCCGGCAACATTCCCAGGGTATCGGAGATCGCACCCCTGATGATCATGATCAAACTGGAGCAGTATCAATACTCGCAGGCCACCGCCATCGCGGTGGTGATGCTGGTCGCCTCGTTCGCCGTGATGTTCGGCATCAACGGGCTGCAGCTCTGGGCGCAGAAACGGCGGTACGCGCGATGATCCGCGGCCAGCAGATTCCGGAGGAGCTCGGCCGCTACGCGCTGCTCGGGGTCGCACTGCTGTACCTGACCGGCCTGGTGGCGCTGCCGCTGATGGTGGTGTTCGTTGAAGCCTTCGCCAAGGGCATCGGCCGCTATCTGCAGACGCTGCTCGACCCGTACGCGCTCTCGGCCATGCGCCTCACGCTGCTCACCGCTGCGATCACGGTGCCGATGAACCTCATCTTCGGCATCGCCGCCGCCTGGGCGATCGCCAAATTCGAGTTCCGCGGCAAGAATGTACTGATCACGCTGATCGACGTGCCGTTCGCCGTCTCGCCGGTGATTTCCGGCCTGGTCTACGTGCTCATGTTCGGCGCGCAGAGCTGGCTCGGTCCGTACCTCATCGAGCACGACATTCACATCATCTTCGCGGTACCCGGCATCGTGCTCGCCACGACGTTCGTGACCTTTCCGTTCGTGGCACGCGAATAGATCCCGCTGATGCAGACGCAGGGCAACGACGAGGAAGTGACGGCGCTGTCGCTCGGGGCGAGCGGCTGGCAGACCTTCCGGCTGGTCACCTTGCCGAACATCCGCTGGGGACTGCTGTACGGCGTACTGCTCTGCAACGCCCGCGCCATGGGTGAATTCGGCGCGGTATCCGTGGTCTCGGGCCACATCCGCGGCCTGACCAACACCCTGCCGCTGCACATCGAGATCCTGCACAGCGAATACGACTACGTCGGTGCCTTTGCCGCCTCGTCGCTGCTGGCCACGCTGGCGCTGGTCACGCTGGTGGCCAAGACGCTGCTCGAGCGCCGCCATCCGGAACTGCGTGCCGGTGCCATGCGGCATGCCTGAGGACGCTCGCGCCGCGCTCGCGTGACGCGGCCCGCGGGCCGCGCCGCGGGCGGCGGCGGCGGCGCTGGTCAGTACCCGTCGCGGCGGGTAGGCTTCCCAGCGCCGTGAAGACCCTCAGTGCCCTGAAAGCGCGCAAATCAGCCGCCCAGACGCAGGTCGGCCTCGCCTCCTGGCTCGGCGGCGGCAGCATTTTCATCGTGCTGCTGGCCGTCGCGGCCATCGCGATCGCCTGCGCCATCCTGCTCGACCGGCAGGTGCAGCAGCAGGCATTGGTGCGCGCGCAGCTGGCGGTCGCCTCCGCCCGCGAGCTGCTGCGACGTGCGGGCGAGGATGCGCTCAGCGATGCGCGGGTGCTGGCCGAGCGCCGCACGCTGGCGCGCCTGCTCGACAGCAACCCCGACAGCGGACTGACGGCGTTCCTGCGCCGCTTCAGCGAAACCACCGGTACCGATGTCGCGGCGCTGATGCGCGGCAACACCGCGATTGCGCAGTCGGGGCCGGCCATGGATTGGTCGGAGATCGCCACCGCGCTGCAGGAGCAAGGCGAGCGCTTCGTGCTGGCGCCGAGCAACGGCGGCGCGCTGATCTGGGGCGCGGTCGCGAGTCTGCCGGGCTCGGATGTGCGCGTGGCGACCCTCAGGCTGACCACGCCGGAGCTGCTGGCGCGGTTCGGACGTCAGGTCGGTGCGCAGCTGCGGGTG
The DNA here is from genome assembly GCA_027315105.1 of Gammaproteobacteria bacterium. Taxonomy (GTDB): domain Bacteria; phylum Pseudomonadota; class Gammaproteobacteria; order Steroidobacterales; family Steroidobacteraceae; genus FEN-1191. The sequence goes on from DAHUYP010000049.1 coordinate 21,200, forward strand.
CTCAATTTCGCGACCTATCACGCGCCGCCGGACGACGACATGACGGCGTTGCACACCCGCGCGCTCGCCAACCCCGGCGGCGTTGCCGCCGGCAAGCTGGCCGCCGGCGGTCAATACGCCGCCACGATGGTGCTCGCGGCGCAGACCGGCGAGGTCGTCGGCCTGCTCGATGCACGCTTGAGCAGCGCCGAGTTCGCCGCCGCCACGCGCAGCTTCGACTGGATCCTCGCCACCACGTCGATCGTCGTCGCGGCGATCGCCGGCCTGCTGGGCATGCTCTACGGGCGCTGGCTCGCGCGCCCGGTCGTGGCGCTGCGCAACGTCGCCGAGCGTATCGGCCGCGGCGATTTTTCCGCGGCCATCCCGGCGGTGGCGCCGCTCGAGGTCGGCGCGCTGGCGCGCTCGATGGATGAGATGCGCCACCACCTGGTGGACCTGACCGACACGCTGCGCCGGCGCGAGGCCGAAGCGCAGGCGGTGCTCGGTGGCGTGGTCGAGGGCGTGTTCGCGGTCGACCATGAACGGCGTATCCGCTACGCCAATGCGCAGGTGGCGAGCCTGCTGGGCCGCGATGCCGGCGAGATCCTGGGCCGGTTCTGCGGCGACGTGCTGCAGCCGGAGAGCGTCGACGGCGAGCGTCCGTGCGAGCGGCACTGCCCGATCCTGGCCGCCCGTTCCTCGCCGCAGAGCAGTGCGCGCGAGACGCTCTGTCTGCGCGACGGCAGCACCCGCTCGACCATCGTGGTGAGCGCGCCTCCGGTCCAGGGTATCCAGGTGCAGATCCTGCGCGACGAGACCGATCTGGAAGCCGCGCGTCGCGCCCGCGACAGCGTGCTGGGCAACATCTCGCACGAATTTCGCACGCCGCTCGCGGCATTGCTCGCTTCGATCGAACTGCTGCGCGATGGGCTGGACGAAATGCAGCCCGAAGCGCAGCGCGAGCTGCTCGCCAACGTCGAGCGCGGTGTGCTGCGACTGATGCGGCTGATCGACAACCTGCTCGAGAGCGTGCGCATCGAGGCCGGCCAGCTCTCGATCCGGCAGCAGAGCGTGGATCTGTCGGAGGTAATCGCCGACGCCTGCGACCTGGTCGCGCCACTGCTGCTGCAGCGCTCGCTGACCGTGGAGCTCGATGCGGCCGGCATCGGCGCCCTGGTGCGCGGCGACGCGCAGCGGCTCGGACAGGTGTTCGTGAACCTGCTGGCCAATGCCGCCAAGTTCGCGCCGCAGGGCAGCGCCATTCGCATCGGCGGGCGACGCCTCGGCTCGCAAGTCGAGGTCTGGGTCGAAGACGAGGGCCAGGGCATTCCGGAGGGCAGCGCCAGCGCGATATTCGAGCGCTTCCGGCGCGGCACCGAAGCCGAGCCGGAAGCCCCTGGGCTCGGGCTCGGATTGTGGATCGTCAAATCGATCGTCGAGCGCCACGGCGGGACGGTGACGGCGACGCGCACCGATCAGGGGCGCACATGCTTCACGCTGTCGCTGCCGCAGGACCGGGAGACTGCAGCTTGAAACTGCTCGTGGTCGACGACGATGCGGACATGCTCGCGGTGGTCAGCTTTGCGTTGCGCCAGGCCGGATTTCCGGTCGTGACCGCCAACAGTTTCGGCACCGGACTGCACGGCTTTCGCACCGAGCTGCCGGATCTGACGATACTGGACATAAACCTGCCCGGCGGCTCGGGCTTCGAGCTCTGCGGCGCGATACGCAAGGAGAGCAGCGCGCCGATCATGATGCTCACGGCACGCGGCGATGAGGCCGACCTCGTGCGCGCGCTCGAGCTCGGCGCAGACGACTACCTGACCAAGCCGTTCAGTCCACGAACGCTGGTTGCGCGCGTCAAGGCGCTGCTGCGGCGCGCCGGCCACGAGGCCAGCAGCCCGACGCGCGCCGGCGAGCTGTCGCTGCAGACCGATCTGCTGCTGCTGCGGATCGCCGACCGGGAGATCAGGATCACGCCGCTGGAGTCGCGGCTGCTGCAGCTGTTGCTGGCCAACGCCGGCGAGGTCGTGCATACGGACCGCCTGCTGGCACACGTCTGGGGACATCGCGGCGGCGGCGATCGAGCGCTGCTCAAACAGCTCGTGCACCGGCTGCGACATAAGATCGGCGACGACCCGGAACAGCCGCGCTGGCTCAGCACGATCCCGAGCGTCGGCTACATGCTGCGGGTGACGCGCTGAGCGCATCGCCGCCGTTGCCGTGGCGCACACAAAGGCCTTGCAAAGCCCTGCGATTCCCGTCAGAGTCCGCCGCAGAAGAAAGGGGGGGCAATCCTGGAGAACCGCGATCTGCCTGCCCCGCCGCGGGACGGGGGCGAGATGACAAGTGCCGCCACGCGCTTCGCTAGAAAGCGCCAGAGCGGGCACCGGTGCGCACTCGCACCGCAATGCCACGGAGGGAACATGCGCCACGGACGGCGATTTTTTTCCGCTGCCACACCCGTTTGTGCATGAAGATCTACGACGCCGACGACAGGGAAATGATGCGCATCACCTCGCTGGAGCGCGACGGCTCGGAGCTGGTGATCAAGGGCAAGATATTCGGCGCCATGCCGTTGACTGCGAAGCTGCGGCCTGAGGATGCGCGTGCGGCGCTCAAGCTGCTCGACCTTCGCACCGCCTGGCTGCTGTTGACGATCGTGTTCCGCCGCCGCCGTTCCTAGGGATCGGGACACCCGATCGACTCGGTTGCAGCCGCGTTTGCGATGCCCGGCCGCGATCAGAACATGGTGTTGTCGTTGGCGGCCGCCTCGGGCACCGGCTGTGCGACCTGCCAATGCTCGACGATCTTGCCGTTGTCGAGCCGGAAGATGTCCACAACCGCGACCCCGCGGCTCTCGCCGGGGTTCTGCTCCCAGAGCAAGTGGACGGCAACCAGGTTGCGCTGCGCCACCGTGCGCTTCACCACCACACGTGAGTTCGGGTACACCTTCGTGAGCAGATCGCTCAGCGCCTTGATCGTACCCTCCTTGCCGTCCTCGATCTGCGGATCGTGTTGCGTGAAGCTCGACCCCACGTAGCGGGTGAAGCCTTCCCTCACCCGGTGTTTGTTGAATACCGTTTCCTCGAACGCCAGCACGGTCTGGGTGTTGGTGCGCGACTCCTCGGCCTCGAGCAGGGCGCTGGAGGTCGCGCAACCCGAGAGCGAAGCCGCCGTTCCTGCCAGCAGCAGCGCGAGCAATCTGCACTTGAGCACGGCCTGCACCCTCCGAGCTTGAGGTCAGGGGACGAGTATGGTCGAACCGGCGGTCCGCCGCGCTTCCAGATCGCGCTGGGCCTGGGCTGCCTGCGCGAGCGCATAACGCTGACCGATATGGACACGGATGGCGCGCCGCTTGATCAATGCGAACAGCGCACGCGCCCCGGCCCGGCGGGCCTCGGGGTTCGCCAGGTAGTCGCCGCCGCCGGCGCGCGTGAAGAACAGCGAACCGCGCCGGGCCAGCTCCAGCGGTGAGAAGGGCGGCGGCGCGCCCGAGGCATTGCCGAAGCTAACCATGAGGCCGCGCGGGCGCAGGCAATCGAGCGAGGCGAACAGCGTGTCCTTGCCGACCCCGTCGTAAACCACGTCGACGCCTCTGTCCCGGTTGAGTTTTCGCACCCGGTCCGCCATGTTCTCGTAGCCCACCAGCACCTGGTTGCAGCCGTGGCGCTTCGCCAGTGCCGCCTTGGCGTCGGAACTCGCGATCCCGATCACCCTGGCGCCCAGGAGGCGCGCCCATTGACTGATGATCAGACCGACGCCGCCGGCGGCCGCCGGAATCAGCACCACGTCACCGCGCTTGGCTTTGCAGGTCTGGCGCAGCAGAAACCATGCGGTCAGGCCTTTGAGCAACACCGCCGCGGCCTGCTCGTCGCCGACCCCGACGGGGATCTTCAGCAGCGCCGCGGCCGTGATGACGCGCTGCTGCGCGTATGCGCCGGGCACCGGGTAGGAGTAGACGACGCGGTCGCCGGGCTTGAGGCCGCGGACCTTGCGGCCGATCGCCTCGACGACACCACTGGCCTCCGAGCCCATGCCGCTGGGCAGGGGCCGCGGGTACAGGCCGGTACGCAGATACACGTCGACGAAATTCACGCCGATCGCGGTGTGGCGGACCAGCGCCTCCGTGTCCCCCGGCCGGCCCGGCTCGACCTCTTCCCATCTCAGGACCTCGGGGCCTCCGTGTTGATGCAGCCGTATCGCTTTCGCCACGCGAAGTTCTCCCGGTTCCCTGGACCAAGGTCGCGACCGAGCACCGGACCGTCGCGCCGCCGTCGATCCCGCAGTTCGGCGCCGATTAGGCGGCTCGCCGGGTCCGGAAGCGCATGAGTCGCGTATCCGGCGAGCGCCGCCGGTTGACCCGGGCGCCCGCTCATCGGCCTGGCGAGGATACCTGCGTTATGACCCCATGGCCCGGTTTCCCGCTTCCAACACCGATGAATCAGGCAGTTAGATGTGCCTGCGCGGTGGCGTCACAGGTCCGCGGTGGTCACGAATCGCGTCTGCAGGTACGCCTCGATCGCCTCGCTGCCGCCCTCGAACCCGTAACCCGAGTCGCGCATGCCGCCGAAGGGCGTTTCGGGCGCGGCAAGTCCGATGTGATTGATCGATACCATGCCGCTCTGCACCTGCTCGACCACGGCACGCGCCAGCGTGCTCGAACGCGTGAAGGCATAGGCGGCCAGACCGTAGGGCAGCCGATTCGCCTCGGCCAGCGCCTCATCCAGGCTGGAGAACGGCCGAATCAGGGCCAGCGGGCCGAACGGTTCCTCGTTCATGGCGCGCGCGCTCAACGGTACGTCGGTCAACACGGTCGGTGCAAAGAAATAGCCGGCCGCGCCGATGCGCGCGCCGCCGAGGCGCAGCCGGGCGCCCTGCTCGAGCGCATCGGCGGTGAGCGCCTGCATCGCCTGCAGTCGGCGCACGTTGGCCATCGGTCCCATGGTGCTCGCGGGATCCAGCCCGTTGCCGACCTTGATGGCCCGGGCGGCTTCCACGAACGCGTCGACGAAGCGCTCGTAGATGCTGCGGTCGATCAGATAGCGGGTGGGGTTGATGCAGCTCTGCCCGGAGCAGCGGAACTTGCTGGCGCACAGGATCCTGGCCGCCGACGCGATATCGGCATCCGCGAACACCAGCACCGGGGCATGGCCGCCGAGTTCCATGGTCATCGGCTTCATGTGACGACCCGCCAGCGCAGCGAGCTGCTTGCCTACGGCGGTCGAGCCCGTGAACGATACCTTGCGGATGCTCGGATGCGGAACCAGGTACTCGGAGATCTGCGCCGGCGTGCCGTAGAGCAGGTTCATGGCGCCGGCCGGGATGCCCGCATCCGCGAATGCGCGCACCAGCTCGGCACAGGAAGCCGGGGTCTCCTCGGGTCCCTTGGCAATGATGGCGCAGCCCGCGGCCAGCGCGCCGGTGAGCTTGCGCACCAGTTGGTTGATCGGAAAATTCCACGGTGTGAACCCTGCCACGATGCCGATCGGGTCCTTGATGACCAGCTGTGAGACGTGGGCGGCGCGGCTGCCGATCGTGCGGCCGTAGATACGCTGGGCCTCGCCGGCCATCCACTCGCAGCACTCGGCGCCGCGCTCGACCTCCTGGCGCGATTCGGCGATCACCTTGCCCTGCTCGAGCGTCAACAGCTGCGCGATGTGCTCGCAGCGCTCGCGCAGCAGGGCGGCCGTGCGACGCAGGATTCGCGCCCGCTCGAAGCCGCTGCTGCGCCGCCAGCGCGCGAAACCGCGCTCGGCGGCGGCCACCGCACGTTCGAGGTCGGCCGGCGTGGCGTGCGCCACCCGGCCGATGGGCTCACCGGTCGCCGGATTGAGCACCGGTAGCGCCGCGCCGCTGCCGCCAGTCCAGCTGCCGTCGATATACAGCGCAACATCCGGGTACATGCGGAATATTTCCTCTCGATAGAGAATACGACCGGGCTGTGAACCGATGCCTCGATCCGCCGGCGCCAAAGCGCCGCTCGCGCCACGTGCGGGCGCGCCGAGCCGGCACGCGGCAGCGGACCAGGAACCCGGCCGCCCCCCGCTCCCGAAGCGCGGTCTGCGGGCTCCTACGGATATTCACAACCAGTTGATATTTTTACCACTATTTGCCGAGGCGAGCGAGGCAGACCGCCGGCGCGGCCTGCACGGCGCGAGCCACGCCGTCAGATCTTGATCGACCCGCCACCGGTAGAGGCAACCTGGCGCTCATCCCTGCCGGTCGAGCCGGCAACTACCCGTACTGCGCTCATGGCGTGCCACGCGGCCCCTCCCCCGGCGGCTCCTCGCAATGCTGCTCGCTCAGGTCCTTGGTCGGCGCGCGCCGATAGCTGCGCGTAAAGCTCCACGCGCGTGTCAGCGCCACCGGATCGATGATCGTGATCTCATCGCGCAGGTGATTCCTGTCCGGCATGCTCATGCGCTCGAAGATGCGCGCCTGATCGCTCAAGGTCGCGCCGGTCGGATCCAGCCATCGATTGCCCTGTATCGCGACGGTATCGATCACCAGCGTCTCGGATTCCCAATGACCGATCGAGTCGCCCCAGGGCGTCGGCCGCAGCTCGTCGGCCGCGGGGTGACCGCGGCCGTCGGTCCAGATGTGGCGCACCTCGCGCGTCGCGAACTGCAACAGCGTCTCCTCCGGCGTCACGAGGGCGATGAAACGATGCGGCGAACCCATCAAGCGCGGTACGCCCGCCGCGCAGTCGCGCGCTTCGGTATCGCGCAGGTTCGGCAGCTCGGCGCGCGTCTGCGCGTACGCGGCGCTCCACTCGGGGTTGTAGGGTGCCTGGTCGCGCGGTTCGGCCGCGAGCGCCGCCGGTGGCTCGAGCGTCAGCGTGGAATCCTGGGCCTGCCAGACCCCGCTCCAATCCGGCAGCCTCGCGAGCGCATCGAGTCGAGCCTGCGAGTTCGGCTGCGCCTCGACCGGCGCCCAGCCGCACAGGATCATCAAGCTCAGCAGCAGCGCTGGCGCGCGACCATCAATTCGCATCGCTGCCGCCGCCGGCCGACGAGTTCTGCTTCGGATCGCCCGCCTGAGCCTGCCGTGTGCGCTGCGGACAGCCCTGCGGCGGCAGCCGTTGGCCGGCGCCGACACGATGATACGCGTACGTGACCTGATACGGCTTGGTGAGGGCCCGTGGATCCACGATGCTCATGCGTACCTGCAAGTGATCCGGGTCGGGCATGCTCCAGCGCTCCGTGACCTCCGCCTGGTCGCTGAGCATGGCAGCTCGGTCATCGATCGGCACCGCATCGCTGAGGCTGACGGTGTCGACCAGCAGCGTCTCGCCTTCCCAGTGACCGATCGAATGTCCCATCGGCGAGGCCTTGCGCACGCCTTCGGGCGGATGACCCCGCCCGTCGGTCCACACGTGGCGGTACTCGCGCACATCGTAGATGAACATGGTCTGCTCGGGCGTCACCGTGGCCTCGAACCGAAGCGGCTCGTCGAGCAATCGCAGCAGTCCCCAGACACAGGGCCTCGGCGCGCGCTCGAGCGGCGGCTCGCCATCCGCCGCCGCGGTGGATATCGCCCGTTGCGCCTCATGGCGTGCGCGCCAGTCGGCGCTGTACGGCAGATCGTCGGTGGACGAGCCGGCGGAAGCCGGCTCGGTGCGGTCCAGCTCCCACCAACCGGTCCAGTCAGGCAGCTTCGCGAATGCCGCCAGGCGCGCGCTCGAATTGCGCTCGGCGCGCGCATTTGCGGCCGCAAGCAGCAGACACACGGCGGCAACCAGCCGCGTCGCGGCGGCGATGGTGGTCGGCCTCATCCTCACGCGATCCCCCCGCGCGGCTCGTCGGCGCCGGCCCGCGCGGCCGGCGTG
>DAHUYP010000047.1 GCA_027315105.1 Gammaproteobacteria bacterium
ATTGGCCGTCGCGACCGGCGCGCCCGCACCAAACGCGGGCAACGCGAGCCGTCGATTGCCTGCGTCGGGAGCTGAAACGCGCTTACCACGCCGATTTCGCAATGGCACCTTATTTGCTTGGCCATTCGTCATAAGACTGGGAGGTCCATGATGAACGTCTCGGATGCCGACAGGAGTCTCACCCATTCGTCTCACCACCGTCGGCGGCTGGCGCCGGAGCTGGCGCGGCTGGCGCGGCTGTCGCGGCTGTCGCGGCTGGCGCTGCTGCCGCTGCTGGCGTGCTGGCCGCTGCAGGCGAGCTACGCCGATGAGGCGGCCGCGACCGCGAACGCCTCCGCGGCTGCCCCGGAGGGCGAGCTGCAGGAGATCGTGGTCACCTCGACGCGGCGCGAAGAGAACCTGAGCAAGGTGCCATTGAGCGTCACGACGATGACGCAGGACCAGATGGACAACCTCGGCATCAAGGACATCGTCGACTTCGCGCGCTTCACGCCCGGAATGAGCATCGACAATTCGGGTACCAACAACATCGCCATCCGCGGCATCGCCAACACCGGCGGCGCCGGCACCACCGGCATCTATATCGACGACACGCCGATCCAGATGCGGGCGCTGGCGTTCAATCCCGACGAGGCGCTGCCGCAGGCGTTCGACCTCGATCGCATCGAGGTGCTGCGCGGGCCGCAGGGCACGCTGTTCGGCGCCGGCTCGGAGGGCGGTACGGTGCGCTACATCACCACGCAGCCGAGCCTGACGCAGAACAGCGTCTACAGCCGCGACGAGATCTCATACACCCAGGGTGGCCAGGCGAACTACGAGGCCGGCATCGCGGCCGGCGGTCCGATCATCGACGGCACCCTCGGCGCCCGGGCGACCGTCTGGTACCGGCGCGACGGCGGCTGGATCGACCGGGTCAATCCGACCGCAGCCGATCCGCAGAGCGCCATCGTGGACTCGAACGTCAACCGCGCTGAAACGATGCTGGTGCGCCTGGCCGCGGTCTGGGCGCCAAGCTCGCAGTGGACCATGACGCCGAGCATCTATTACCAGAACCGCCAGGTGCACGACGTCTCGAGCTACTGGCCGATCTATTCCAACCCGGGCAGCGACAGCTACGTCAGCGGCGGGCCGACCCAGCGCCCCTCGCCGGACCAGTTCTATCTGCCGGCGCTGAAGATCCAGGGCGATTTCGGCGCCTTCGACCTGATCTCCAACACCTCCTTCTTCCATCGGGAGGAGGAAACCAGCTACGACGGCACGCTCTACAACCTCGGCTTCTATCAGGCGCAGCCCGGGTGCACCAATCCCAACGCCTTCCCGGTGTTCCCGCTGGCCAATGCCAACGCCACCTGCAGCAACCCGCCGTTCGTCTTTCCGTCCGGTGCGAGTTTCCCGTTGCTGGACGGCAGCGGCATTCACCTGCCCGCGAGCATCGCCAACTACCGCTCGCCGGCCACGATCAACAACGGTCAGGAGAACTTCACGCAGGAGGTGCGGCTGCAGTCGAAGGATTCGAACGCGCGCCTGATCTGGACCACGGGACTGTTCTTCAATACCGATCGCCAGAGCTATCTGGAGCAGATCCACGATCCGATGCTCAATCAGCTGTCGTTGGCCCTGACCGGCCAGCCCTACACCGCCTACTTCGTCGACTCGAATCTCAATCCGGTCACCTACAATCCGATGTTCCCGAACGATTCCTATTTCCTGCAGACGCATTCCAAGGACCAGCAGATCGCCTGGTACGGCGAGGCAACGTATGGGCTCACCGATAAGCTGAAGCTGACCGCCGGCACGCGCTACTCGCGCCTGGAGTTCTCGTTCAATACCCTGACGGGTGGCCCGCAGCTGTTCAACCAGCCGCTCGCGAACAACGGCGACCAGAAGGAGAGCGCCTTCACGCCGAAGCTCAGCCTCGCCTATCAGGCGGACCCGAACGACATGTTCTATGCGACCTACGCCAAGGGCTTCCGCCCGGGCGGCGTCAACAATCCGGTGCCGTATGCGGCCTGCCAGCAGGACTTCGCCAACTTCGGCATCCAGCAGTCGCCGGCCACCTACAATTCGGACACCGTGGACAGCTTCGAGGTCGGCGCCAAGGACAACTTCGACAACCGCCTCCGGGTCGCCACCAGCGTCTACTACATCCGCTGGCACAACATCCAGCAGACCGTGGTGCCGCCGATCTGCCAGATCTCGTTCATCGACAATCTCGGCCAGGCCGTCGCCAAGGGCGGGGATATCCAGGCCGAGATGCTGATCACCGACCGGCTCAGTGCCCAGCTCACCGCCGGCTACACCGAGGCGCGCTACATTCAGAACGCCACGCTGTCGGCGACCGAGACGCAGCCGATCGTCTCCAATGGCGATGCGATCGCGGGCGAAGCCGGTGGCGGAGTCTTCCAGCCGGCGCCGCCATTCACCGGCTCGGTCGGACTGGAATACAAGTTCACGCTGGCGGCTCGCCAGTCGTTCGTACGCGCCGACTACGAGTACCAGGGCCGCGCCAAGTGGGCGTCACCGAGCCAGGATCCGAACACGCTGCAGTATGACCCGGCGAACTTCGTGTTGCCCGCGACCGGTTTCCTGTCGCTTCGCAGCGGCATGGCCTTCGGCCGCTGGTCGGTGGAGGCGTTCTGCGACAACCTGTTCGATTCGAACACGGTCACCAACTACAACTGGTCGATCGACCCCAGCACCGGCAACAGCCGGCTGCTGAGCGAATGGAACATGCGCCCGCGCACCATGGGCCTGACCTTCATCTACCGCAAGTAGTGGGTCGGCCGCCGGGCACGCGCTAGGCCCTGAGGCCGCGGCTGATCGGCAGCGTACGGATGCGCTTGCCGGTGGCCGCGTGCACGGCGTTGCAGACCGCCGCCGCGATGCAGGCGGTGCCGGTCTCACCGACGCCGCCCGGTTGCTCGCCGTTTTCGATCAGGTGCACGTCGATCTGCGGTGCCTCGGCGATGCGCTGCACCGGATAGTCGTTGAAATTGCTCTGCTGCACCCGGCCATCGGCGATCGTGATCTCGCCGTGCAGCGCCGCGCTCAGCCCGAACACCACGCCGCCGCGCAGCTGCGAGCGGATCGTGCTCGGATTGATCATCTGGCCGCAATCCAGGGCGCAGACCACCCGCTGCACGCGCAGCTGCGAATCGTCCGCGACGCTGACCTCGGCGACCTGCGCCAGGTAGCTGCCGAAGGCGTACTGCAGCGATATGCCGCGCCCGTGCCGCGGCGGCAATGGGCGGCCCCACCCGGCTTTCGACGCCGCGAGCTCGAGCGCGGCGAGCATGCGCGCGGATTTGAGCAGGCCGCGGCGGTACTGCAGCGGATCCTGCCCGGCGGCAGCGGCCAGCTCGTCGATGAAGCTCTCGACCACGAACACGCTGCGAGTCGGGCCGACTCCGCGCCACCACGAGGTCGGCACGCCGGTCGGCTCGTGACGCACGAACCTGACCTCCATGTTCTCGAACGGATAGATCGTGTTGGCCGCCGCCTCGACCGCATCGTCGTCGACGCCGTTCTTCAGCGGCGTTCCGTAATAGATCGCCGACACCGCGGAGCCGGCGATGGTGTGCATCCAGGCAACCGGCCGGCCGGCCGCGTCGAGCCCGGCGCGCAGCCGGTCCACGTAGTAGGGTCGATACAGGTCGTGCTGGATGTCCTGTTCGCGCGACCAGACGACCTTGAGGGGCCCTTTGACGTGACGCGCAATGCGCGCGGCCACGACGATCCCATCCACCTCGAGGCGGCGGCCGAAGCCGCCGCCGATCAGATGACTATGCAGCCGGATCTGCTGCGGCTTGAGCCCGAGCACTGCTAGCTTGGCGACCGCACGGTCCGGCGCCTGGGTGCCGACCCAGATCTCACACAGGCCATCGTGCCAATGAACGGTGCAGTTCATCGGCTCCATGGTCGCGTGCGCCAGGAAAGGCTGGTGATAGACCGCCTCCAGACGCGTCGTCGCGTGCGCCATGGCCGCCGCCGGGTCGCCGATCCTGTTGGCGAGGGCGCCGTCGGCCCGCGCCGCCGCGTCCAGCTCGGCCACCAGCGTCGACTGCTGCACCGATGCGTTCGCGCCCGCGTGCCACGCCGGCGACAGCGCCTTCATGCCCGCGATCGCGGCCCAGGTCTGGTCCGCCACCACGGCCACGAGCCCGCGCTCGTCCACGATCTGGCGCACCCCCGGCACGCCGAGGGCCGCGGCGCTCCTGAGCGGACGGACGACGCTGCCGCCCGGCACCGGCGAGATCGCCACGCTCGCCACCTGCATGCCCGGCAGCTGCACGTCGATGCCGAAGATCGCGCTGCCGTTGATCTTCGCCGGCGTGTCGAGGCGGCGCGTGCTGCGCCCGATGAGCGTGAAATCCTTGGCGGCCTTGAGCGCGGGCACCGCAGGCGCCGGCAGTCCCGCAGCCTTGGCCGCCAGCTCGCCGTAACCGAGGCGCCGGCCGCTGGGACGGTGCACGACCGCACCCGCTTGCGCGCTGCAGTCCGCGCCCGGCACGGCCCAGATCTGCGCTGCGGCCGAAATCAGCAGCCCACGCGCGGTCGCGCCGGCACGGCGCAGCGGCAACCAACAATCCCGAATCGACGTCGAGCCGCCGGTCGATTGATCGCCGCCCACCCCATAGACCGCGGGATCGGGCGGCGCCGGTTCGACCCGCACCGCCTCGAGCGCCACCTCCAGCTCCTCCGCGATCAGCATCGGCAGCGACGTGTAGGTGCCTTGCCCCATCTCCACCTTCGGCATGATGAGCGTGATCTGCCCGGCGGCGTCGATGCGCACGTAGGCGTTGAGCGTGGATTCGCCGGCGGCGCCCGGCGCGAAGCGTGCTTGCGCGCGCGGCAGCGCGACCGCGAGCAGCAGCCCGCCGCCGAACGACGCCGATACCTGCACGAATTGCCGTCGACTCAGGCGCGAGGTGGGTGGCTGGTGCATGGGGTTACGCCGTCAATGCCGCCGATACTACAACGGCGCCGGCGCTGGCGGCGCCCGCGGTCGCGAGCTGCGCGCGCGCGGCCCCGGCCGATCGCGTCGGCCGGGGCCGGTTCCGGATGCTCGAGTCCGCGCGAATCTCAGCCGCGCAATCGCGAGGCCCCCCGGCCGGAAGCGGCGCGAGCGGTCTCGAGCAGCAGCGGCGCGAGCTTGGTGCGCAGCTGATTGAGAGTCCAGCGGCTCGTGGGCCCGGAGATGTTGATGGCCGCCACCGGTCTGCCGTCATCGCCGATCACCGGCGCGGCGATGGTCAGATCGCCGCGATAGCATTCCTGATCGGCCCAGGCGTAGCCGAGCTCACGCGCGGCGCCAATGAGCCTGAGGATCTGCTTCGAATCGGTGATGGTGTGCGGCGTGAGGGAATGCAGCACCGAGGCGCCGAGCAGTCGCCGTGCCTCGCCCGGCGGCAAGGCCGACAGATAGGCGCGCCCGGAGGCCGTGCAGTACATCGGCAATCGCCGGCCGATGGGCATGTGAATGAAGAATCGCTTGTGGCTCGGGAAGCGGGCGATGAACACCATGTCGGTCTGGTCCGGCTCGGACAGATTCACCGACTCGCCGCAGGCCTGGTTCAGATCGATCAGGTGTGTGGTCGCGTGCTCGATCAGCGGGTGACTGGCCAGGTAGGCGTGCGCCAGTGTCAGCACGCGCGGCGCGAGCACCCAGCGGCCGGCCCGCGGCTCGCGTTCGAGGTAGCCCAGGCGCACCAGGGTATGGGTGCAGCGCTGCGCAGAGCTCTTCGTCATGCCGACCGCAGCGGCGATCTCCCCCAGGTTCAGCGCCGGCCGCTCGCTGCCGAATGCGGCCAGAATCGCCATGGCTTTTTCCACCGACTGGTTGAAGAGCGGATCGGATGCGCCGTTCGAGGGCCGCCTGGGCAGGCGTTTTGCAGCGGCGGTCGATGCCGCTGCAGCCGCCGGCTTCACGCGGCGCTTCAATGCCGTGACCTCGGGAGCGCTCCGCCAGAGCTGGGGCGCTGACTCGCCGCCGGCCCGCCGGCGGCGAGCCGCCGCGGCACGGCCCGGCCGCGCGCCCCGGTCCGATGTCCGACCTCCGGTGCCTGTGCCACCGCCAGCGCGGTACTTGCCAAGAGCGGCCTCCATCAGCGATGGGTGCTAGTTTCCTGCCCCGCACCGGCGAACCGCAAGTCCGCCGGGGCGTTTCATGCCGTCGAATGCCGGCCGGCGCAGCGGCTAGCCGCCGGCCACGCGCCCGCGAAACACGAAGTACACCGCTCCCAGGATGCAGAGCGCCGCCCACAGGTAATCCAGTTTGAGCGGCTCGCGCATGTATAGGAACGCGAACGGCACGAACACCGTCAGCGTGATGACCTCCTGCAGAATCTTCAGCTGCGCGACGTTGAGCACCGCGAAACCGATGCGGTTGGCCGGCACCTGCAGCAGGTACTCGAACAGGGCAATGCCCCAGCTCACCAGGGCCGCCACCAGCCACGGCTTCTGGTAGAGCTCCTTGAGGTGCGCGTACCAGGCAAAGGTCATGAAGATGTTGCTCAGGCACAATAGCCCGGCCGTCAGGGCGATGGTCCGCATGATGAGATTCGCTCTTTCGGGTACGTACAGCCCGGCGTCTGCTCAGCGCCTGCGGGCTGCGCTCACGGCGCTCCCCGCTCGATCAGTATGGCGCGAAAATCGTTGACGTTGGTGCGCGTCGGACCGGTCACGATCAGGTCGTTGAGCACCTCGAACAGCCGGTAGGCGTCGTTGTCCTCCAGCAGCGATGCCGGGTTGAGGCCGAGCGCGGCCGCGCGCTCGAGCGTATCGGGAGCGAGCTGCGCGCCGGCATTGTCTTCGCTGCCGTCGCTGCCGTCGGTATCGCAGGCGAGCCCCCAGATGCCGTCGTGCGTGCGCAGCGCTATCGCGAGTCCCAGCAGGAACTCGGCGTTGCGACCACCGCGGCCGCGGCCGCGGACGGTGACGCTGGTCTCGCCGCCGGAGAGCAGCACGCACGGCGGTGCCGCCGGCAGGCCGTGCGTGGCGCAGCTCAGCGCGATGCCGGCATGCACCTTGGCGCACTCGCGCGCTTCGCCTTCGATCGCATCGCCAAGGATCACGGTCCGCAGGCCCTGCGCCGCCGCGAAATCGGCCGCGGCGACCAGCGAGCGCTGCGGGGTCGCGATCAGCACGTTGCGCACCTGCGAGAGCCGGGCGTCTCCCGGCTTGGGTGTTTCCGACTCGTCGCTCGCGAGCCACTCGAGCACGTGCCGCGGCGCGCTCAGGTCGTAGCGCTCGAGGATCTCGAGCGCCTGCTGGCGAGTGCTCGGATCCGCGACCGTCGGCCCGCAGGCGATCACGGCCGGGTCGTCGCCCGGCACGTCGGAAATGATCAGGCTCACCATCTGCGCCGGCTCGGCCGCCTGCCCCAGGCGGCCGCCCTTGATCGCCGACAGGTGCTTGCACACGCAGTTGATCTCCGCGATCGACGCTCCCGAACGCAGCAGTTGCTGGTTGACGCTGCGCTTGTCGGCCAGCGTCAGGCCGTCGGCCGGCAGCGAGAGCAGCGACGAGCCGCCGCTCGAGAGCAGGCACAGCACCAGGTCATCGGCGCTCAAGCCGCCGACGAGTTGACGGATGCGCTGCGCAGCGGCCAATGCAGCCGCATCCGGCGTCGAATGCGCGGCCTCGACCACTTCGATGTGCCGGCATGGCGCGCCGTGGCCATGGCGCGTCACGACCAGACCCGAAACCGGCGCGCTCCAATGCTCCTCGACCGCGCGTGCCATGGAGGCCGCCGCCTCGCCGGCGCCGACTACGATCGTGCGGCCGCGCGGCGGCGGCGGCAGATGGGGCGGCAGGACGCGCATCGGATCCGCGGCCTCGAGCGCTGCATGGAACATGGCCAGCAACAGATGCTGCGGATGCATGCGCCGTCACGCGCTGCCGTGCAGCCGGCGCCCCGCGACGCGCAAGTGTGCCACCATGGTCGTCCTCATGCAGCCGGGGCCGATTGATCTGACGCCGCTCATCGCGTCAAGTTCATGGTCGCGGACTCCTCCGGCCGACGATCCACGGCGCACGAGCGCATGCCGCCGGCGGCGCTACCGGCGGCACGGTGCTGCCCGTGCGGGCTCGCGCGCTCAGCGCGAGAGGCACAGCCGCGCCAGGGTGGCCAGCGCCAGCACCAGCACCAGCTTGAACGCGCCCCTGAGCAGACCGTGCAGCTCCGTGCGCCAGTTCTGCCAGATGCGCCAGGAGCAATACAGCGCGGCCACGATGGCCGACACCGGTACGGCATACTGCATGAAGGGCAGTCGCACCGGGTGAAACACCCACGATGCATAGTGCGCCCAGGACAGCGCCCCGTAATAGGCGGCCAGGCCGATGGCGATCGCCAGCAGGCGCGTCGAATATGGTCCCAGCGAGGCGCCCTCGAGCCGCACGATCACGACCGCCGCGGCGATCAGCAGTGCGGCGCCGAGCGCGGTCCACAGCACGGTCGCTGACATCAGATTCGCAACTTGTCCGGGGACGGCATGGCAGGCGCGACTGTGCCGCAGTTACGGTGCCGCATCAAGCCCGGGTGACGGCGGCGTCAGCCGCTCGCGCGCCAGTGGCGCGCCTGCGCCGCGCGCAGCAGCCGGGCCAGATACCAGACGATCACGACATTGAGCGCCAGCGTCGCGAATATCGCCAGCCTGCGGCCCGGCGGACGCGTGATCAGCTCCCAGAGCTCGAGCGGAATCAGCGAGCTGGTGGCGATGACCGTGAGCCATTCCGCCCACTGCCGCCGCAGCCACAGACCGATGCCCTCGGTCAGCACCACGGCTGTGTAGGCCACGGTCACCGCGATCACGATCTGAATCTTCTTGGCCCCGAGGTCCTCGACCCAGATCAACGCCCGCAGCAGCAGCTTGCGCTCCAGACGATCATCGTTCAGCGTCGCCGACCAGTTGTAGAGACGCTCCACCAGCGCCGCATCGAGCAGCTTGTGCACCCCGTAGCTGGTGGCGATCAGCAGCAATGCCTTGAGGAACTTCATCAGCGCGATGAGCCGCAAGCCATCGAAGCGGTGGGCCGCGGCTGCGGTAGCGGCGGCGGCCATCGGCGCGGCTGCGGCCGGGCCGCCCTCGGGCGTCGGCGAAGGCTGGTGCATGCGCCAATTCCGCCTAAGGATCATGTGCGCGCGGCATCAGCTCTCCACCGGCGTATCCGCGCGCGCGCCCCATTCGGCCCAGGAGCCGTCATACACGGCCCCGATCGGCAGACCCGCAACTTCGAGCCCGAGTGTCAGCACCGCGGCTGTCAACCCCGAGCCGCAGCTGGTGACTACGGCACTGCGCTCGCCGATGCCCAGGGCTTCGAACAGCGCACGCAGCTGCGCTGCCGGCAGCAGCGTCTGCTCGGGGCTCAGCAGCTGCGTGTAGGGCAGGTTGCGGCTCCCGGGTATGTGGCCGCCGCGCACACCGGGACGCGGCTCGGGGACGCGGGCGTGGAAGCGATCGGCCGAGCGGGCATCGAGCACGATCTCGCGCTGCGAGCGCAGATTCGCCAGCACATCGCCCAGGCCGCGCAGATAACGCACATTCAGGCTGGCACGGAATTGCGCACCGCCGGGCACCGGTCCCGCACCCGCCTCCAGCGGCCGTCCTTCCCGCCGCCATTTCGGCAATCCGCCATCCAGCACCGAGCAGCGCTCGTGACCGAACAGGCGCATCAACCACCAGCCGCGCGCCGAGGAGAACACACCCTTCTGGTCGTAGAACACGACGCGGCTGTCGCTGCGCACGCCCAGGGCTCCGAGCAGGCGCTCGAAACGCGCCGCCGTCGGCACCATGTGCGGCAGGCTGGAATCGGCATCGGCGATGCCGTCGATGTCGAAGAACAGCGCCCCCGGCACGTGTCCCTGCCGGTATTCCGCCTGCGGATCGCGCCGCTCCGCCGGCATGTACCAGCTGGCGTCGAACACCGTCAGGTCGCTCGAACCCAGCTCCGCCGCCAGCCACTCCGTGCTCACCAATGCCTTCAAGCCACCACTCCGTCGGTAGAATCGATTGCGAGACCGCGAGGCGGAATTCTACGCGGTGCGGGCCGCGGCGCGCGTCGCTGCCGCAGCCTGCGCCGGCAGCAGCAGCGCAGTCGACATGATGCCTGCCTGCACCGTACCCGCAATCCTTGCCTCGATCGCCGTTCGCGCCGGGAAAAGTCTAGCAGCTCACGAGCGCCGGCCGGCAGGACTGCGTCACGGCGGCAACCGGCGGGCGGCGTCGAATGGGTTGACGCCCCGCTCCGCCAGCGCCGCCCAGGCCGCCGCGCCCAGGTGCTCGAGGCGGAAGTAGACGCGCGGCTCGGCCGGGTCGGTGGCCAGCATGAAGCCCGTGTTCATGCTCACCGCGCTGCTGGCGTAATAGCCGCCGCTCGCGGTGCGCTGCCGCGCGATGGCCGCGCGCAGCGAACGCGCCGCGGACGGGCGGCGCTGCAGCTCGAGCAGCACGGCCACCTGCGCCGTGCCTTCGGTCCACACGCCGTTTCCGGCTTCGCTGTAGGTATAGCCGTCCTCGAAGCGCAGTCTGCGTGCGGCCGCAGCCAGCGCCGCGGCGTACGGGCCGCTCGCGCCCGGCAAGGCCAGCAACGGCCAGATCTGCGCATCCAGCGCCAGCAGCGGATTGACCGTCACACCGTCGCTCGCCGTGCCGACCGCGAAGCAGCCGCAGTCGGCCATCCACATGGCGCCGACGAAATGCGCCGCCGCGGACGCCTGCCGGCGCCAGTGATCGTCGCCCGTCGCGCGCGCCAGCCGGCCAAAGGCGGCGGCGAGATCAGCGTTGTGCTCGGTCGATTTCCAATCCAGGCGCTGCGGCGAAGGCTCGTGACCGAAGCTGCCGCCGCGAAAACCGCCCGCGCCGCGCCGATCGGCGGCATCCTCGACCCAGCGTGCGAGCCGCAGCGCGCCGCGCCGATAACGTTGGTCGCCGCTCGCCTCATCGAGCGTCAGCAAGGCCAGCATGGCCCAGGCCATGTTGCCGCTGTCGGAGCCGGCCTGGTAGCCGTCCTCGAGCCATTGCTGCGATTTCGCATCCCACCAGCCGGCGAGCTTGAGCGGTTCGGGGCCGACGGGACCGGCCGCGTAGGCATTGCGCAGGCGGCCGTCGTGCCAGTAGCGATCGTGATCGAGTGCGAGCAGCAAGGCATCGCCGATGCGGCGCGCCAGGGCGAGCTGCCCGCAGCCCACCAGTGCGATCGCCGCCACGGCGTTATCGTAAGTGAACGCCGCCCGGTAGAGCGCGCCGCCGCTGGCACCCGGATAGCTTGCGAGCAGCAGCGCGCCGTCCGGCTGCGCCGTCACCGCCTGCCGCAGGTAGCCGCACGCCGTGGCCGCCGCTTGCGCCGCATGGGCAGGCGCCACCGAGCCGGCCAACAGCAAGCCGCCCAGCACCGCGAGGCACCGCGGCGGCGCCCTCATATCATCTCCAGCGGCTGCTGCGAACGCGGCGGTGGGAACGCCCGATCGACCTGCTGCAGTTCCGTTGCGCTCAAGCGCAGCTGCGCTGCATGCAGGTTCTCGTCGAGGCGTTGCGAATCGATCGACTTCGGGATCGCCACGACGTCCGGCTCGCGCACGCACCATGCAAGCGCGATCTGCGCCGCGCTCACGCCGCGCGCGCGGCCGATCTGCGCCAACGCCGGATTGCGGACCAGCCGGCCCGATCCCAGCGGCGAGTACGCCATGGTCTGGATGCCCTGCGAGCGCTGCCAGGGCAGCAGCGCGAACTCGATGCCGCGTGCCTCGGGGCAATAGTAGAGCTGATTGCACTGCGTGTGGGTCGGTAGTCCGAGACTGCGCTCCGCCTCGAGCCAACCCTGCAATTGCCCCAGGTCCAGATTGCTGACGCCGCAGTGCCGAATCAACCCGCGGCGCAGCAGGTCGCCGAATCCTCGCAGCGTCTCGGAGAACCGGTGCGGGCCGGGCCAATGCAGCAGGTAGAGATCCAGATATTCGCAGCCCATGCGCGCAATGGACGCCTCGCAGGCGCGCGCCGTACCGGCGCGCGTGGCGTTGTCCGGCAGCACCTTGCTGACGATGAACAGCTCGGAGCGTCGTGCGGCGCCAAAATGCTTGAGCGCGCCGCCGACGATGCGCTCGGCGCTGCCGTCGCCATACATCTCGGCGGTATCGATCAGGCGGTAGCCGGTGGCGAGCGCGTGCTCGACGGCGGCCACTTCGCGGCTGCGTTGCGCGGCCGACTGTCCCATCTGCCAGGTGCCGAGTCCGATGCGGCCCGGGAATCGAAGTGCCTCGCCGGGCGCATGCATGGCTCTCTCCGATGCGGCTTGCGGGCGCCGGCCGGCCGCGTTGCCGCCCGGCCGCAGTGACGTCCGTGGCCGGACGTGAGGAAAGAATTACACGGTAGCGGCCGGCGGTCAAAAGTTGCTACGCTTGGTAATCGCTCCGCTGAGGTCCGCTCATGATACGCAACGCGATGAGCCTGCTGGCTCGGATGCTCCTGTTGGCGCCGGTTGCCATCGTGGCCCGGGCCGACGTGCATATCGATTTCGGTTTGGGGCTGCTGCCGCCGCCGCTCTACTACGGCCCGCCGGCGGTCTACGCCAGCCCGCCGCCGCCGGTGTATTACGGTCCGGGCATCGTGTACGGCAATGCCGGCTGGGACTACGGCGGCTATGGCTGGCATGACCGTCGCTGGGACGGTGGCCGCTGGCGCGAAGATCGCGGCTGGGGCGGCCGCCGCGACGGCGGCTGGCACGGCGGCCGCTAGCTCCCGTGAATTTCTGGCCCGACAGCTTCTTCCGGAGAAGAATATTGAAACCATACCTCGATTATTTGGCTCGTGTGCGGCGGCGGACGATCGAAGCCGGCGCACTGGTTGCCGTCAGCGCCGTGGCAGGCCTGCTGGCTCAGACATGGGCGGACAGCGCCCGGGCGCAGACGGCGCCGGCCGCGGCAGCGGCCTCACCGGCCGCGCCCGCCGGCATGCGTGCAACGAGCGGCGGCATCGATACGCTGATCCAGCACCTGCACGACAACTTCATGATCACTCCGGCCCAGGAGGGATTGTGGAAGAACGTCGCCGATGTGATGCGCGCAAACGCCGAAACGATGAGCAGGCTCGCCAAGGCACGATCGGAGAGTGCCAAGACGGCGACGGCAATCGCTGATCTCAAGGCCTACTCGGTGATCTCCGAAGCGCATGCCGAGGGGACGAAGAAATTGATCCCCGCCTTTCAGGCGCTCTACGACAGCATGTCCGACGATCAGAAAAAGGCCGCGGATGCCGAATTCCGCGACCACTACCGCGGACGTCATCGCCCTGCGCATTGAGGCCGCGCCGACGACGCGGCCCTGAGGCTGCCGGCGGCACGGCCTGCGAGCGCAACGCGCGCTGCCGGGCGCGGAAAGAAAAAAAGGCCCGGATTGCTCCGGGCCTTTTCACGTCAGCAGGTCAAGGCCGGCGCTTACCAGCGGCCGCCGCCGCCGCCGCCCGCGCCGCCGCCATTGCCGCGGAAGCCACCGCCGCCCGGACGACCGCCGCCGGTGCGCGGCTTGTCTTGGGCCTCGTTGACACGCAACGGACGGCCATTCATCGAATACCCGTTCAGACTCTGGATCGCACGAGCTGCATCGGCCTGGCTCATCTCGACGAAACCAAAGCCCCGCGGCCGTCCCGTCTCACGATCCATCGGCAACGACACGGCCTCCACGGTGCCGTGCTGCGAGAACAGCGCGCGCACGTCGGCCTCGCTGGCCGTGAACGGTAGGTTACCTACGTAAATCTTCGCCATAAAAATCACACTCTCCAGAACAAACCGACCATTGAAGGTCGTACAACACGGCAGGAGCAACAACCGAGGTCAGGGAGAGAGCGTCTCACGAGCCGTCAAAGCGTAGATCCTGTCACCATGATCGCAGGCGGTTCGGGCTCGAATAATACGGAACACGGACAGTCGACGATCGACTTCAGTCTATCACAGCCGCTTGAATTTCAATGTCATTGCTTGTAAGCCTGCTCCTACACGTTGCGCGGAAACGTCACTTTGGAGTGCAATACCGTCAACTATGTGCGCCGACCATACTCGGCCCGCCCAGGGCCCGGGGAGCCTGAGTTTCCCCTGCGATTACCCGATCAAGGTCATGGTGCGCGCCGAGGCCGGCATACGGACGCACGTGGATGCGATCGTCGAGCGCCATGCCGGGCCGCTCGACCTGTCGACGGTCATGGAACGACCCTCGGCGCAACGCAATTTCCTCGGCATTACTTATGTCATCCGCGCGAGCAGCCAGACCCAGATCGCCGAGCTGTTCGCCGCGCTCAAGCTCTGCCCGCAGGTCCTGCTGGTGCTCTAGGCCGCGGCGTGGCCCGGAGTGCCCGGCGGCGGTGCGTCGCGCGCCGCGATCAACGGGGGGGTCTGTTCAGCACCGCGCTGGCGACCAGGTTGAACAAGCCGAGCAGTATGCCGCCGAGCAGCGCCGCACCGAAGCTCTCGACCTTGAGGCCCGGTACGATCGCGCCGGTCAGCATGAGCATCAGGGCGTTGATCACGATGAGGAACAGCCCGAGGGTCAGAATCGTGATGGGCAGCGTCACGATGATCAGGATCGGACGCACGATGAAGTTGGCGATGCCGAGCACCAGCGCCGCCAGCAGTGCATAACCGAATCCGCCGATGCGGATTCCCGGCACGATATGCGCCACCAGCCAGAGCAGCAGCGCGCTGACCACCAGATGAACCAGCAGATTCCTCATATGGGCGGCGATCCTAGCACCTCGCCGACCCGCGATGCTTCGCCGCGATCATGCGGCCCGCAAGTCGGCGTGCCGCCGTCAGCTCGGCCGGCTCGACAGCATGCTCTCGATGCGCCGATCGGGGACCAGCCACATGAGGGCCACCAGCGCGTAGAGGGCCTGCGAGAGCGACGGCGATCGGAATGCGCTCGCGATGGCGAGCAGGTAGAGCAGCGGCGAGATCCGGCCCTTCCAGTCCCTGCCGATCGCGCTCTTCAGCAGCGAGCCCGGTCCCTGCGATCCAATGATCGTCTGCTGCAGCACGAAGTAGGCGACGCCGGCCATGAACAGGAAGCCGCCGTAGAGCGCGGATGGCGCGGCGGCCGCATGATTGGCGCTCATCCAGGCGGTGGCGAACGGAATCAGCGACAGCCAGAACAACAGATGCAGATTCGCCCAGAGTATGCCGCCGGTCACGCGCTCGCAGGTCTGCAGCATGTGGTGATGATTGTTCCAGTAGATTCCGAGATAGACGAAGCTCAGGGCGTAGTTCAGAAACACCGGCGTCAGCGGTGCGAGCGCCTGGAAGCGATCGCCGTGCGGCGTGCGCAGTTCCAGCACCATGATCGTAATGATGATGGCAATGACGCCGTCGCTGAAGGCCTCCAGTCGGCTCGTGCCAAAGCCCCGCTCGCCGGGTTTCGAGGCGCTCGACTGGTTCGCGGCGATGTCATTGCGGCGCCGCATGCCGGCTCAGCCGCGATCATCCGCGCCGGACCGGGGCGCCCCGAAGTGCCGATGCACCATGTAGCTGCAGAAGCCTGCCACGGCGAGCAGCGCGACACCGTGTGCCAGCGACCGGATCATCGCCGTGCGCGTCAGCGGCGCGAAGTAACCGGCGCGAGCGGCCGCATACACCGAATAGAGCCAGACGCTGCTGAAGCCCGCGGCCAGCGCGTAGATCAGGAACCGCGACCAGCGCCGGAGCCTGGCCGCCTGCACGCAGGCGAGTGCGGCCGCGACGCCGAGCGCCGCCATCGACCACGAGCGCTGCTGCCACGCCAGCCAGAAGCTGAACGCGCCGTACAGGGCGAGGAACGCCACGGTGATCAGTATGCCCACGGGCACCGGGCGCGTCGTCATGGCCTGCCGCCTCCCCGGCCGGCGTCATCGGCCGCTGGCATCGCCGCCGCACATGCGCGCCCGACGCCGCTCATCCGGGCGCCAGCGCCAGTATGAAGACACCGGCACCGACCATCGCAATGCCGAGCCATTCGCGCCAGGACGGGCGTTCGGCCAGGAATACGAATGCGAACAGCGCCACCAGCACGACACTGAGCTTGTCCACCGGCGCCACCTTCGAGGCGGCGCCGAGCTTGAGCGCCCGGAAGTAGCACACCCAGGACGCGCCGGTGGCCAGGCCGGACAAGGACAGGAACAGCAGGGTCCTGGAATCGAGCGCCGCCGGGTTGCGCCATTTCCCCGTAACCCAGACGAAACACGCCAGCGCCACGATGACCACAGCGGTCCGGATGAGGGTGGCGAGATCGGAGTCCACGCCCTGCACGCCCAACTTTGCCAGGATGGCGGTCATGGCGGCGAATGCCGCCGACAGCAGCGCCCACGGCAGCCAGGCCGATGAGTCCGTCATCGTGAATGCCCGCCCTGACCCTTCGGCCGGGCGCCGTCGGACCGTGGCCGGCCGTTGCCGATCACCATGGCGCCGATCACGATACCGGGCCGCCGATTGCCGGACCAAATGCCGTGGACGCGCGGCGTCCATGCCCGCGGATCGTCCTGGTTCGCCGGCGCGACGTCGGTTTCCATTGCGTGATCGTCATTGCGATACTGGTCGTGGATCTTAGCGCTTCCCGCAGTGATCGCGGGAGCAGGCGCCGGTCGCACGGGTCGATGCCGGCGGTCACGGGGCCGGCGGTAGCGCTCATGCGCCGCGCGGCGCGCCTTGCGACGCGCGGGGCCGCTTCTCGAGGCGCACGGCGTCCAGCACCCCGCGATAGTAGCCGTTTATCCGATCCACCGGCTGGTACCCCTGCCGCTGGTAAAACGCGATCGCGCCGGGATTGTCCGACCGCGCCTCGACGCGAATACGGCCGATGCCGGCGGTAGCGGCGCACACCTCGAGCCAGGACAACAGCTGCGCCGCGCGGCCGCGCCGGCGCCGCGCCGGATGCACCGCCAGCAGCGCCAGATGGGCCGCGCTATCGCCGTAGTGCATGATTGCAAACGCGACCACGCGGCCGTGCTCATCGATCGCCGCGACGTTGATCGACGGGTCGCGGACCGCGCGCTCGACTCGATCGGGCGTCCAGCTCCAGCCCAGTCCGTGCTCGATGTAATCGCGCGACATTTCCGCGATCCGCCGCGCATCGGCGCACGTGGCGAGCCGCACTTTCGGCACCACGATCATCGATTCGATCGCCCGTCGTCGGCGCTCATCGTCGCGGGCTGCGCCGCACGCAACGGCCGCTCGCCGTACACCGTCACCTGCGGACAGATCACCTCTGCTCCCGGCTGCACCTGCAGCCCGCGGTGTTCAGGGCGCGGCCACATGCCAGGCGAAACACTGCGCCAGTGCCGGCGGGATGCCGGGCGCATGCGCCAGCGCCCAGTCCTTGATCGCCGGCGATGGTGCCGTCCGCGCCGGTGCGTCCCACAACGCCACGAAACGAGTGTGCTCCGGTTCCCCTGCATAGAAAAGAAACGGCGAGCCCGATACCGGCGTGGACACCCAGATCACGCTCCACTTGCGCATCACCATCGACTCGAGCACCACGACCGAGGGAACGCCGAGCTGGCGTGCGACCACCGGCGCCAGCAGGCGCCGCCGCGTCGACGTCAGGGCGCGGTTGACGCCCTCGCACGGCGTCCCCGCCGCCGACATGGCCGACAGCGCGGTCAGCAGGATGCCCGCGAGCGCGTAGCGCATGCCGCCGCGCCGCTTCAACTGCGCGCGAGCCTCGAGATCAGCAGCGGCGCGAGCTCGGCTCCGACCTGCTGCACGCTCGACCTGCCGCCGATGCTGGCCAGCTGTGTCATCGCCAGTCCCGCGTAGCCGCAGGGATTGATGCGGCGGAAAGGCTCCAGGTCCATGTCGACGTTGAACGCCAGGCCGTGGTAGCTGCAGCCGCGCCGGATGCGCAGTCCCACACTGGCGAGCTTGCACTCGCCGACATAGACGCCCGGGGCGCCGGGGCGGCACTCGGCCCGGATTCCCAGGCGCGCCAGGTAGTCGATGACGCTGCGCTCGAGCGCCCCGACCAGATCGCGCACTCCCAATCCGGCGCGGCGCAGGTCGATCAATGGATAGACCACGAGCTGGCCCGGACCGTGATACGTGACCTGTCCGCCGCGATCGATCTGCACCACCGGAATATCCCCCGGTGCCAGCACGTGCGAACGATCGGCGTTCATGCCGAGCGTGAAGACCGGATCGTGCTCGAGCAGCCAGATCTCATCGCGAGTTGCCGCGCCGCGCTGCTCGGTGAAGCGCTGCATCTCGCGCCAGATCGGCTCATACGGCACGCGGCCCAGCCATCGCAGCTCGGGCGCCGCACGCGCCGCCGGACTCAGACCGACATTGTTGCCGGCGAGCGCCTGCTCGGCGCGGTAGCTGGAGCGTACCAGCGGTCCGGCGACGCATTCGCGAAAGCCCCGCGCCAGCGCCCAGGCCCGATAGCGCTCGAACTCCTCGGGAGTGACATATCTGTCGACACTCAGGTGATTGACGGTCGGCCGCAGATACTGGCCGAGGGTCAGGACATCGACCCCGATGACGCGCAGATCGTCCATGCATTCGACGATCTCCCCGTCGCTCTCGCCGAGACCGAGCATGAGGCTGGTCTTGGTCAGCACCCCCGGCCGGTGCCGCTTGGCGTGGGCGAGCACCGCCAGCGTCTGCTCGTAGCCGGCGCGCGCATCGCGCACCGGATGCGTGAGTCGCCTGATCGTCTCCACGTTCTGCGCGAACACGTCCAGCCCCGAATCCACCACGCGCTCCACGTCGCGCAGCACGCCCTGGAAATCGGGGGTGAGCGCCTCGACCGCCGTGCCCGCGTTGCGCTGCTTGATCGCACGGATGCAGGCGGCATAATGCGCCGCGCCGCCGTCGGGCAGATCGTCGCGGTTCACGGACGTCAGTACGACGTACTTGAGCCGCATGCGCGCGACGCTGTCGGCCACATTCATGGGCTCGTCGGCGTCGAGCCAGCCGCGAGGATTACCTGTGTCGACCGCGCAGAAGCGGCAGGCGCGCGTGCACACGGCGCCCATGAGCATGATGGTCGCGGTGCCGGCGTTCCAGCATTCGCCGATGTTCGGACACTTCGCCTCCTCACAGACGGTGGCGAGCCGGTGCTCGCGCACCGTACGGCGCACGAAATCGTAGCCTTCTCCGGCCGCCAGCGGCGCCCTGAGCCAGCGCGGCTTGCCCGTGGGAGACGCGCGTCCGGCCTCAGCGTGCGCCTTGATGCCGTCCTTGATGGCCGTAACGCCCTGCGCTGTCCGGTACTTCTGGCCGCTGCGCAGGCCCGCGGCCGGGCTGGTGGCCGGGGTCGCGCTCGCGCCGGCAGCATCCCCGCCCGCAGCGGCCTCGGCGATGACCGGAATTCCCTTCAGCGTGCTCATGGGGGTCTGGGGCTTGGGACCTGCGGGGTGCGCAAACGCATGGGCGCAGCCATACGAACGCCTGCGCGACCCGGGCCAATCTTAACGGAAGATCGCCGGGAGCGCCCGGGCCGCGGGTGAGCGGCGCCATCGCGGCGCTGCCAGGCCGGCATCACTGCAGAGCCGCGAGGCGCTCGACGGTGCCGACGTCGCTCCACAGGCCGCCGTACAGCTGACCCCGCAGCCGGCGGGCCGCGATCGCGCGCTTGAGCAGCGGCAGCAGGGGAAACTTGCCGGGACTGCAGCCCTCGAACAACTCGGGCCGGTACAGCCCGATCCCCGCGTAGGTCCAGCGCGGGCTGCCCTGTTCCAGGACCAGGCCGTCGTCGAGTGCGAAGTCGCCGTGCGGGTGATGGCTGGGATTGCTCACCAGCACCAGCTGCGCCAGCGCCTCGGGCGCAATCTGCAGCGCAGAGTAGTCGAGCTCGGTGAATACATCGGCATTGACGACCAGGAACGGCGCCGGTCCCAGCCACGGCAGCGCCTGGAAGATGCCGCCTCCGGTCTCCAGCGCCTCGCCGCCCTCGTCGCTGTAACGGATGCGCAGACTCCACTGCGCCCCATCGCCCAGTGCGGCGGCGATGCGCTCGCCGAGCCAGGCGAGGTTGATGACCACCTGCTTGACTCCCAGCCGCGAGAGCTTTTCGAGGTGATGCACGATCAACGGCTTGCCGCGCACGCACAGCAGTGGCTTGGGCGTGCGGTCCGTCAGCGGACGCAGCCGCTCGCCGCGGCCCGCGGCCAGCACCATTGCGCGCTCGATCTTCATGCTCCCCCGGCGCTGCGCGCAGCCGCATCGGCCAGCGAGCGCTCGTTGGCCGCGGCAAACGCCGGCCACACGCGCCGCTCGAGCCATTGCGTGAAAGCGCTGAGCTCGGGGAACCGGCCCGCCGCATCGCGCACGTACGCCAGCGTACGCGGCAGGTCGGGCAGGTAGCCGCTCTTGCCATCGCGGTACCACAGGCGCGCGAAGATGCCGAGCACCTTGATGTGCCGCTGCAGCCCGATCAGGTCGAACCAGCGCAGGAATTCCTGCTCGCTCGCGCCCGCGAGCCCGCCCGCACCCTGCAGCCGCGTGCGATAGTCGCGCACCCATCGCTCCACCCGGGCGCGCGGCCATTCGATGTAGCAATCCTTGAGCAGCGACGCCAGGTCGTAGCCGACCGGACCCGCGAGGGCATCCTGGAAGTCGATGACGCCCGGGTTGCCCTTGGCCAGGAACATCAGATTGCGCGAGTGATAGTCGCGATGCACGAACACCACGGGCTGTGCCAGCGCCTCGATGGTCAGGAACTCGAAGCTGCGCGCGATGATGTCCCGATCATCGTCATCGAGGCTCAGCCGCAGATGACGAGCGCAGAACCATTCCGGCATCAGCTGCAGCTCGCGCTCGAGCGCGGCGCGATCGTACGGCGGCAGCTGCCCGATGAGCTCGCGGCCCCGCACCTGGATGCGCAGCAGCGCCTGCAGCGCGTCGCCGTAGAGCGCATCCGGGTCGGTCCCTGCCCGCAGCCGCGACAGATAGGGTACCGAACCCAGGTCTTCGAGCAGCACCAGGCCGCGCGCATGATCCACCGCATCGACGTGCGGCACGTGCACGCCGCAGCGCTCCAGCAGTGCGCCGATCCGCAGGAACGGGCCGATGTCCTCCTTGTCGGGCGGCGCATCCATCACCACGCGCGTCGCGCCGCTCTCGTTCCAGACGCGGAAATAGCGCCGGAAGCTGGCATCGGCCGACGCCGGCTCGAGCCTGGCCGCACGAAATGCCAGCTCGCTGCCCAGCCATTGCCAGATCTGCCGGATGCGCGCGTCGCCGTCTGTCATGGAAGCGGTAGTCCCTCGAAGGATGCTGCCGCTCGGGCGAGACCGCGGCCACAGCTTGAGTCATTATAATAAGTGCCCACATGATTGCTCCCTCGCCTCTGCGCGCGCTTTTGGGTGCAGCGCTTTGCTGCGCACCGGTGCTCGCATCGGTGGCCGCGGACGCTTCGGGCGCCTCGCAGCCGCCCGCCGCGCCAGCGCCCGCGGCGGGGGTGACCGGGATTCCCGTCACCGGGCTGTTCGTCGACGCGCCCTGCGCGGCGTCGGCAGGCGCCGATGCGCCGATGCTGCTTGCCGCGGCGGCACCACCCGGCGGCGGCAGCTCCGGCGCCCCGGCGCCCGAAGCCGCCGGCTCGCCGGCCGCCGTGCCGGGCAACCTGCACCGGCACGCGTTCAAGCTCACGGGCGACGTCACCACCGACTCCGACCACCTCACCAGCCTCGCCGACGGCCAAACGGTGCTCACGGGCGACGTCGATGTGCACATGGGAGAGCGCGAGATGCAGGCCGACCGGCTGATCTACGACCGCAATACCAACAGCATGAATGTCAGCGGCCAGGTCCGCTTCCACGATCCGACCGTGCAGGTCCAGGGGGATACCGGGCACTACGGCGACGACGGCGCGCTGTTCAGCCACGCCCAATTCCAGTTCCTGAAGCTGCCCGGCTACGGCGCCGCCGACCAGATCTCGATGACCCCCGACAACGTCGTCACCCTGCACAACGTGACCTACACCACCTGCCCGCGGCCGCGCGCCGACTGGATGCTGCACGCGCGCGAGCTGCAGCTGGACAGCAACGCCGGCGTGGGCGTCGGCCGCGGCGCGGTGGTGGACTTCCAGGGCATACCGATCATCTATCTGCCCTGGATCTCCTTTCCGTTGAGCGAGGCGCGCAAGAGCGGCTTCCTGTTCCCGGAATTCAGCACCTCCAGCCTCAACGGCGTGGAGGTGGCCACGCCCTACTACTGGAACATTGCACCGGACCAGGACGCGACCATCACGCCGACCTATTACTCGCTGCGCGGCCTCGACCTGGGCGCCCAGTATCGCTTCCTGAGCGAGCGCAACGCCGGCAGCATCGACGCCGATTATCTCTATCACGACCAGGCGTACCTGCTGGAGCAAAAGCAGTTCTACGGCAACGATCCCGGCTTCGTGCCCAACGCGCAGCGCGGCTATCTGCGGCTGCTCGACCGCCTGCAGCTCGGCGGCAACACGCGCCTGGACACCCACATCGAGGGCGTCAGCGATACCGAGTATTTCGAGGACTTCAGCCAGGGTTCGCAGTCCACCGCCACGCCGTTCCTGGCCCGCGACATCGCGCTGGTCCACCGCGACGACATCTGGAATCTGCGTGCCGAGACGCTGGGTTTCCAGACCCTGGACAACACGCTGCCCGATTACGAGCACCCCTACATGCAGCTGCCGCGCCTGAACGCCGACGCGTTGTGGTCGCCGCAGAACTTGTCGGCGCTCACCTTCGGCTTCAACAACGAACTGGTGAACTTCTCGCGCGACTGCCACATGGCGCCTGGCAACCTCCCCGCCGGCTCCTCGTTCCTGTGCCCGCCGGGCGCCGGGCTCAGCGGCTGGCGGTTCGATGCCAAGCCGCAGGTCGGCCTGGACATCTCCGCGCCCGGCTATTTCTTCCGCCCCAATGTCGCCTGGGAGTACACCCAGTACCAGCTGCGCGACGCCCCCGTTCCGGACAATACTCCGCAGCGCAGCCTGCCGATCGTCAGCGTCGATACCGGGCTCGAATTCGAACGCCCCACCGGCACCAACGGCGTGCGCACCACGACGCTCGAGCCACGGGTCATGTACGTCTACATCCCCTACCGCGATCAGAGCCAGCTGCCCATCTTCGATACCGCGAGTCCCGACCTGAATCTGATCGAAATGTTCCAGCCGAACCGGTACGTCGGCGTTGACCGGATCGGCGACGCCAACCAGCTCACGATGGGTCTCACGAGCCAGACGTTCGAAACCGCCAGCGGCGTGCGCTACCTGAGCGCCACCATCGGACAGAGCCTGTATTTGCAGGCGCCGCGGGTCAACCTGCTGTCGCCGCTCACGCCGCAGCTGCCGCCGCAGTTCGCGCTGCCGGATGCGGCGGGGATCGCCGGCACCACCACCTCGAGCCTGATCGCCGAGACCAATCTGACCGCCTACAAGAACTGGAACCTGCAGGTCAACGTCGCCTCCAATCCGGCCGTGACACGGACGGAGGAGGCCGAGGTGGTCCTGCAGTATCTGGCCAGCGCCAGGCAGGTGGCCAATCTGAGTTATCGGTACCTGTACGGCCAGATGCAACAGATCGACGGTTCGGAAGCCTGGAAGATCGACGGTCATTGGGAGCTTTATGCGCGGGCGGTCTTCTCGATGTTCCGCAGCCCGGCAACGGCAATCATGCCGGCCGTCAATCCCTCATGGATCGAGGACTTCGCAGGGTTTCAGTATCGCGGCGCCTGCTGGAGCATTCGGGTCGTGGCGCAGCGCGCGGTAACCACCCGTACCGGCCAACAGGACTCGGGGGTGTCGCTGCAGCTGGAACTCACGGGCCTGTCCAATGTCGGAAGTGGAGTCGGTACCGGGAGCGGGCTCACCACTTTCCTTGAACAGTCGATTCGCGGATACTCCGCCACCGCCCCAAAACCCTAGAACCTGCATAAGCCGTTGGATCGAAAGAGAATTTGATGCGTTGCCGCCTGAATATCGCGATCGTGTCCTTGAGTCTCCTGGCGCTCGCCTCCGAACCACCGGCCCTGCGCGCCAAGGAGATCTCGAGCCGCGGCCAGCTGCTCGATACGGTCGTGGCGGTGGTGAACGACGGCGTGGTGCTCGAGAGCGAGTTGGAGGAGCAGACGCGCGAGATCGAGGCGCGCCTGCGCAGCCAGCGCGTGGCTTTGCCGCCCGAGAAGGTGATCCGAGGCCAGGTGCTCGACCGCCTGGTGCTCGAGGAGATCCAGGCGCAGCGCGCCGACCGTGCCGGCATCAAGGTGTCCGACGAGCAGGTGAATGGCGCGCTGGCCGACATCGCCAGGCGCCAGAACCTGACCCTGGAGCAGCTGCCCGAGAAACTGGCTGCCGACGGCATGGACTACACCGAATACCGCACCGAGCTCAGGCGCGAGATCGCACGCCAGCTGCTGCGCCAGCGCGACGTCGTGCAGCGCATCGTCGTCACCCCGCGCGAGCTCGACCAGTACATGGCGAACGAGAAGCGCACGGCCTCGGCCGCCAACGAATACAACGTCTCGCACATCCTGATCGCCGTGGCGCAGGATGCCAAGCCGGCGCAGTTGGCGCAGGCCAACAAGCTCGCGCATGACATCGCCGAGCGTGCGCGCGCCGGGGAAGACTTCGGCAAGCTAGCGATCACCTACTCGCAGAGCGAATCCGCCCTCGAAGGCGGCTCGCTGGGCTGGCGCAAGGGCACCGAGCTGCCGACATTCCTGGCCGATGTGATCGGCCACATGAAGCCCGGCGATGTCAGCGACGTGCTGCAGACTCCCAGCGGCTACCATGTCATCAGGCTCAACGAGATGCGGGCTGCCGGCGGCCCGCAGATCGTGCAGCAGGTGCACCTGCGCCATATCCTGGTCAAGCCGACCGAGATCGAGGACGACGCCACCGTGAAACAGAAGCTCTCGCGCTGGCGCGAGCAGATCGTCTCCGGCAAGGAGGACTTCGCCGTGCTCGCCAAGACCTACTCGCAGGATCCGGGCTCGGCCATCAACGGCGGCGACCTGGGCTGGACCGAGCCGAGCGTCTTCGTGCCGGAATTCGCCGGTGTGGCCGAGACCCTCAGGGACAGCGAGATCAGCCAGCCGTTCCGCACCCAGTACGGCTGGCATATCATGCAGATGCTCGGACATCGTAATTTCGACAATTCGCAAGAGGCCGCACGCGAGCGCGCGTACCAGGCGTTGCGCGACAGCCGGGTCGAGGAAGCGACCGAGGTCTGGCTGCAAAAGATCCGCGACGAGTCCTACGTCGAGCTGCGACTCTGATACGTCCCATCGCGCTGACTTCGGGTGAACCCGCCGGCATCGGCCCGGACCTGTGCCTGGCCGTAGCCTGCATGCCGCGCCCCTGGCCGCTGGTGTGCCTCGCCGATCGCGAGCTGCTGCAGCAGCGCTCGCAGCAGCTCGGGCTGTCGGTCGCCCTGTCCGACTACCACCGCGGCGAGCCGATCGCTGCGGCGAGCGGGACCCTGAGCGTGCTGCATCAACCGCTCGCGGTGCCCGGCGCGGCCGGACGCCTCGAGAGCGGCAACGCCCGCTGCGTTCTGCGGCTGATCGACCGCGCCGTCGACGGCTGCCTGGCGGGTGAATTCGCCGCCGTGGTCACCGCTCCGGTGCAGAAGAGCCTGATCAACGACGCCGGCATGCCGTTCACCGGCCATACCGAATACATTGCCGCACGCACCGGGGCGCCCCTGCCCGTGATGATGCTCACGGCGGCCAGGCTGCGCGTCGCGCTGGCGACCACTCACCTGCCGCTGCGCGAGGTCAGCGCCGCGCTGCATGTCGACACGCTGCTGCAGATCCTGCGCATCCTGGCCGGCGGGCTGCACCGCTACTTCGGCGTGCCGCAGCCGCGCATCGCCGTCTGCGGCCTCAATCCGCACGCCGGCGAAGGCGGACATCTCGGCGACGAGGAGCAGCGCATCATCGGGCCTGCGATTGCGCGCGCTCGCGCCGAGCAGCTGGCGGTCGAGGGTCCGATGCCGGCCGACACGCTGTTCGTGCCGCGCCATTGGGCGGGCTACGATGCGGTACTCGCGATGTATCACGACCAGGGCCTGCCGGTGCTCAAGTACGCCGGTTTCGGCCATGCGGTCAACGTCACGCTCGGTCTGCCGATCGTGCGCACCTCGGTCGACCACGGTACGGCGCTCGATCTGGCCGGCAGCGGCCGCGCCGATGCCGGCAGCCTGATCGCCGCGGTCGAGCTCGCCGCACAGATGGCGGCGCAACCGGAGCGCATCTGAGCATCCCGCGGGCACGCAAGCGCTTTGGCCAGCATTTCCTGCACGATGCACTCGTCATCGCGCGCATCGTTGCCGCCATCGACCTGAAGCCGGGCGATGCCGCGGTCGAGATCGGTCCGGGACGGGGGGCGCTGACGGACCGGTTGTTGGCGGCCGCCGGCAGCCTCGAGGCGATCGAGATCGATCGCGATCTGGCCGGCCTGCTGCGCGCGCGCTTCGCCGCGCAGCCGCGCTTCGTGCTGCACGAGACCGACGCCCTCGAGGTGGACTGGCGCGCGCTGTCGGCCGCGCGCGGGGCGCGCTTGCGCCTCATCGGCAATCTGCCGTACAACATTTCCACGCCGCTGCTGTTTCGCGTGCTCGAGGCGGCCGATGCGATCCAGGACATGCATTTCATGCTGCAAAGGGAGGTCGTGGACCGCATCGTCGCCGCGCCGGGCAGCCGCGCCTACGGCCGCCTGACCGTGATGCTGGCGCCGCGCATCGAGGCCATGCGCCTGCTCACGGTCGGCCCCGGCGCATTTCGGCCGGCGCCCCAGGTCGCCTCGAGCGTGGTGCGGCTCACGGTGCGCGCCAGCGTGCCGGCCTGGGCGCTCTCGCCGCTGTATGGCCCGGTGGTTGCGGCGGCCTTCGGGCAGCGGCGCAAGACCCTGCGCAACGCCCTGAGCGGCTATCTGACGGCGGCGCAGATCGGCGCCGCCGGGATCGATCCGGGCGCGCGCGCCGAGACTCTCACGGCGGCGCAATTCGGCGCGCTGGCGCAGGCGGCCGCCGCTGTGCTTCACTAATGCTTCACGAGCATGGCCTCCACGCCGCCGACCGGACCCGACCGTGACCGTCTATCGCCGCATCCTGGCCGCAATCGACCTGACCGACGACAGCCGCGCCGTCGCCGGCCGGGCCTGTGAGATCGCACGTGCCGCCGGCGGGGCCGTGCAGCTGCTGCACGTGGTGGAACTCGTGCCGATCGAGCCCATGGGCGACTCCCTGGTTCCGGTCGTGCAGATCGACGAGCAGACGATGGCGCAGGCGCGGGCGCGGATCGAGACCCTGGCGCGCGAACTCGGGCTGCCGGCCGAGGCCGGCAGGGTCGAGGCGGGCAATGCCAAGACGCAGATCCTGCGCTGCGCACGCGAGCAGCCCAGCGACCTGATCGTGATCGGCTGCCGCGAGCGCCATGGCTTGTCGATCCTGGTCCACCACACCGAGGATTCCGTGCTGCACGGCGCGCCCTGCGACGTGCTGGCGGTGCGGGTACGCTGAATGCGGGAGGATCATGAGACGGTGGATACGATGGGCGTACGCTACAAGATCAGCATCGACGTCGAGACCACCTATCTCGACGAGCAGTCCGAGCCGCGCGAGCAGCGCTACGTCTTCGCCTACACGATCACGATCCGCAACGAGGGTGAGGTGCCGGCGAAACTGATGACGCGGCACTGGATCATCACCGATGCCAACGGCCGGGTGCAGGAAGTGCGCGGCGACGGCGTCGTGGGCGAGCAGCCGTATCTCAAGCCCGGTCAGGGATTTCGCTATTCGAGCGGCGCGGTGCTCGAGACGCCGGTCGGCACCATGCAGGGCAGCTACCAGATGGTCGCCGACGACGGCGCCCGGTTCGATGCGCCGATCGCCGCCTTTCGCCTCGCCATGCCGGGAATGCTGCATTGAGCGCGCGCCGCGTGCGCTGAGCAGCCATGGCGCGCTGGGCGGTCGGCGACATCCAGGGCTGCTGCGACGAATTCGAGCAGCTGCTGTCCCGGATTCGCTTCTCGAGCGAGCGCGACCGGCTCTGGCTGGTCGGCGACCTGGTCAATCGCGGACCGCGCTCGCTCGCGGTGCTGCGCCTGGTGCGCAGTCTCGGCGAGGCCGCCGTGACCGTGCTCGGCAATCACGACCTGCATCTGCTCGCCGTGGCGCTGGCCGGCTCGAAGCCGCGCAGCAACGACACGCTGGACGAGCTGCTCGCGGCGCCCGATCGCGACCAGCTGCTTGAATGGCTGCTGCAGCGGCCGCTGGCGCATTACGACGGCGCGCACCGCGAACTGCTGCTGCATGCCGGTGTGGTGCCGCAATGGAGCGTGGCGCAAACGCTGCAGCTCGCGGACGAGGTGCAGCAGGCACTGCGCCGCGACCCGCGTGCGCTGCTGTCCCGCATGTACGGCGATCGGCCCGAGCGCTGGCACGAGACGCTCGCCGGCGAAGATCGCCTGCGCTTCACGATCAACGTGCTCACGCGCTTGCGGTTCTGCACGCCCGACGGACGCATCGACTGCCGGCACAAGGGCAAGCCGGACTCCGCGCCTGCGCCGTGGCTACCGTGGTTTCGGGCACCGGGGCGCGCCAGCCGCGCGGTACGCATCGTGTTCGGTCACTGGTCGGCGCTCGGCTTCCTGCACGAGCACGGGCTGCTCGGGCTCGACACCGGCTGCGTCTGGGGCGGCACGCTCACCGCCGTGAATCTGGATGATCCGCAGGCCACACCCATCAGCGTGGCAAGTCGTCAGCCGCGGACCATCTCAGACTGATGCGTGCCGTGTCGGGCCGATAGGCGCCCGGCGCGAGCCGCAGCAGCAGCGGCGCACCGTGTTGCGGTACCGTATAGACGACGCGCTGCGCGCCCCGCACGTCCAACCGGGCAATGCGTCCGGGCGTGACGCGAAATTCCAGCCGCACCGGCCAGCCGCGCCCCTGCAGCGGCGTCACGATCGCGGCGCCGGAGCCCGAGACCGCCGTCAGGTCGATCATCAGCGTGTTGCGATCCCAATACTGGGTGATCGCGGGCGCCGTCGCGGCGCTCGCCGTGGCGGCGGCGGTCTCAGCGGCCGCGGCGATCGCGACTTCATTGACCGGTGCCGGCGGCGGCGGCGGCGCGCGCTGCTTCCATGGCCAATGCATGGCGCAGCCTGCGAGGCCCAGGGCGAGCGCCGCCAGCAGCAGCGTCGGCGCGCGGCGGCCAGTGCGTGAGCTGCGCGAATCGTCGTTCATGGTCGGGTCGAGTCCTGGATTCGCCACCTGCGGGCATTACGCTTACCATACGCGATCTACGCCGGCCTTGGATATTGTCGGAAATCATCGACATGCGCACCATCAAGCCCATCGATTTCAAGCGATGGATCGATGCCAATCGGCACCTGCTGCGCCCGCCGGTGGGCAACAAGGTCGTCTACGAGGACGGTGAGTTCATCATCATGGTGGTGGGCGGTCCCAATGCGCGCAAGGATTTCCACGTCGATCCGGCCGAAGAGTTCTTCCATCAGCTGGAAGGCGACATGCTGCTGCGCCTGGTGCAGGACGGCCGCATCGTCGATCAGCCGATCCGCGCCGGGGAGATCCTGCTGCTGCCGCCGCAGGTGCCGCATTCCCCGCAGCGCTATCCGGACTCGGTCGGGCTCGTGATCGAGCGGCGCCGCCGCGCCGGCGAGCTCGACGGCCTGCAATGGTATTGCGAACGCTGCGAGCGCCTGCTCTACCAGGAGTTCTTCGCGCTGACGAATATCGAAACCCAGTTTCCGCCCGTGTTCGACCGCTTCTTCGGCAGCCTGTCGCTGCGCACCTGCAAGCATTGCCACGCCATCATGGAGCCCCCGGCGCCGCCGGCTGCCGCTCATGACTCGCAGTGAGCGCGCGCAGTGGGCACGGCTGGACATCGATGGCATCGCGCTGCTGGCGGACCTGGCGGCCGGTGCCAGCCTGGCGCGCCTGCTCGAGTTCCAGGGGCCGCAGTTGCATTGCTTTGGCGCGCCGCCGGCCGCCAGCAGGCCGCTGGTGGTCGGGCCATTCAACGGCCGCGTCGATCAGGGCGCGAGCTGCAATTGCAGCGTCCTGACGCTGACGCCGCATGCCAACGGCACGCACACCGAAGGCGCCGGCCACCTCACGGCCGAGCGCCTGGATGCCTGCCGGGTGATCCCGCAGCGCCTGCTGACGGCCGTGTTGCTGACCGTCGAGCCCGAACCCGCCGGCAGCAGCGCCGAGGGCAGCTCGCCCGCGCCGCGGCCGGAGGACCTGCTGATCACGCGCGCCGCGTTGGAACGGGCCTTGCTCCCGCCGCCGTCGCCGCGGCTCGCCGCGCGAGCGCTGGTCGTCCGCACGCTGCCGAACGATCGCGACAGATTCGCCGGCGACCGTGCCGGTCCGGCACCGTTCCTGTCGCGCGAAGCGGCCACCTGGCTGGTCGAGCGCGGCATCGAGCACCTGGTGGTGGACGTCCCCTCGGTCGACCGCGCCGAGGATGGCGGTGAACTGACGGCGCATCGGATCTTCTTCGGACTGCCGGCCGGCAGCAGCGCGCTGCTGTCGGCGCGGCGGCGCGAATGCACGATCACCGAGCTCGCCTATATCGCCGATTCGATCAGCGACGGCTGGTACCTGCTCTCGCTGCAGTCGCCGGCGATAGCCGGAGACGCGGTGTCCACCCGGCCGGTGCTGTACCCGCTGCGCGTCGCATGAGCGCGGGCTCGTTCGAGCGCCGGCTGCAATGGGCGCGCGCGCAGGACGATGCCGATCCGCTGGCAGCGCTGCGCAGCGCGTTCGCGATTCCGCGCGGCGCCGACGGCCGGCCGCAGCTGTATTTCTGCGGCCACTCGCTCGGGCTCGCCCCGCTCGGCGCCCGTGCGCTGGTCGACGCCGAGATCGAGGACTGGGAGCGTCAGGCGGTCGGCGGCCACGAGCATGCGCGCACGCCCTGGATCGGCTATGCGGAGGAACTGCAGCCGGCGCTGGCGGAGCTCGCCGGCGCGCAGCCGCATGAAGTGGTGGCGATGAACTCGCTGAGCGTCAACCTGCACCTGCTGCTCGCAAGTTTCTACCGGCCCGGTGCCGAACGGCGCTCGATCCTGATCGAGCGCGGCGCATTCTCCTCCGACCGCCACGTGGTCGCGGCGCAGATCCGCTGGCACGGCCTCGACCCCGAGCGCGAGCTGATCGAGCTCGCACCGCGCGCGCTCGAGGACGTGCTCCGCACCGAGGACATCGAGGCCTGCATCGCGGATGCGGGCCCGGGCCTGGCGCTGGTGCTGTGGCCCGGAGTGCAATACCGCACCGGTCAATGGTTCGATCTGGAGCGGGTTGCGCGCGCCGCGCACGCCGTCGGCGCGGTGGTCGGCTTCGACCTCGCCCATGCGATCGGCAACGTGCCGCTTGCGCTGCACGCGCACGACGCCGATTTCGCCGCCTGGTGCAGCTACAAGTATCTCAACGCCGGTCCCGGTGCGATCGGCGGCGCCTTCGTGCACGAGCGGCATCTGCGGCGCCGCGACCTGCCGCGCCTGGCGGGTTGGTGGGGCCACGAGCGCGCCAGCCGCTTCGAAATGCGGCCGCAATTCGAACCCGCACCGGGCGCGGCCGCCTGGGCGGTCAGCAATCCGCCGATATTCTCCGCCGCACCGCTGCGCGCCTCGCTGCCGCTGTTCGCGCAGGCCGGCATGGGGGCGCTGCGTCGCAAATCCGTGGCGCTGACGGCCTATCTGGCGTCGCTGCTGACCGAGCTGGCGAGCGATGAGCTCACGATCATCACGCCCGCGGAGCCGGCGCAGCGCGGCTGTCAACTCTCGCTGCGGCTGCGCGCGGGCGCGCAGCGCGGCGCGCAACTCATCCGGGCGCTGTCCGACAGCGCGGTGATCTGCGACTGGCGCGAGCCCGAGATCCTGCGCCTGGCGCCGGTGCCGCTCTACAACCGCTTCGAGGACGTGCTGCGCGGGGCCTGGCGGCTGTGCGAGCTGCTGCGCGCACCGTGCTGACGGCCCCCTATACCATCGTCGGTGCCGGCCCGGTCGGCACGCTGATGGCGCTGATGCTCGCCGACCGCGGTCATCGCGTGCGCCTGTTCGAGCGCCGTGCGGATCCGCGCACCGCCCGGCCCGAGCGCGGACGCTCGATCAATCTCGCGCTCGCGGCCCGCGGCGTGCTGGCGCTCAAGCAGGCCGGCCTCATGTCGCGGGTGGCGCCGCAGATGATCACCATGCCCGGCCGCATGCTGCACGATGAGCAGGGCGCACTGCAGTTCCTGCGCTACGGCCAGCACGCGCGCGAGGCGATCTATGCCATCAGCCGCGAGCGGCTGAACTGCCTGTTGATCGACGCCGCCGCCGAACG
The DNA here is from genome assembly GCA_027315105.1 of Gammaproteobacteria bacterium. Taxonomy (GTDB): domain Bacteria; phylum Pseudomonadota; class Gammaproteobacteria; order Steroidobacterales; family Steroidobacteraceae; genus FEN-1191. The sequence continues at coordinate 32,295 of DAHUYP010000047.1, forward strand.
GCCGCATATCGAGCTCGTGTTTCAGACGCGTTGTGTCGATATGGACCCGGACGCCGCGACCCTGCAGCTGCGCGACGAGCGGCACGGCAGCGTGCGCCACGAGCCGTTCGGGATCCTGCTGGCCGCCGACGGCGCGGGCTCGGCGGTGCGCAGCGCACTGCTCGCACGCCGGCTCAGCAGCGCCCGGGAACAGCCGCTCGAGCACGACTACAAGGAGCTGTCGATTCCCGCCGTGACCGGCGGCGCCGCCGGCGGCGATTTCGTGTTCGAGCCGCATGCGCTGCACATCTGGCCGCGCGGCGGCTACATGCTCATCGCGCTGCCGAACACCGACCGCAGCTTCACCGCAACGCTGTTTCTGCCGCGCCAGGGCGACCCGGGCTTCGACCGACTCGAGGCCGCCGGCGCGGTGCAGGACTTCTTCCGGCACCAGTTCCCGGACGCCTGTGCGGCGATCCCCGATCTGGCGCAGCAGTTCGCGCTGCATCCGCAGGGCCGGCTCGGCACGCTGTATTGCGAGCGCTGGCAGGCGGCGGGACGCGTGCTGTTGCTGGGCGATGCGGCGCACGCGATCGTGCCGTTTCATGGACAGGGTCTCAACTGCGGATTCGAGGACTGTCGCGCGCTCGACGGCCTGCTCGCGAGCCGGCGCGACGCGTCGGTGGCACTGGCCGAGTTCGAGCGCGAGCGCCGCCCGGACACCGACGCGATCGCCGCCATGGCGCTGGAGAACTATCTGGAGATGCGCGACACCGTGCGCAGCCCGCTGTTCGCGCAACGCAAGGCGCTCGCCGCCGAACTGGAGCGGCATTTCCCCGGCCGCTTCATTCCCCGGTATTCGATGGTCATGTTCCATCCGGAGATTCCCTATGCCGAGGCGCGCCGGCGCGGCGCGCAGCAGGCGCAGATACTCGATGCGCTCACGGCGCAGTTCGGCTTCGCGTCCCCGGATGCCCCGGCCTTGCGGCAGGCGCAGCGGCTGCTCGATGATGCCGGGCTCTAGGCGCTGGAACGCCGACCACGACGGAGCGAAGAAGTTGCTGCTGGCCCTGAAGTACTGCAAGACGCTGCTGAAGATGCTGATCCTGCCGCCGGCGGGCCCGTTGCTGCTGGCGATCGCCGGCGTCCTGCTGCTGCGCCGCCGCCCACGCCTGGCCCGGGCCCTGCTGATCGCGGGCCTGGCGTCGCTGTGGCTGCTGTCCACGCCGTTCGTGGCCAATGCGCTGACGGCATTGGCGGAGCATTACCCGCCGCTCGACCTGAGCAAACCCGTCGACGCCCAGGCGATCGTGATCCTCGGCGGCGGCGGCCAGCGCGTCTTCGCGCCCGAGTACGGCGGCCCGGCGGCCGACCCGTATCTGTTGGACCGGCTGGCCTATGGCGCCTATGTGTCGCGCAAGACCGGTCTGCCGGTGCTGCTCACCGGTTTCCAGATCGAAGCGATCGCGATGCGCGATACGCTGGCGCGAAATTTCGGCATCGAGGCGCGCTGGATCGACGATCGGGCCTTCGACACGTTTGACAATGCCCGCGATTCGGCGCTGCTGCTGCGCGCGAGCGGGATCGGCCGCATAATCCTGGTCACCGGTGCAACGCACCTGTGGCGCGCCGCGCACGAATTCACGGCCGCCGGATTGCAGGTGATTCCGGCACCCGTCGGCATGCGCGGGCGGCGCCGCTACGTGCCGCTGTTCCGCTACGTGCCGGAGGCGGAAGCGCTGCTGCGCTCGCAGCACGCCATTTACGAGCTGCTCGGCGAGCCGGTGCGGGAATTTCTGGTGCTGACGCACTGGCGCCGCCAGTGAGCCCGGATGAGCGCCGGCGGCCTGCACCGTGCTGAGTTGGGTCGCCCGCCTGGGCGATAATGGGCCACGGCCGTGCAGCAATCGGCCGCCACCATGAGGATCATCGCTTGCGCCATCTGCGCCTGACTCTCAAGACCATGGCTCTGGCCGCCGCCGGCCTCGCCGTCACGCTCATCGCCCGCGCCGTCGATGCGCCTGCCGCGACCGCCGCGACCGCCGCGACCGCCGCGACCGCCGCCGCCGCGGCCCCGATGGGCCCGGACAATCCATTTGCGCAGCCGAGCCGCCTGCCCTATCAGCTGCCGCCGTTCGATCGCATTCGCGACCGCGACTATCGGCCGGCGTTCATGGCCGGCATGGCGGCACAGCGCGCCGAAGTGGCAGCCATCGCGCACGCGCCGCAGCCGCCGAGCTTCGACAACACCATCGTCGCACTGGAACGCTCCGGCCGCCTGCTCGACCGCGTCTCGAGCACCTTCTTCAACCTCACGACCTCCAACAGCGACGAGGAGATATTGCGGCTCGAGACCGAGATGGCGCCGCAACTGGCGGCGCACCAGGATGCCATTCATCTCGATGCGGCGCTGTTCGCGCGCATCGAAGCGCTGTATGACCGGCGCAGCCAATTGCACCTCGACGCGCAGTCGCTGCGGCTGCTCGAGCGCTACCACACCGATTTCGTGCGCGCGGGTGCCCGGCTGGGCGCAGGCCGGCAGCAGCGGTTGCGCAGCATCAACCAGCAGGTGTCCGCGCTCATGACCCGGTTCGGGCAGAACGTGTTGCGGGCCACCCGCGACGGTGCGGTCGTGGTCGGGCAGGCCTCGCAGCTCGAGGGGCTGTCCGCGTCGCAGATCGCCGCCGCGGCCGATGCCGCCCGCGAGCGCGGGCTGGGCGGCAAATGGCTGATCGCGCTGCAGAACACGACCACGCAGCCGGTGCTGGCGCAGCTGACGACGCGCCGCCTGCGCGAGCGGATCTACCGGGCATCGATTGCCCGCGGCAGCGGCGGCGCCGCGGACAACACCGCGGTCATCGTGCAGCTGGTGAAACTGCGCGCCGAGCGTGCAAGACTCCTGGGCTACCCGACCCACGCCGCGTACGTGCTGGCCGACGAGACCGCCGGCAATCCGCAGGCGGTGCGCACGATGCTGCTGCAGGTCGCCGGCGCGGCGCTGCCGGCCGCGCACCGGGAGGCGGGCGCGATCCAGCAGATCATCGATGCCGAGGCCGCGGCGTCGCGGCGCCCGAGCTTCGCTCTGCAGCCATGGGATTGGCAGTACTATTCCGAACAGGTGCGCAAGTCGAGGTACGACTTCGACGCCGCGCAGGTCAGGCCATACTTCGAGCTCGACCGCGTACTGCAGGACGGCGTCTTCTTTGCCGCCAACCGGCTGTTCGGCCTGACGTTCAAGGAACGGCACGACCTGCCGGTGTACCGCAGCGACGTGCGCGTGTTCGAGGTGTTCGACCGCGACGGCGCGCCCCTGGCCCTGTTCCTGGCCGACTACTACGCGCACGACAACAAGCAGGGCGGCGCCTGGATGAACAACTACGTCGTGCAGTCGAAGCTGTTCGGACTCAAGCCGGTCGTCGTCAACAACCTCAACATCCCCAAGCCGCCGGCCGGTGCGCCGACCCTGCTGACTTTCGATGAAGTCACGGCCATGTTCCACGAATTCGGGCACGCCCTGCACGGCATGCTCTCCGACGTCGAATACCCGCTGTTGTCGGGTACCAATGTACCGCCCGACTTCGTCGAATACCCGTCGCAGTACAATGAGATGTGGGCGCGCGAGCCGGCGGTGGTGGCGCACTTTGCGCGTCACTACCAGACCGGCGAGCCGATGCCCCAGGCACTGCTCGAGCGGGTGCTCGCGGCGCAGAGATTCGACCAGGGCTACCTGACGAGCGAATACATCGAGGCGGCGCTGATCGATCTTGCGTGGCACGAGATCGGCCCCGCGCAGGCTCCACGCGCCGATCAGGTCGCGGCTTTCGAGACCGCGGCGCTGCGACACGACGGCGTCGCCTACGCGCCGGTGCCGCCGCGCTATCATTCGCCGTATTTCCTGCACATCTTCAGCGACGAATACGCCGATTACTCCGCCGGCTACTACGCCTATCTGTGGAGCGAGGTGCTGGCGCGCGACACCGGCCAGTGGCTGCATGCGCACGGCGGACTCACGCGCGTCAACGGCGACTACCTGCGCGCCAGGATCCTCTCGCGCGGCCGCACCGAGGAACCCCGACAGTTGTTCCAGGACTTCTACGGCGCACCGCCCGACATCGAGCCGCTGCTGGATTACCGCGGACTGGCGCCGCCGAAATGAGTGCCGATCGAACGGTGCGCGCGGGCGGCCGCGCCATGAACCGCCGATGGACTTTCCGCGCAACATGCGCAAGAATTTGCGGGCGTGGAACTTCCCGGCTGCGCGCCGGTCATCAGGGGCTGCGCGGCACAGCAGCGGCAGTCGCCGTGGCGACACCTTCAGAGAAGATACCGAGAAGCCTATGACCCACCGCAAAGGCGCCGGCGAGATCACCGGCATCCGTGTCCATCCGATTTTCCATCTGCTCGGCCCACCCTAGAGAACCCTCCGGCTTTGGCTGCCCGCGCCCGTCACGGGCCCGTCCAGCCCGCCCCGAGTCGACGCCCGGCCTTGCCGGCCGCGATCCGCATGCGGCCGACGGGACCGCCGGCAGGCGATGCCGTGACGGCGTGCCATCCGGGCACTGGATGACTGCAATTGGAAGGATCACCGCATGATCACGATCAGCAATCTGACCCGCCGCTACGGTGAGTTGACGGCGGTCGATGACGTCAGTTTCACCATCGCCGGCGGCGAGGTCGTGGGACTGCTGGGCCATAACGGTGCCGGCAAGACCACGATCATGAAGATGCTGACGGGCTACCTGGAACCCACCGGCGGCAGCATTCGGGTCGACGAGCTGCAGTTCGGGCGCGACACGGCGGCCATCCAGCGGCGGGTCGGATACCTGCCGGAGAACTGCCCCGTCTGGCCCGAGATGACGGTGGTCGAATTGCTCGAGTTCGAGGCGACCCTGCACGACGTGCCGGCGCAGCGCCGCAGCCGCGCGATCACCGCCGCCATTCGCCGCACCGAGTTGCAGGACCGGGCGACGCAGCCGATCCAGACCCTGTCGCGCGGCTATCGGCAGCGGGTCGGCGTGGCACAGGCCATCCTGCACGAGCCGGACATCATCATTCTCGACGAGCCCACCAACGGCCTGGATCCGACCCAGATCCAGCAGATGCGCGGCCTGATCCGCGAGTTGTCGCGCTCGGCGACCGTCATCGTGTCCACCCATATCCTGCAGGAAGTGCAGGCGGTCTGCGCCCGGGTGCTGATCCTGCGCGCCGGCCGCAAAGTGGTGGACTCGCGGCTCGACGAGCTGCAGGGCGAAGCGCGGCTGCACGTGACGCTCGATCGCGATGCGGCCGGCGCGCTGCCGGTGCTGCAATCGATCCCCGGAGTCGCATCGGCGGCGCTGCTGTCCGCCGCGCAGGGCCGCTATCGGTACGCCCTGGAGGCGCCTGAGGCGCTGGCGCCGGCGGTCAGCGCGACGGTGCAGCGGGCCGGGTTTGCGCTCTACGGCTTGGGCCGCGAGCAACGCACGCTCGAGACGGTGTTCGCCGAGGTCAATGCCGCGGATCCTGCCGCCGAGGTGCCCCATGCTGCATAAGGTGCTTGCGATCGCCCGCAAGGAGCTGGTCGGATTCTTTGCCTCGCCGGCGGCGTTCCTGTTCCTGGCGACCTTCCTGGGCGTCACCCTGTTCGTATTCTTCTGGGTGGCGGCTTTCTTCGAGCGCAACCTCGCCGACGTGCGGCCGCTGTTCCAGTGGATGCCGGTACTGCTGATCTTCCTGGTCGCCGCACTGACCATGCGCGCGTGGGCCGAAGAGCGGCGCGCCGGAACCCTGGAACTGCTGCTCACCTCGCCCACCGGGCCGGCCGAGCACGTGCTCGGCAAATTCCTCGGCTGCATGGCGCTGGTGCTGATCGCACTGCTGCTGACGCTGCCGTTGCCGATCACGGTGTCGCTGCTCGGGCCGCTCGACTGGGGCCCGGTGATCGGCGGCTACGCGGCGGCGGTCGCGCTGGCCGCGGCCTATGTCGCCATCGGCCTGTGGGTCTCCTGCCGCACCGACAATCAGATCGTCAGCCTCATTCTGACGGTCATCATTGCCGGCGCCTTCTACCTCATCGGCGCCGACACGCTGACCTCGCTGGTCGGCTATCGCGCCGCCGCGTGGCTGCACGCGCTCGGCGCCGGTTCGCGCTTCAGCTCGATCACGCGCGGCGTGCTGGACCTGCGCGATCTGTATTACTACTTCTCGATCACGGCCGTGTTCCTGGCGCTCAACCGCCTGTCGCTGGAAAAGCTGCGCTGGGCCGGAAATCCGGCCAGCGCCGACCACCGCCGCTGGTACTGGGGGGTCGGGCTGTTATGCGCCAACATGCTGGGCGCGAACCTGTGGCTCGACCAGATCGGCTGGGCCCGCGTCGACCTGACGGCCGGCCGGCTCTACACGCTGTCCGACGCCACCCGCAACTACCTGGCCGAGCTGCAGGAGCCGCTGCTGATTCGCGGCTACTTCAGCGCCGCGACGCATCCCCTGCTCGCGCCGCTGGTACCGCAATTGCGCGACCTGCTGCAGGAATACGCCGTGGCCGGCGGCAGTCGCGTACACGTCGAATTCGTCGATCCGCACGACGACCCGTCGATCGAGGCCGAGGCCGGCAGCCGCTATGGCATCCGTCCGGTGCCATTCCAGGTCGCGAGCAAGTACCAGGCCTCGGTCGTGAATTCCTATTTCGACGTACTGATCGCCTACGGCGATCAGTACCAGGTGCTCAATTACCGCGACCTGATCGACGTCAAGTCGCAATCCGACCGCGACCTCAGCGTCGAGCTGAAGAACCCCGAATACGCCATCACCGGCGCGATACGCAAGGTGCTGCTGAGCTACCAGGGTGGCGGCGGGCCGTTCGAGACCGTGCACGAGCCGCTGACCTTCACCGGCTACCTGTCCGGCGCGCAGAACCTGCCCGAGCAGCTGCAGAGCGCCCGCAAGGCGCTCGACGCCGTGTTGCAGCAGCTGGAGAAAGAGGCGGGCGGCAAGTTCAAGGTCGTGCTGCAGAATCCCGATGACGACCCGGCACTCGCTGCGCGCCTGACCCGCGACTACGGCTTTCGCCCGATGGTCGTCAGCCTGCTCGACAGCCGACCATTCTGGTTCTACATGACGCTCGGGGACCGCCGGCAGACCGAGCAGGTGCCACTGCCTGCAACGCTCGATCAGGCCGGCCTGAAGGCGGCGCTGGAAGCCGCCGTGAAGCGCTTTTCGCCCGGATTCCTCAAGACCGTCGCGGTCCTGGGCCCGCACAACGGCGGGCCGATGGCCGCGTTTGGCGGCGGCGGCCAGAACATTTCCGTGCTGCGCGACGGGATGAGCGCGTCCGTGCACTGGCTCGACGCCGACCTGACAAGCGGCCAGGTACCCGCCGAGGCCGACCTGCTGATGGTGCTCGATCCGGAGGGTCTGGACAGCCGGCAGGTGTTCGCCATCGATCAGTTCCTGATGCAGGGCGGCAGCGTCGTGCTCGCCACGGCACCGACCGACGTCTCGATCGGCCAGAGCGTCGTCACGCGTCCGGTCAATTCCGGCCTGGAGCAGTGGCTGGCGGGCTTTGGTGTGTCCTTCGGCAAGGGGCTGGTACTCGACCCGCAGAGCGGCGCCCTGCCGATACCCGTCGAGCGCAACGTCGGCGGCTACACCGTCAATGAGGTCGAGCTGCTCCGATATCCCTACATCATCGACGTTCGCAACCAGGGGCTGAACCGGCATTCCCCGATCACCGCCAGCCTCGGTCAGATGGACGTGCCCTGGGCGGCATCGCTGGTGCTGGACGCGGATCGCAACAAGTCTCGCAAGGTGACGCAGTTGCTGCGCTCCTCGGACGGGAGTTGGCTATCCGACGCCACCGATCTGCTGCCGGACTACGAGCGCTATCCGGACCTCGGCTTCGCCGCAGGTGCAAGCACCGCCCCGCAGTCGCTGGCGCTCATGCTCGAAGGCCAGTTCGACTCGTACTTCAAGGGCAAGCCGTCGCCGCTGCTGCCGAGCGAGTCCGCCGCCGGGAAGGTCGGCGGCAAGAGCGCCGGCAAGGGCAATCCGCATGACGGCGACCAGAGCCAGGGCTCCGGCCATCTCGCCATCGGCGGCGTGATCGAGCGCTCACCCGACTCGGCCCGTCTGATCGTGATCGGCTCGACTTCCCTGTTCAGCGATCCGGTGATCAACCTGATCGGCGAGACCCAGGGCACGCGCTATCTGAAGCCGGTCGAGTTCGCGCAGAACATCGTCGATTGGGCCCTGGAGGATCAGGGCCTGCTGAGCATCCGCAGCCGCGGGCATTTCGCCCGCACCCTGTCGCCGTTGAGCCGCAAGCGCGAGCAATTCTGGGAGTACTTGAACTATGGCCTTGCGCTGGGCGGCCTGACGCTGGTCTGGCTGTTCAACCGCCAGCGGCGCAGGCGCCTCGCCGCGCGGCATCGGCAGCTGCTGCAGGAGGGATGAGAACATGCAACGCTGGATACGCGTACTGACGGTACTGCTGGTTCTGCAGCTGCTGGTGGCGGCGGGGCTCGCCGCGCGCAAGGGCCGGTTCGGCGCCGTGACGCCCGACGCGCCATTGCTGCCGGCGGCGATCGCGACGGCCGACCACATCGTCATCGAGGCCAGGCCGGCCGTGGGCGCGGTGGCGGATTCGGCCCGGGTCGAGCTGCTGAAGCAGCAGGACCATTGGATCCTGCCCGGCTATTTCAATGCGCCCGCCAGCGGCCCCAAGGTCGCGGACCTGCTCCATCGCCTGGTCGCAGTCAAACGCGGCTTGCCGATCGCCACCAGCCCGGCGGCGCTGCAGCGCTTCAAGGTCGTGGATCAGGATTTCGAGCGCCGGCTGCAGTTCGACCAGGGCGGCAAGCTCCTCGGTACGCTGTATATCGGCTCCTCGCCGGGCCTGCGAAAATCCGACGCACGCACCGCGCAGGATCGTGCCGTCTATGCAGTGGATCTGCCGGCCTACGAATTTCCCGCCAAGCCCGGCGACTGGTTCGACGGCGACCTGCTCAAACGCGAAGCGGCCTCGATCGCCGAGATCGAGGTGTCGCACGGGGAACACGCCGGCTTCAGACTCGTCCGGCAGGTGGCTGCCGGCAACTCGCCCGCCGGTTGGCTCGACCCCGCGCTGCCGCCGGGCGAGAAGGTCGATCCCGCACGCGCCGACGCGCTGGCGAATGCCGTGGCGCAGCTGCACGTGGACGCGATACTCGGGACCGAGGCCCTGCCCGCGTGGCAACAGGACCATCCGTTGCTGTCGCTCGCCCTCAAGGACGGCAAGGGGCAATCGACGGCTTGGACGCTGTCCAAGCCGAGCAGCGGCGACTTCTACGTGCTCAAGTCCTCCGCCTATCCATGGTATCTGTCGGTCAGCGCGTTCAACGCCAAGCCGCTGCTCGACGCCAGCAGCCGCGACGCCTTGTTGGCGCCGGCTGGCTCGCACGGCTGACGCCCATGCGATGCGATGCTCATGCCCGTGCGGCCGCCCGGGCTGACGGTGCGGCGCGGCGCGGCGGCCGGCATCGCGCCCGGCCCGTCAGTCGCGCTCCAGCGTGAGAAAACTCATCGCGTAGGCGTGGCGCTCATCGGCGACGTGCTCGGCACGCTCGGCTTCGCGCCACGCGGCCAGCTCGCGCCACGGAAAATGCGTATCGCCCGGCACCTGGCCGTGCACCAGCGTCAGATAGGCGCGCGTCGCCCATGGCAGCGCCAGCGCGTAGAGCTGCGCGCCGCCGATCACGCACAGCTCCCCGGCCGGCTCGACCAGGGCGCAGGCCTGCTCGATGCTGCCGACATACTCGACGGCGCCGTGCGCACTGCGGCCGGCGGTGCGGCTGAGCACCAGATTGCGCCGGCCGGGCAGCGGCTTGCCGATCGAGTCGAACGTACGCCGCCCCATCAGCACCGGCTTGCCCAGCGTGACGGCCTTGAAGTACTTCAGATCGTCGGGCAGATGCCACGGCAGCGCGCCCGCGCGCCCGATCACGCCGTTGTCGGCCACCGCCACGACCAGCGCGACGCGCGGCGCGCTCAGAGTTCCACCTGCGTGCCGAGCACGATCACGCGCCGTTCCGGCATGCGGAAGAATTCCGCTGCCTGGGTGCTGCGCCGCTGCATCCAGGCGAATATCCGGCGCCGCAGTCCCTGGTAGCCGCCGCGCGGGCGCGGCACCACCAGGTGCCAGCCGAGGAAGAACGAGCAGTCCTGGGCAAACAGCTTGAGGCCGCGCGCACGGCACTGCTTCAGCGCCTCGCTGACATCCGGCGTCTCCATGAAGCCGAATCTGGCGGTCACCGAATAGACTTCGGGCATCAGGGTCTCGATGCGCACCCGGTCGGCCGGATCCTGCCGCGGGGCGCGCGCGATGTCCATGGTCAGAAAGACGATGCGCTCGTGCGCGACGTGGTTGTGCTCGAGATTGCGCAGCAGCGCAGTCGGCACGTGCTTCGGGTCGCTGGCCAGGAACACCGCGGTGCCCGGCACGCGCGGCACCCCGGCGAGCAATTTCGGCAGTTGCGACAGCGGCACCGCCACTGCACGCAGGGCGCTGCGCAGCAGCCGGCGCCCGCTGCGCCAGATCATGAAGATGCTGAACAGCACCATGGCCAGCGTCAGCGGCACCCAGGCACCCTCGGCGAACTTGGTCAGGTTGCCGATCAGGTAGACCAGATCCACGCACATCAGCGGACCGAATACGCCGAACACCTGCCAGCGCCGCCAGCGCCACTGCGCGCTCGCGAGCTGCATACCGAGCAGCGTGGTGATGAACATCGTGCCCGCGACCGCGGCCCCGTAGGCGGCGCCGAGCGCGTCCGAGGAGCGGAAACCCAACACGAACATGCACACGGCGATCAGCACCAACCAGTTCACCACCGGCACGTAGATCTGGCTGTGCTCGAGCGCGGAGGTCTGCGTGATGCGCAGGCGCGGCAGCAGGTCGAGCTGAATGCACTGCCGTGTCACCGAGAAGGCCCCGGTAATGGTGGCCTGCGACGCGATGATGGTCGCCGCGGTCGCCAGCAGGACCATCAGCGGCAGCGTACTGGTCGGGAACAGCTGATAGAGCGGCAGATGCGCAGCCGTTGGATTGGACAGAATCATCGCCCCCTGGCCGAAGTAGTTCAGCACCAGCGCCGGCCAGACGATCGCGAACCACGCAATGCGCACCGGCTTCTTGCCGAAGTGGCCCATGTCCGCATAGAGCGCCTCGCCGCCGGTCATCGCCAGGAACACGCCGCCGAGGATGGCGAGCGCCATGCCGGGACGATGCCCGAGCAGCAGCAGCCCGTAGCCCGGGCTCAGCGCCGCCAGCACCGACGGATTCCTCAGCAGCGCCGACACGCCCGACGCGGCCAGCACCAGGAACCAGAGCAGCATGATCGGGCCGAACAGGCGGCCGACTCGCTCGGTGCCGCGGCTCTGGATCGCGAACAGCGCGACCATGATGACCAGCGTCACCGGCACCACGGCGGCGGCGGTCTCGGGGTCCAGGTTCTGCAGCCCCTCGACTGCGCTCAACACCGAGATCGCCGGCGTGATCAGCGCATCGCAGTAGAACAGCGCCGCACCGAGCGCCGCCAGCATCACGATCGTGCGCCGCCAGCGATTGCCGGCCGTCATGCTCCGTTGCACCAGCGCGAACAGTGACAGGATGCCGCCTTCACCCTCGTTGTCGGCGCGCATGATCAGCACCACGTACTTGAGGGTGACGACGATCAGCAGGCTCCAGAAGATGAGCGACAGCACGCCGAGTATGGCCAACCGGTCCGTGGGCGCGCCGGCGGCTCCGAGCGAGGCCTCGAGCGCGTACAGCGGGCTGGTACCGATGTCGCCGTAGACGACGCCCATGGCGCCGATCACGCACGCCGGCGTGATGCGCGCCGTCTTCACGCGCGCGACTCGGTGCGCGCGTTGCGCGGGCGCCTGCTCACCGGTCGCTTTGGAGGCCACAGCATCGAGCCGCGGCAGCTTCGGGCGCCGCAGCGGCAGGCGAAGATCTCATCGACGTTGGGCGGATCGGATCGGTCGCGGCCGATCTGATAGTCGTAGGTCAGCTCCTCGCCGGGCTGAATGGTGCGGATCGCCTCGATGAACACGCGCCGATCATCGATCACCGATTCGCAGTTGGGATCGCAGGAATGATTGATGAAGCGCGCATCGTTGCCGTCGAGGCCGCCGTCGATCACCACGCCGCGATCGACGATGAACAGGAACGTATGGTTGTCCCTGAAGTCCTTGTGCTCATGGCGGCGATCGGCCTCCTTGTGCGATACGCGATCACCCAGGTATTCGATGATGCGCGTGCCCTTGCGGATGCGCCGCACGGCGAACACGCCCTGGCCATGCACGCGCGAGCGGCGCACGCGGATCATGCCCCGACGCGCCGGGACCGGCGCCACGCTCCTGGCCCGGCGCTTGGCCGGGCGCTTGGCCGGGCGCCTGGCCGGGCGCCGCTTGCTTCGAGCCCCGCTCATACCGCGACCGGCGCGCGAATCGCCGGGTGACACTGATAATCCATGAACTCGAAGTCCTCATACTCGTAGGCAAAGATATCCGGCGGCCGGCGCCGGAAGTTCAGCCGCGGTGCCGGCAGCGGCGTGCGGCGGAGCTGCAGATCGGCCTGCTCCAGATGGTTCACATACAGGTGACAGTCGCCGCCGGTCCAGACGAACTCGCCTGGCGCGAGCTCGCATTGCTGCGCCAGCATGCAGGTCAGCAGCGCATAGGAGGCGATATTGAACGGCACGCCGAGAAAGACGTCGGCGCTGCGTTGATAGAGCTGGCACGAGAGCTTTCCGGCCGCGACGTAGAACTGGAACAGCACGTGGCACGGCGCCAGCGCCATCTGCTCGAGCTCGCCGACGTTCCAGGCGCTCACCAGAATGCGGCGCGAGTTCGGATCGCAGCGCAGCTGCTGCACGACCGCGCCGATCTGGTCGATCTGCCGGCCGTCGGCTGCGCCCCAGCTGCGCCATTGCCTGCCGTAGATGGGCCCGAGCTCGCCGCGCTCGTCCGCCCATTCGTCCCAGATACGTACGCCATGCTCGTGCAGATACGCCACGTTGGTGTCGCCGCGCAGGAACCACAGCAGCTCGTAGATCACCGAGGGCAGATGAATCCTCTTGGTCGTGACCAGCGGAAACCCGGCCGCGAGATCGAAACGCAGCTGCTGCGCGAACCGCGACAGCGTGCCGGTCCCGGTGCGGTCGTCCTTGCGGACGCCGTGCTCGCGCACGCCGCGCAACAGCTCGAGATACGGGATCATTGTTCCGGCACGAAATTACCGGACGGCACGCGCAGGCGGTAGGCGATGATCAGCAGCGCGATGCCCGCCAGCAGCATCGGCAGCGACAGCAGCTGCCCCATGGTCAACCAGCCGAAGGCGAGGTAGCCGATCCCGACATCGGGCTCGCGCACGAATTCGACCGTGATGCGCGCCAGCGAATAACAGATCAGGAACAGCGCCGAGGGCGCATAGCGCGGTCGGGGCCGGCTCGTGAACCACCATAGGACGCCGAACAGCACCAGCCCTTCGAGCGCCGCCTCGTACAGCTGCGATGGATGACGCGGCACCGGTGGACCGCCGTTCGGGTCCGGCACCAGCATCGCCCACGGCACGTCGGTCGGCCGGCCCCATAGCTCACCGTTGATGAAATTGCCGATACGCCCGAAGAACAGGCCGATTCCCGGCAGCGGCGCCGTGAAATCGAACACATCGCCGATGCTCCTGGCGCGCTGGCGCGCAAAGAGGGCGGTCGCCGCCAGCACCCCGAGCAGCCCGCCGTGAAAGGACATGCCGCCTTCCCAGATCTTCAACGGATACAGCCAGTCCGCGCGCCACAGCGGCAGGCCGTAGAACAGCACGTAGCCGGCGCGGCCGCCCAGGATCACGCCGAGCATCGCGTAGAACAGGAAATCGTCCACGTCGACGCCTCTCCAGCTCGAGCGGGGCCGGGCGGCGCGCCGGCGCGCCAGCCACCAGGCCGAGCCGAAGCCCAGCAGGTACATCACACCGTACCAGTGGATGTGCAGCGGTCCGAGACGCAGAGCGATCGGATCGATGTTTGGATATCGAAGCATCCAGGAATTCTACCGGGTTGCGCCGGCCGCTGCTGCCGTTGACGCGTCAGTCATCCGGCCGCGCCGGCGCCGCGGCCCCGCCGCCCCGCGCGGCTCACTCGCGGGTGGCACGGCAGAAGAAGGCCTTCAGATATCGCGTCTCCGGAATCGCCGGGTGCAGCGGGTGATCAGGCGACTGGCCGCCGCTGTAGACGACCTGCACGAAGCGGCTGGTATTCCGCGCCGCCGACTGGATCAGGCCGAGCAGTTCCTCGGGCGCCAGGTGGTAGGAGCACGAGCAGCTCACCAGCAGCGCATCGCGCTCGAGCAGCCGCATGGCGATCTGGTTGAGCTTGCGATAAGCGGCCTGCCCGCGCGCAATGTCCTTCTTGCGCTTGATGAAGGCAGGCGGGTCGAGCACGATCGCATCGAAGCGTTCGCCGCGCCGCACCAGCTCGTCCAGCACTTCGAACACGTCGCCGCGGCGGGTGCCGATCGCGACGCCGTTGGCGGCGGCGTTGCGGGCCGCGACCGCGAGCGCGGCTTCGGACGCGTCCACGCACAGCGCCTCGCCCGCTCCGCGCGCCAGCGCCGTGATCGCCCAGGCGCCGGCGTAGCTGCAGACATCGAGCACCCGGGCGCCGGGCGTGATCAGGCGCCGCCATTGCTCGCGATTCCAGGTCTGGTCATAGAACCAGCCGGTCTTCTGCGCCGAGCTCAGCGGCACGCTGAATTTCAGCCCTGCCTCGAGCACGGCCAGCTCCTCCGGCGCCCGACCGATCGGCGTGAGCAGCTGGCGCGGCAGCTGCTCGAGCTCGCGGGCACCGCCGTCGTTCTTCCATACCAGCGCGCGCGGATCGAGCACGCTCGCGACCGCGGCCTCGATCTCGGTGCGCAGCGCCTCCATGCCGGCGGTCGCTATCTGGCCGACCGCGACGTCGCCGTAGCGGTCGAGGACCAGACCCGGCAGGCCGTCCGACTCGCCGAACACCACGCGATAGTACGGCGCCGGATAGATCCGCTCACGCAGCGCCAGCGCCACCTTGAGCCGATGCTCGAGCATCGATCGGTCCGGCGGATGGACCGGGCTGCGGCTCACGATCCGGGCGCAGATCAGCGCGTGCGGATTGACATAAGCGTAGCCGAGGAACTGATCCCGGTCGGACAGCACGCGCGCCATGCTGCCGACCCCCAGGGCGGTCAGGGGCGTGGCATCGTTGTCCACCTCGTTGGAGAACACCCACAGATGGCCGGCACGCAGCCGCCGGTCTTCGCCGCGCTTGAGGCGCAGCACCGGCAACTGGGCAGTCGCGCTCGGCGTACCGGAATCTTCGGCGGGCACTGACATCGGGTCTTGGGGGTGATCCGTTATATTGGCGCGCCATTTTACTGGAAATCAGCGACGAACCCATGGACAAGAGCGCCCCGCAGCCGCTCAATCGCCTCGCCGATCAGGGCAGTCCCTACCTGCGCCAGCACGCCGGCAATCCGGTGGACTGGTATCCATGGGGACCCGAGGCGCTCGAGCGCGCCCGCACGCTGCAGCGACCGATCCTGCTGTCGATCGGCTACGCCGCCTGCCATTGGTGCCACGTCATGGCCCACGAGTCCTTCGAGGACGCCGCCACGGCGGCGCTCATGAACGAGCTCTACGTCAACATCAAGGTCGATCGTGAGGAGCGGCCCGACCTTGACCGGCTGTACCAGCTGGCGCAACAGATGCTGACCGGCCGCGGCGGCGGATGGCCGCTGACCATGTTCCTGATGCACGACGATCAGCGGCCTTTCTTCGGCGGCACCTATTTTCCCGCCGAAGCGCGCTTCGGACTGCCGGCATTTCGCGATCTGCTGCGCCAGGTCGCCGACCACTACCGCGGGCATGTGGCGCAGTTGCGCATCCCCGCCTCGCGGGTGACCGCGGCGCTGGGCGAGCTCAATCCGCCGCCGGCCACCGACGCGCTGCTGAGCGCCGAGCCGTTGACGGGCTGCCGCGCCCGGCTCGAGCGCAGCTTCGATGGCCGGTACGGCGGATTTGGCGCAGCGCCGAAATTTCCGCAGCCCGCCGGCCTGGAGCGGCTGTTGCGCGACTGGTACGCGAGCGCGCGCTCGCACGCGCCCGACCTGCAGGCGCTCTACATGGCCAGCCTCACCCTGACGCGCATGGCCGAAGGCGGGCTGTTCGACCAGCTCGGCGGCGGCTTCTACCGCTATTCGGTCGACGAACGCTGGGAAATCCCGCATTTCGAGAAGATGCTGTACGACAACGCCCAGCTGCTGGCGGTGTACGCACAGGCGGCGGCTGCGACCGGCGAGCCGCTGTTCGGCGAGACCGCCACGCGCACCGCAGACTGGATGCTGCGCGAACTCGGCCGCGGCGCCGGCGCCGAGGGTGCCTTCTTCTCGAGCCTCGACGCCGATTCCGAAGGCCACGAAGGGCGCTTCTACGTCTGGCAGCGCGACGACGTGCGCGGCGCTCTCCCGGCGCGGCAGTGGCCCGTGTTCGCCTCGCGCTTCGGGCTCGATGCGCCGCCCAACTTCGAGGGCCAATGGCACCTGTGCGTGCGCGCGGGCATCCCGGCCGTCGCCGAAACGCAGCACCTGACGGTCGAAGAGGTCCGCGACCTCCTGGGTTCGGCGCAGGCGGCGCTGCTCGAGCTGCGAGCCCGGCGAGTCCGGCCCGGCCTCGACGACAAGGTCCTGACGAGCTGGAACGCGCTGGCGGTGTCGGGACTCGCGATCGCGGCGCGCTGCCTCGGCCGCGCGGATCTGGCCGCCGCGGCCACTGCGGCACTGCAGTATCTGCGGCGTGTGCACTGGCGCGGCGCTCGCCTGCTCGCCGCCAGCGCACGCGGCGTGGCGCGCTTGCCCGCCTATCTCGATGACCACGCATTCCTGCTCGACGCCCTGCTCGAGATCGCGAGCGTACGCTTCCGCGCCGATGAGCTGGCGTGGGCCGTCGAGCTCGCCGAGCTCATGCTGAGGCACTTCGAGGACCCCCGCGACGGCGGCTTCTTCTTCACGGCCGACGATCACGAGGCGCTGATCAGCCGCTCGAAATCGTACGGCGATGAGGCCATTCCGGCCGGCAATGCCGTCGCGGCGCGCTCGTTGCTGCGGTTGGGCTTCCTGCTGGGCGAAGGCCGCTATCTGCGGGCCGCCGAGCGCACGCTGCGCGCGGCCTGGCCGGCGTTGCTCAAATATCCCGAAGGGCACGCCTCGATGCTGCTGGCGCTGGAGGACTACCTGGATGCGCCGCAGATCGTGCTGCTGCGCGGACCCGCCGCGGCCATCGAGCCGTGGCGAGATCGGCTCACCGCCGTCTTTGCCCCGCGCCGCTGGATCCTCGCAGTGCCGGCCGAGCTGCGCGATCTGCCGGCGGCCATCGCCGCCAAGAGCGCCGGCGAGGAGCCGCTGGCGTACATCTGCCGCGGCACGTCGTGCTCGGCGCCGATCGGCTCGCTCGCGCAGCTGCTCGAGGAACTGGACCGCGAGCAGGCGGCGCCCGGCCGCTGATGCGTCCGGCGCGGCCGGATCAGCGCTGGGCGGCGAGCTCCCCCGCCCACAGCTCGCTGAGGTAGGTGAATTGCCAGTTCTCGGGCGACTCGCGGGCCTCGATCTGATCACGGCAATGAGTGCTGGCCAGATCCAATAGCCTGGGCTTGATGGGCAGGCCCGCCTTGGTGGAGTAGAACAGCTTGACCTGGGGCTTGGTCAACGCCGCGGGGTTCTGTTCCATCACCACGGCCAACAGGCCGGAGCTCATGCGCACCAGCGACCCGGTGGGGTAGATGCCCACGCTCTTGACGAACGCCTGGAACAGCGCCGCGTCGAAATGGCCCTTCCACGACGCCATCTGCGCGATCGCATGGGCTGGATCCCATCCCGCCTTGTAGGGCCGGTCTGACGTGACCGCATCGTAGACATCGCAGATGGCGCCCATGCGGGCGAGCACCGAGATGCGCTCCACCGGCAGGCAGTCCGGATAGCCCGTGCCGTCGATGCGTTCGTGATGGTGCCGGCACACGTCCATGACCGGCTCGCTCACGGCGTTCGCCGCCTGCAGCATCTCGAAGCCCCGCAGCGGATGCTGCTTGATGACGTCGAATTCCTCCGGCGTCAGCTTGCCGGGCTTGTTGAGCACCTGCATCGGCATCGCGGCCTTGCCCAGGTCGTGCAGCATGCCGGCCGTGCCGGCCTCCCGGCATTGATCCTCGTCGAACCCGAGCTGCCGGCCCAGCGACACCATCAGCGCGCAGACGGCCACGGAGTGCATGTAGGTATATTCGTCGGCCGATTTGAGCCGCACCAGGCTCACGAGCGCATCGCGATTACGATTGATCGACTCGACCACGTCGTTGACCAGCGGCGCACAGGCGCTCGGCTCGATCGCGTCGCCCAATCGCGCCTGCTGGAACATCTCGCGCATCGTCTCGGTCGAGCGCGCGCGCAGCGCCGCAGCCCGCTCCAGCTCCTCGGCGATCGAACTCCTGGGTCCTGGCGGACCCGGGGTCGGCGCGGCCTGCGTGCCGGCATCGCCGGCCTGATCCAGCGTCGGCGACCGGGCGGCGGCTTCGGCCGCGACATCATCGCCCTGCTCGATGTCGATCCAGCATTCCGCAACGCCGCTGTCGCGCAGCCGCGCCAGCGTCGTGTCGTCCTTGATCAGGAATTTCGTGCGCCAGAACGGATGACTGATCCATGTCCCCTCTAGCGCATGGATGAACATCCCCGTCGTGAGCTGATTCACAGAAATCTTCTTCAGCACGTCGCGACCATGTCTCGATAGTGGCTGTGGGCGCCGTGGCAGGTATTCCCGCGCGGGCTATCGGCAGCAATGCTCGCCGATTTGGCGCCCCGGCGCCGGGCGCCCGTTGGCACTTTTGGCGATCGACCCGCCCTCAGCCCCAATGACGCGCCGCCCGCACCAGAAAGAGCAGGCCGAGCACGACGAACAATGCCGATGCCGCCCGGTGTATGGCCTTCAGCGGCAGGCGCGCGGCGAACGCGTTGCCGAGAAAGATGACGGGCGCATCGGCCAGCAGCATGCCGCAGGTGGTGCCGGCGATCACGCTCGTCAGGCTCGGAAAGGCGGCACCGAGCGCCATGGTCGCGATCTGCGTCTTGTCGCCGATCTCGGCCACGAAGAACGCCAGCAGCGTCGCCAGGAAGGCGCCGGCGTTACCGGCAACCGCCGGCTCGTCCGCGAGCGCGTCGCCCTCGAGTGTCCAGACCGCCATCGCGATCATGCTCAGGCCGACCGCTGCATCGAGCATCACCGCCGTCAGATGCCCGCCGATCCAGGCGCCGATCCATCCGGCCGCGCCGTGATTGGCGAGCGTGGCGCACAGCACGCCGGCGAAGACCGGCCACGGCCGGCGGTAGCGGGCGGCCAGCACCAGCGCCAGCAGCTGCGTGCGATCGCCCATCTCGGCGCCGGCGACGCTCGTGAGCGAGACGATGAAGGCCTCCATCATGGCGCCTGATCCCGCTGGGCCGCCGCTACTCGACCGAACCGGTATCCCCGGGCGTGCGATTCACCGCCACCACCGTGGCTCGCGGGAAGAAATTGAACTCGGAGGCGCTGGCCCAGGTGTATGCCCCCATCGAACGGCCGACGATCAGGTCGCCCTGCTTGAGCTGCGGCAGCATGAGGTTCTCGGCGATGACATCGATGCTGTCGCAGGTCGGGCCGGCGAGCACCGAAGGCAGCAGCGGCTCGCCCCGCCGCAGCGACTCCACCGGATAGTGCGCATGATCGTAGATCTGGCCGCTGTAGGAGCCGTACAGGCCGTCGTCCAGGTAATACCACCAGTGACCCTCGCGCTGGGCGCGGCCCATGACGGTCGCGACGCCGATCGCGGCAGGTCCGGCGATGAAGCGCCCCGGCTCGGCGATCACCCGCACGCGCTTGGGCAATTTCGCCAACGCCGCGCGGATCGGCGCACAAAACTGCCGGATGTCGGCCGCGCGCTGCAGATAATCGATCGGAAAGCCGCCACCGATATCGAGCGTGTCGAGTCTGCCGAGCCGCTCGCGCCGCGCCCGCGACAGCAGCCGCGTGCAGGCCTCGATCGCCTCGACGTGCTTGAGCGCGTCCGCCGCCTGCGAGCCGACGTGAAACGAGAAGCCCTGCACGTCGACGCCCACCGCGGCTGCGAGCCGGGCCAGCGCAACCGCATCCTCGGGGTCGCAGCCGAACTTGCGCGACAGATCGCAGACCGCGCCCGGGCTGCGAAACGACACCCGCAGTAGCAGCCTGGCGCGCTCGCCGTATTGCCTGAACTTGCGCACCTCGTCCGGATTGTCCGCCACGAAGGTGCGCACGCCGGCCTGCAGCGCATTGCGGATGTCGCGATCGCGCTTGATCGGGTGCGTGTGGATGCAGCGTCGCGCGTCCACGCCCAGCGACTGCACCAGCTGCACCTCGCCGGTGGTGGCCAGGTCCAGCCAGCCGCCCTGTTCGACGACCGTGCGCACCACCGCCGCGTGCGGCAGCGGCTTGAGCGCGTAGTGCAGGTCCACTCCCGGCAGCGCGCGGCGCAACTTGCGGTACTGCGAGCGCACCCGCGCACAATCGACGATCAGCAGCGGCGAGCCGAATTCCAGCACCAGCCGCCGGATGTGCTCCGGCTGGAACGGGTCGATGTTACGCATCAGTGCGGCTGGCGCCGGATCAGGCGGCCGTGGGCGCCGCGTCTCACGGCAGTACGCCTACCGCCAGCGAGTCGTCGTCGTCCGCGGGCTCGGCGACGCTGGCCGCCGCCGCACGCCGCAGTCGGTCCCGCACCGCGTCCCAGCGCTCGTCGCCCGGCACCTCCTGTACCAGGATGCGCGCGCAGCCGGCCCGGTCGAGCGCGCGCAGATGCGCATACAGATCGTGCGCATAGGCATCGACACGCTGTCCGGCGTTGATCCAGGTCACGAAGCGATAGGTCCCCAGCGGCGGACGCTGTGCCAGCACGGCGATGCGCTGTCCGCCCTCCGACAGCTGCGCTGCCAGCTCCTCGATGTCGTTGCCGGGCACGATCGCCAGCGGCGTCGCCGGCGCATAGTGCGCGCCGTGGCTTCCGGGTACGCGCGGCGACTGCGCCGAGGGCTGCGTCAGCACCTCGCCGACCACCCGCCGCAGCTGCGACAGCGTCACGGCACCCGGACGCAGCAACCGCACCGTGCCGCCCAGGCAGGCGACGATGGTCGACTCCAGTCCGAGCTTGCATTCCCCGCCGTCGAGAATCACGCGCACGGCGTCGCCGAATTCATCGCGCACGTGCTCGGCCCGTGTCGGGCTCAGGCGGCCGTAGCGGTTGGCCGATGGTGCCGCGATGCCGCCGCCGAATGCCGTCAGCAGCTGTTGTGCCATCGGGTGCGAGGGCACGCGCACCGCGATCGTGTCCTGTCCACCCGTGACCAGCGGATTGACGCCCGCGGCGCGCGGCAGCACCAGCGTCAGCGGTCCGGGCCAGAAGCGCTCGGCAAGCTTCTCGGCGGCCGGCGGTATCTCCCGCGCCCAGCGCGTCAGGAAGCGCTGGCTGTCCAGGTGCACGATCAGCGGGTGCGAGTTCGGGCGGCCCTTGAGCTCGAACACCCGCCGCAGTGCCCCGGGATGGCCCGCGTGGGCGCCCAGGCCATAGACCGTCTCGGTCGGGAAGGCAACCAGCTCACCGTCACGCAGCGCCTGCACGGCCGTGTCGAGTTCCAGTTGCGTGGCACGAACGACTTTAACCATGCCACCGATTGTACCGGGCGCGCCCGGCGCTATTCGAGCGAATGTCGCTCCCAACCCTCATTCGTGCGGCGTAGCTCATAGGCCGCCCAATAATGTCGGTCCAGCTTCAGGGTGATGACTTCGGGCGCCCCATTCCAGCCCAACGTCTTGATTCGCAGCGAAGAGCGATCGGGCCGCCCGCTG
This sequence comes from Gammaproteobacteria bacterium, assembly GCA_027315105.1. Classification (GTDB taxonomy): domain Bacteria; phylum Pseudomonadota; class Gammaproteobacteria; order Steroidobacterales; family Steroidobacteraceae; genus FEN-1191. Next base: position 54,214 of record DAHUYP010000047.1, read on the forward strand.
ACCTGTCGCAGAAAGGTGTCAAGATCGGAGGTCGGCTGGCCGTCGACCTCGACGATCCGCCGCCCGGGGACCAGCCCATAGCGCGACGCCGGCGAGCCGAACTGGTAGTAGGCGACATAAACGCCCTCGCGAGGAATGCCGCGCTGCGCGCTGATCGCGCGGTGCGGCTCCTGCAGCGTGGCGCCGGCCCACAGCACCACGCGATCGATATCGCTGCCGGAGAGCGCGGCGGTCCTGACGGTCAGGGTCTTCTCGCCACCGGCTCGCCACACGGTTGCGGCAACCTCCTCCTTGTCGGCCACCGCGAGCTCGACCTCGCGAAACTGCGTCACCGGCTTGCCGTCGATCGCCAGCAGGATGTCGCCCGGCTGCAGAACGCGTGCTGCGTCGGAGCCTGCCACCAGGCGCGCGACGCTCAGGACCTCGCGCGCCGACGGGTTGGCCTGCTCGATGCGCCGCACCCAGGCATCGCTCAAATCGAGGCGGCGCGCATTGGCGAGCGTCTGCAGCACGAACTCCGCTTCCAGCGAATGCAGCGACCGCCCCTGGCGCACGATGTCGAGCGTCTGCGCCACCAGATCGGCAGGCATGCCGCGATTCTCCTGCACCAGGTCGTGGCCGTTGTCCGAGGCGAAGCTGGCCCACAGGCCGCGCACGCGGCCCGCATTGTCGGACAGCACGCCCACGATGTCGTCGGGCGGATTCACCAGCGAGGCGACCTCGAGATTGCTCTCGCGAAACTGTACCGAGCGCGATAACGGCAACTGCAACGGATCGACGTCGGCGATGGTGGTGCTGCGGGACCTGATCTCGCCGTTGCCGTCCATGCCGACCACGTTCACAGCCTCGCCGCTCTTGAGCGGCGCGGTGTCGAGCCTGGCGGCGCTGACCGGCGTCGTGCCGATGAGCTTCGGGTCGTAGTGAATCACCGCCAGATTGTGCAGCGGGTGCACGTAGACGATGTCGCCGGGAATCTCGATCGTACCGGCGAACGTCAGCCGCACGTCGCCCATCGACACCGGTACGGTATTGCGGTCGGTGACGATCAGGCCGCGCTGGGCATCGATGATCAATCCGGTGCCATGGTAATTGCGCTCGGTGACGCCCGAGATCGAATACGGCATGTCGAAGGTGACGTAGACCAGCGACGGGGCTATCTCGGCGGCGCGCCGGTCGTCGATGCGCGGCAACTGCGCCGAGGCGGGGACGGGCAGATCCACCTTGGGGACGGCCGGCAGATCCGTGCACAGCCAGAAGCCGACGTGATCGTCGCGCCGGCACTGCCGCGCCGGGAACCAGCGCCGATCGATGCGGATCGAGCGCAGCTGGCTCGTGTTCGGATCATCGATGGTCACGTAGCGCACCGCGACCTGCGCCCCGTCGCCGAGCTCGCCGACGGACGCCGTGAAATCCGCCAGGGTCTCGATCTTCTTCGA
>DAHUYP010000078.1 GCA_027315105.1 Gammaproteobacteria bacterium
GGCGCCACGCGGCACGTGCCGGAGCGCGGGCCCGGGCCGGCAGCGGGCATGGCGGCGCGATCCACTCAGTGCACCTGCGCGCTCGCCGGCTGCAGCCAGCCGCCGCGAAAGCCCGCGCGCTGCAGGCCGCGGCGCAGGTCGGGATCGCCGCGCATCAGCCGCCAGACGAAACCGCTGCGGTAGTTTTCCAGCATCAGCAGGATCGGGCCCTGATCGATGCCCAGATACTCGCTGTCCACCCAGCCGACACCCGGCACCAGACGACCGGTGCGCAACGGCACGTCGTAGCTGAAGCTGGGATTGAAGGCGTCGACGAAACCGTACTTGCCATAGATCCAGCGACCGTAGCGCCGGTCGAGCGCCGCGATCGAGGGGATCACCAGTTCCGGCGCGAAGGCGATCGACGACACCATCGCGGTCGGCGCGATCGTGCCGTCGTCGAAGCCGCCGCGCAGGTCCACCCCGCGCGCGCTGTAGCCGCGGAAACGGCGCAAATGCCAGGGCGGCAGGAAACGGGTGTAGTTCGCCGGACCGTCGCTCGCGGTCAGGCCCCAGATGTCCTTGTCGTAGCCGCGCCAGCCCATCGGGTTGGCGATGGCATAGGCGTGCTGCGCCAGCGTGGCGCGGCGGCTGTTCTCGAAATAGTCCAGGTCATGGGCCTGCATCCAGGCGTCGCGGATGCCGCGAAAATCCACCCACGACTGGCTGTACTGGTAGCCAAACAGCGGCCCGAAACCGAGATAGGTCTGGCCCCCGAACGTGCCCCAGGTGCGGTCGTAGGTGGCCGTCCATGCCGGCCATGCCGCGGGCGCGACGGCGTGGGTGGGCGAACCGAGCGCCAGCAGGTACAGGATCATCGCCTCGTCGTAGCCCTGCCAGTCATGCGGAATGAAGCCGCTCTCCGGCATCCAGCCCATCGAGACCAGCGGCGCGCGCGGCGAGGCCCAGCGCCAGTCCACGCGACGGTTGATCGCATCGGCCAGCGTGCGGATCTCGCGCTCCTCGGGCGTGGCGCGATCGAAGTAATCGCGATCCGACAGCACGCCGGCGAGCAGCAGCGCGGTATCCACCGTCGACAGCTCCGAGTCCGACGTTCGCACGCCGCTGCGCATGTCGAGGAAGTGATAGAAGAAACCCTTGTAGCCGGTGACCCCTTCCGGCTGCGGACCCTGCGGCGCGCGAGCGAAGAAGCGCAGCGTGACCAGCACACGCTGCGCCGCCTGTTGGCGGGTGATGTAACCGCGCTCGACACCGATCGGATAGGCCGTCAGCGCAAAGCCCACCGCCGCGATGCTGCAGGGCGACGGACCCGGCCAGCGATCCGGCACCAGGCCGTTGGCGCGATTGGCGGTGTCCCAGAAGTAGTCGAACGTGCGCCGCTCGAGCTGCTCGAGCAGCGGCGGCAACGGCCGCGATGCCGGCGCCGCCGCGGGCGCGGCCGGATGCTCCGTCGGCAGTGCCCGGGCAGCGGCGGACGGCAGCAGGAGCGCAAGCCCGAGGCATGCAGGCAACAGCAGGGATCGCATGCGGCGTCTCATCGGGCGGAACCTCGTCGAAGGGTGCATGGGTCGGCTCACTGCAGGGCCGGCGTGCCGGCCAGCCAGCCGCCGGTGAAGTTGGCGCGCTCGAGGCCGAGATCGATGTACGGGTTCTGGCGCATCACGTTCCAGACCAGACCCGAGCGGTAGTTCTCCAGCATCAGCAGGATCGGGCCCTGGTCGATGCCCAGATACTGCGAATCGACCCAGCCCACGCCAGGCACCACCGCGCCGGTGGCCGGGGTGACGCCGCCGTACTGGAAGCCGGGATTGAACGCATCGTAGTAACCATAGGCGCCGAGGATGTAGGCACCGTAGCGGGCCTGCATCGCCTGCACCATCGGGATCACGATGGCGGGCGCGAAGACGATCGAGCCCAGCGCCGCAGCCGGCGCGATGGTGCCGTCATCGAGGGTGCCGGTGATGGCAGCACCACGCGCGGCGTAGCCGTAGTAGGTGCGCTGCCGGCCGCTGGCGTCGGTCAGCGTGAAATCGCCCGGACCGTCACATGCGGTCAGCCCCCACAGGTCGCTGCCGTAACCGGTCCACTGGCCGGGATTGGCGATGGCGTAGTCGCGCTGCGATTCGGTGGCCAGGCCGCTGTTGATGAAATAGTCGCTGCCCACGCCGCGCATGAAGGCATCCTGGATGCCGCGGAAATCGATCCACGCCTGCGAGTACTGGTGCCCGAACAGCGGTGCGAAGCCGAGCTGCTGGAGGCCGTAGTAACTGCCC
>DAHUYP010000053.1 GCA_027315105.1 Gammaproteobacteria bacterium
AGCGCACCCGCGAGCAGTCGGCGCCGCTCCAGGTAGACCGACTCGGGCGTGATCTGCGAGGCGTGGATGTCGGGCGGCTTGCGAATCAACATGGCTACTCCTCGAGGCCGTGACCGCACCGGGCGCGGCGAGCCGGCATCCGCAGTTCGATCGGCGATTATCACCCGGCGAGCCGGCGCTGTCACAGCCGTGCGCCGCGCGCGGCATCGATGCGGCGCGGCCTGCGGCGCGTCAGATTCCGCCGGCCTCGTGCCAGCGCAGCGGCTGCACGTGGGCGCCGTGCGCGGCGCGCAGGCGCGCGCTCGCATTGACCAGGTAGGCGCGCTGCGCGAGCGCCATGTGCGCCAGATCGGCGCCGCTGTTGCCGTAGGCACTGATCTGCCCGGGCGCCTCGCGCTCGATCAGCTCCGCGAGCCGCCGGCGTTTCTCCTCGCCGCGGCAATTGGCCGTGGCGAGGCGGCCATCGAGCCGCCCGTCGGCCCGCCAGCGCAGCTGCGTGCAGATGGTCGCATCGAAGCCGAGCGCGCGCGCGATCTGCGGCACGTACAGATCGGGGCTGGCCGACATCAGCAGCAGGCGCTGCCCGCGCTGGCGGTGTGTGCCGATCGCGCGCAGCGCCTCCGCGTACAGGCCCCGGCGCAACAGCCGTGCGAGGAACACCTGCGTCCAGCGCTGCAGGCTCGCGCGCCGGCAGCCGCCCAGGCTGGCGTGGAGCAGCGCGCCCTTGAGGGCGCCGCGGTCGCGATCGAGCAGGAAGCGGGCGGCCGCGGGCAGCAGCAGCGCCAGCCGCGGCAGCCGCCACGGGTGGCGCCAGAGGAATCCGAGCACGTACGGCGTGAGCGTGTCACGGCGCGTGATCGTGCCGTCGAGGTCGAAAACCGCCAGTGCGCCGCTCTCCAGGACGGCCGCGCTCAGGCAGCGCGCGTCGGGCTGGCGAGCTGGCGCAGCACGTAGTGCAGGATGCCGCCGTGACGGAAATATTCCTGCTCCTTGGGCGTATCGATGCGCACCTGCACCTCGAAGCGGATCGGCGCGCCCGCGGCGGGCGTGGCGAGCACCTGCGCGCCGTGGCCGCCGGCGCCATCGACGCCCGAGATCTCGTAGCTCTCGCGGCCGCTCAGGCCCAGCGATTGCGCGTTCTGCCCGTGCTTGAATTGCAGCGGCAGCACGCCCATACCGATCAGGTTCGAGCGGTGGATGCGCTCGAAGCTCGCGGCGATCACGGCGCGCACGCCGAGCAGCATCGTGCCCTTGGCCGCCCAGTCGCGCGAGGAGCCGGTGCCGTATTCCTTGCCGGCGATGATGATCAGCGCGGTACCGTCGGCCTTGTAGCGCATGGCCGCATCGTAGATGCTCATCTGCTCGCCGCTCGGCAGGTACTCGGTGATGCCGCCCTCGGTGCCGGGCAGCAGCAGGTTGCGCAGCCGGATGTTGGCGAAGGTGCCGCGCATCATGACCTCGTGGTTGCCGCGGCGCGCGCCGTACTGATTGAAATCGGCCGGCTGCACCCCCTGCGCCAGCAGGTAGCGCGCGGCCGGGCTGTTGCCGGCGATGTTGCCGGCCGGCGAGATGTGATCGGTGGTCACGGAATCGCCGAGCAGCGCCAGCACCCGGGCGCCGCGGATCGCGCTGACGGCGGCCGGCTGCATCGTCATGCCGTCGAAGTAGGGCGGATTCTTGACGTAGGTGGAGTTCGCATCCCAGGCGTAGATCCTGCCGGCCGGCACTCCGATCGCCTGCCAGCGCTCATCGCCGGCGAACACACTGGCGTAGCTGCGGCGGAACATCTCCGAGCTGATATTGCGCTGCACGTAATCGGCGATCTCCCCCGGCGGCGGCCAGATGTCGCGCAGGTACACCGCGGCGCCGTCGGCGCCGGTGCCGAGCGGTTCCTGGTTCAGGTCCACGTCGAGCGAGCCGGCGAGCGCGTAGGCGACCACCAGCGGCGGGGAGGCCAGGAAGTTCATCTTCACTTCCGGGTGCACGCGGCCGTCGAAATTGCGATTGCCGGACAGCACCGAGCAGCCAATGATGTCGCCGGCCTTGATGGCGGCGGAGATCTCGCTCCTGAGCGGACCGGAATTGCCGATGCAGGTGGTGCAGCCATAGCCCACGAGATTGAAGCCCACGCTCGCGAGTTCCTCGAGCAGCCCGGCCTTCTGCAGGTAATCGGTCACCACGCGCGAGCCGGGCGCGAGGCTGGTCTTGACCCAGGGCCTGGCGCCCAGGCCGCGGCGGTGCGCATTGCGCGCCAGCAGGCCGGCGGCGATCAGCACGTAGGGATTGGAAGTATTGGTGCAGCTGGTGATCGCGGCGATGAGCACCGCGCCGTCGCGCAGCTCGTAGGACTGGCCGCCCTGGCCGGCCGGCGCTGCGACCGGCGCCTTGCCGGCGGCGGCCGGGTTCCTGCGCGCGCGCTCCTGCGCCAGGCGCGCGTGGTGCTGCTGGTAGGTGCTCTTCGCCACGCGCAGCGGCACGCGGTCCTGCGGCCGGCTCGGGCCCGCGAGGCTCGGCTCCACGCTGCCCAGGTCGAGCTCGAGCACGTCGCTGTAGTCGGCCGGCGCGGCGCCGTTGACGCGCCACAGGCCCTGGGCGCGCGCGTAGTCCTCGACCAGCCGGATCTGCGCCGCCGGCCGGCCCGACAGTTCCAGGTAGCGCAGCGTCTCCTCGTCGATCGGGAAGATCGCGCAGGTGCTGCCGAACTCCGGTGACATGTTGCCGATGGTGGCGCGGTCGGCGAGCGGCAGATTCGCCAGGCCGTCGCCGAAGAACTCCACGAACTTGTCCACCACGCCGTGCTTGCGCAGCAATTCGGTGACCGTCAGCACCAGGTCGGTGGCGGTGGCGCCGGGCTTGAGGCTGCCGCTGAGCCTGAAGCCGATGACCTGGGGGATCAGCATGGTGACCGGCTGGCCGAGCATGGCGGCCTCGGCCTCGATGCCGCCCACGCCCCAGCCGAGCACGCCGAGGCCGTTGATCATCGTGGTGTGCGAGTCGGTGCCCACCAGGGTATCGGGGTAGGCCTGGCGCACGCTGCCGCTCTGTTTCTCGAACACCACGCGCCCGAGGAACTCGAGATTGACCTGGTGCACGATGCCGGTGTTGGGCGGCACGACCTTGAAGTTGCGGAACGCCGACTGGCCCCAGCGCAGGAACGCATAGCGCTCGCCGTTGCGCTCGAATTCGATGCGATTGTTCTCGGCCAGCGATTGCGCCGTGCCGTAGGAGTCCACCTGTACCGAATGGTCGATCACCAGCTCGGCCGGCACCAGCGGGTTGATCTCGTCGGGGTTGCCGCCCAGGCGCGTCATGGCCTCGCGCATCGCCGCCAGATCCACCACCGCCGGCACGCCGGTGAAATCCTGCATGATGACGCGCGCCGGATTGAACGCGATCTCGTACGACGGTGCCGCCTTCGGATCCCAGTGCAACAGCGCCTCGATGTCGGCGCGCGTGACGCTGGTGCCGTCCTCGAAGCGCAGCAGGTTCTCCAGCAGGATCTTGAGCGCATAGGGCAGGCGCGCGGTCTTGCCGGCGCCCAGTGCGCTCAGGCTCCAGATCTCGTAGATCTGATTGCCCGACTTGAGGCTGGTGCGCGTCCTGAAGCTATCCGTCATACATCCTCCGGCGGCGCCCATCACCGCGCGCGGCGCGGTGATGGGCGCGGAATTATATCCGGCCGGCGCGGCCGCCGGTACGCACGGCGCGCCTCAGGCGCGCCGCGCCGCATGCACCGGCGCCGCATGCGCCGGCGCCGCTTCGGGCGCGTGCTGCTGCGACTGCAGGCGCACCTGCTCGATCACGCCGCCGCCGAGGCAGCGGCCCTGTTCGTAGAGCACGGCGAACTGGCCGGGGGTGGCGGCGCGCTGCGGGGCGTCGAATTCGATCCAGGCCGTGCCGTCGGCGCGCATCGACACCACGGCCGGCTGCTCGGGCTGCCGGTAGCGCAGCCTGACGCCGGCGCGAAACGCGCCTGCACGCGGCTCGCACAGCCAGTTGATCGCGCCGGTCGCCACCGCGCCCGCCTCGAGCCGATGCTGCTCGTGCCGCTGCACCACGAGCAGCGCATTGCGCGTCGTGTCCTTGTGCGCGACGTACCAGGGTTCCTGCGCGCAGCCGCGTGCACCGCCGATCGCGAGCCCGGCGCGCTGGCCGAGGGTGTAGAAGGGCAGGCCGCGATGCTCCCCGACGCGCCGGCCGTCGAGGGTCTCGATCGGACCCGGCGAACCCTGCAGATAGCGGCCGAGGAACTGCGCGAACGGCCGCTCGCCGATGAAGCAGATGCCGGTGCTGTCGGGCTTGTCGTGCACCGGCAGGCCCGCGCGGCGCGCGCGCTCGCGCACCTGCGGCTTGGTGAGCTCGCCGAGCGGGAAGCGCACGCGCGCGAAGCGCGCGCGCGGCACGGCATGCAGGAAATAGGACTGGTCCTTGGCGCCGTCCTGCGCCTGGTAGAGCGCCGCGCCGTCGGCGAGCTCGAGGCGGCGCGCGTAGTGGCCGGTGGCGTAGAGCTGCGCGCCGAGGCGCAGCGCATGGTCGAGGCACAGGCCGAACTTGATCTCGCGATTGCACAGCACGTCGGGGTTGGGTGTGCGGCCGGCGCGGTACTCGTCCAGCAGGTAGCCGAATACCTGTGCGCGGTACTGATCGGCGAAGTCCGCCCGGTGCAGGACGATGCCGAGCTCGGCGGCCACGGCGCGCGCGTCCTGGTAGTCCTGGGCGGCGGTGCAGAACGCATCGTCCTCCTCCCAGTTGCTCATGAACAGGCCCTGCACGTCGTAGCCGGCGTCGCGCAGCAGCAGCGCGGCGACGGCGGAGTCGACGCCGCCGGACAGGCCGACGATGATGCGGGGCGCAGCGCTGTTGCTCATGGCGGCATTGTAGCGGCACGGCGAGGCTCCGGGCGGCGGGCCGACGCCGCGCCCCGCGCCGCGGCCGCGCGGCTCAGCGGGCCTGCAGCGAGACGCCCGGGTCCAGGCCCTGCGCTTCGAGCATCGCCAGCGCCTCGAGCGGCAGGCGACGCCCGGCGAGGTAGTCGTCTATGCAGCGCAGCACCAGCGGTGTGCGCAGCCGCCGCGTGCGCCGGGCAACCTCCTCGGGCGCCAGCCAGTGGGTGGCCACGATCGGCGGATCGAGGCGGCGCGCGGCATCGTAGTCATCGACCGCGCCGGTGAAAGTGAATCGCAGCGTGCTATGTCCGCGCGGACTGCGCCACAGGTACACCCCGAGCAGCCACTGCGGGGTGAAGCGCCAGGCGGTCTCCTCGAGCGTCTCGCGCGCCACGGCCTCGAGCAGCGATTCGCCGTCCTCCAGGTGCCCGGCCGGCTGATTGAAGACCAGGCGCCCCCGGATGCGCTCCTCGACCAGCAGAAAGCGGCCGCTGCGCTCGATGACGGCCGCGACCGTGACGTCAGGCTTCCAGACCATGGCACGCAAGGATAGCGCGCGGCGGCCGGCGCGGGCAGCGCGCCGCGCTAACGACGGGCGATGCGCACCTCGCGCTCTTCGGTCGCGCTCGCCTGCCAGACGGCGTCGAATTCCTGCAGGTACTGGCGCGCGATCGGCGGGTTGTTGAAGCCGGCGATGCCCTCGGCGCGGTCGGCACGCAGGCGATAGACGATCGCGCGATCGTCGGCGATGCAGTAGGCGGCGGTGAGCTCGCGATATTGCGGCGCGCGGATGCGGATCTCCAGGTAGCTGGTCAGCCGGTGCGCCATGGCGATGAAGCGGTTGGCGCCGTTGGACAGGCGCGCCTGATCGCGCAGCAGCACGCGCACCTTGGCGAAGCTGTGGCCGAGCACGAAGCGCTTGATGACCTCGAGCAGCGCGGCCTGGTCGTAGATGTCGGGCTCCAGGTCCGGCGTCATGATGGAGATGAGCCGCTGGCCGCTGGCCGCGACCGTCTCGGTCGCGGCGCGCACTTCCTCGATGGTGGTCAGCACGTGCAGGGTCTCCGGCACCGGCGCCCGCTCGGTCAGCACGGCCGCGCTCAGCGGTGCGTCCTCGAGCCCGAAGCTCGACAGACGCGCCGAGGTCGTCGCGCGCTTCACCCTTGTGCCTGTCACACCTTGGCCTGTACTTGGATTGGATTGCTGCCAGCGCGATGGTAGTGACAGCGGCCGGCGGAGCATCGGGAACCCGGTCACAGTTGGGCGGCCGCGCTGTGTGAGCGGGGTAACGAAACCGCTGCAAATCGCCGGCGGCGGGCCCGCTCAGGACTCGCCGGCGGCGAAGCGGCGCGCCAGAACCGCCGCCAATCCGACATAACCTGGCGGCTGCAGCGCCGCCAGGCGGCGGCGCTCGGCCTCGGGCAGCGGCAGGGTCGCGACCAGCTCGCGCAGCGCCGCGGCATCGATGCTGCGGCCGCGCGTGAAGTCCTTGAGCAGCTCATAGCCGTTCGGCACGCCGGCCGCCCGCAGCACGCTCTGGATCGCCTCGGCCAGGGTCTCGTAGGCGCCCTCCAGGTCCTGCGCCATGCGCTGCGCATCCGGGCTGATGCGCGCCAGACCGCGCCGCAGCGACTTCCAGCCGATCAGGCTGTGCGCCAGCGCCACGCCGAGATTGCGCAGCACGGTCGAGTCGGTGAGGTCGCGCTGCCAGCGCGAGATGGGCAGCTTCTCGGCGAAGAAGCGCAGCATGGCATTGGCCATGCCGAAGTTGCCCTCGGCGTTCTCGAAGTCGATCGGATTGACCTTGTGCGGCATGGTCGAGGAGCCGACTTCGCCGGCCACCGGCTGCTGGCGCAGATAGCCGAGGGAGACGTAGCCCCACAGGTCGCGGCACAGGTCGATCAGGATCACGTTGGCGGCCGCGCAGGCATCGCAGTATTCGCCGATCCAGTCATGCGGCTCGATCTGCGTGCTGTAGGGGTTCCAGCCCAATTGCTGCGCGCTCACGAACTGCCGGCTCAGCCCGATCCAGTCCAGGTCGGCGCGCGCGCTGTGATGGGCATTGTAGTTGCCGACGGCGCCGTTCCACTTGCCGAGAATCTCGACCGCATCGAAGCGCCGCTGCGCGCGCTGCAGGCGCGCGCCGACGTTCGCCATCTCCTTGCCGAAGGTCGTGGGACTGGCGCTCTGGCCGTGGGTGCGCGCCAGCATCGGCAGCTCCGCGTGCTGCTGCGCCAGCGAGCGCAGCGTCTCGCTGATGGCGCGCAGCTCGGGCAGCAGCGTGTCGGCGCGCGCGGCCTTGAGCAGCCGCGCGTAGCTCAGATTGTTGATGTCCTCCGAGGTGCAGCCGAAATGCACCAGCTCGAGCGCCGCGGCGTCGGCGCCCGCCTGGGCCAGGCACTCGCGCACGAAGTACTCGACCGCCTTCACGTCGTGGTTGATGCGCTGCTCGATGGCCTTGACCGCCGCGGCCGCGCCCTCGTCCGGCGCGCGCGCCAGCGCGGCGGCGCGATCGAGCACCGCGGCGCCCGGCGCGCTCGCGAGCAGCCCCAGCCGCGGATCGGCGAGCTGCGTGAACCACAGCGCTTCCACGCGGATGCGCTCGCGGATCAGTGCCGCCTCGGAGAAGTAGCCGCGCAGCGGCGCCGCAGCCGCGGCATAGCGGCCGTCCACGGGCGAGAGCGCGGCCAGCGCCGCGGCCAGTGCAGAGGGTGAGCCTGCGGGTTCCATACGGACGACGTGCGGCATCGAAATGTTAGACTAGCGGGCGATGATAACGCATTGGCGGGCCGTGCCGGAGTCACATCGAACATGAGCTCAACATCGTTTCGAATCGAACGCGACAGCATGGGCGAGCTGCAGGTCCCCGCCGAGGCGCTCTGGGGCGCACAGACGCAGCGCGCGGTGCAGAATTTTCCGATCAGCGGCTGGACGCTGCCGCGCGGCTTCATCCGCGCCGTGGCGCTGATCAAGCAGGCGGCGGCCGCGGCCAACGCGCGCCTCGGGCTGCTCGAGCCGGGCACGGCGACGGCGATCGAGGCGGCGGCGGCGCAGGTCGCGCGCGGCGAGCACGACGCGCAGTTCCCGCTCGACGTCTTTCAGACCGGCTCGGGCACCAGCACCAACATGAACGCCAACGAGGTGATCGCGCACCTGGCGGCGCGCGCGGGCGGCAAGGTGCACCCGAACGATCACGTCAACATGGGCCAGAGCAGCAACGACGTGATCCCGACCGCGATCCACCTCGGCGCGGCGCTGATGCTGCGCGAGCAGCTGCTGCCGGCGCTCGCGCGCCTGGCCGCGGCGATCGGCGCCAAGGAGCGCGAGGTCGGGGACATCGTCAAGACCGGCCGCACGCACCTCATGGATGCGATGCCGGTCACGCTCGGCCAGGAGCTGTCGGGCTGGCGCACGCAGATCGAGCACGGCGCCGCGCGGCTGCGCGCGGTCGAGCCGCGGCTGCTGCGACTGGCGCAGGGTGGCACCGCCGTGGGCACGGGCATCAATGCGCATCCGCAGTTCGGCGCCGCGGTCTGCGAGCAGCTCGAGCGCCTGACCGGGATCGGCTTTCAGCCCTGCGGCAATTACTTCGAGGCCATGTCGACGCAGGACACCGCAGTCGAGCTGTCCGGAGCGCTCAAGGTCATCGCCGTGAGCCTCATGAAGATCGCCAACGATCTGCGCTGGATGAACAGCGGGCCGCTCGCCGGCCTGGCCGAGATCGCGCTGCCGGCGCTGCAGCCCGGCAGCAGCATCATGCCCGGCAAGGTCAATCCGGTGATTCCCGAGGCCACGGCGATGGTGGCGGCGCAGGTCATCGGTCATGACGCGACCATCACGATCGCGGGCCAGGCCGGCAACTTCCAGCTCAACGTGATGTTGCCGGTGATCGCCTACAACCTGCTCGAGAGCATTCGCCTGCTCGCCAACGTCGCACCGGTGCTGGCCGAGCGCGCCATCGCCGGCTTCAGCGTCAACCGCGCGCGGCTGGCCGAGGCGCTGGATCGCAATCCGATCCTGGTGACCGCGCTCAATCCGGTCATCGGCTATGAGCAGGGCGCGGCGATCGCCAAGCGGGCCTACGCCGAAGGCAAGCCGATCAAGGAACTGGCCGCGCAGATGACCGAGCTGCCGCGCGCGCAGCTCGATGAGCTGCTCGATCCGGCCGAGCTCACGCGCGGCGGCATCAAGGGCGGCACCAGCGCCGGCGGCTGAGCGTGCATGGCGCAGGCGGCGTCCAACAGCCTTGCACCGCTGCCCGGCGATTGGCGCCAGCGCCTGCGCCGCGCGCTGCTCGCCGCACCCGAGCACCGGCCCGAGTATTGCCGCTTCGGCGGCTTCGCGGCCAACTCGCCGGCGCTGCGCAGCCGGCTGCTCGAGGCCCTGCCGGCGGCGCTGAAGGCGGCGGCGGTGCTGGTGCCGATCATCGAGCGCCCGGACGGACCGACGCTGCTGCTGACCGTGCGCGCGAGCCACCTGCGGCGCCATGCCGGCCAGATCAGCTTCCCCGGCGGCCGGCTCGAGGCGCAGGACAGCGACGTCGCCGCGGCGGCGATCCGCGAGACCGAAGAAGAGATCGGCATCGGTGCGGCCCACATCGAGCCGATCGGCTTCCTGTCGGACCTGATGGTGCAGACCGGCTATCGGATCACGCCGGTGGTGGCACTGCTGCGGCCGGGCTTCACGCTCGCCCCCGTGAGCAGCGAGGTCGCGGAGGTGTTCGAGCTGCCGCTGGCCGCGGCGATGGCCGCCGACAGTTACCGCCTCGGACGGCGCACGCTGCGCGACGTCGAGGTCGATAGCTGGGAGCTGCCGTACGGTCCCTACCAGATCTGGGGCGCGACCGCCGGCATGCTCGCCAACCTGTGCGAAGTGTTCGGCGCGCGGCCCGCATGAGCTCGGCCGGCGATGAGCTCGAGGCGCTGCTGGCGCTGATGCGCGCGCTGCGCGACCCCGAGACCGGATGCCCCTGGGATCGGCAGCAGAGCCTGCAGAGCCTCGCGCCGTTCACGATCGAGGAGGCCTACGAGGTGGCCGACGCGATCGCCCGCGCCGACATCAACCGCCTGCGCGACGAGCTCGGTGATCTGCTGTTCCAGGTGGTGTTCCAGGCGCGGCTGGCCGAGGAGAGTGGCCAGTTCGATTTCGCCGCCGTGGCACGCGGCATTCGCGACAAGCTGATTCGGCGCCACCCGCACGTATTTGCCGATCCGCAGCTGCTGCAAGCGGCGCAGCTGCACCGCCAGTGGGACGCGCACAAGACGCGCGAGCGCGCCGAGCAGGGCGAGCGCTCGGCGCTGGCCGACGTGCCGCACGCGCTGCCGGCGCTCATGCGCGCGGCCAAGCTCGGCCGCCGTGCGCAGCGCGTCGGCTTCGACTGGGACAATGCCGCCGGCGTGCGCGCCAAGATCGACGAGGAGCTGGCCGAAATCGACCGCGCGCTCGAGAGCGGCGGCCGCGAGCAGGTGGCGCAGGAGATCGGTGACCTGCTGTTCACCATCGCCAACTGGGCGCGGCACCTGCAGATCGATGCCGAGGATGCGCTGCGCGGCGCGGGCCGGAAGTTCGAGCAGCGCTTCGCGCTCATGGAGCAGGCCGCCGGGCAGCGCGGCCTGGCGCTCGGCGAGCTGAGCGCGCAGCAGTGGGAGGAGCTCTGGGAGCTGGCTAAGTCGCTGTCCGACAAGCGATAACTGCCGATTCAGTCGCTGTTCAGAGCCGTGCCCCTAAGCTCGTGCAGTTGGTTACACTGTGTGCCTCGGCGCACGGGGCAGCGGATCGATGACAGCGGACTTTGGCACACCCAGCGTCGCCCGGCGATGCCCGCGGCGGCGGGCGGCGCGGCGCGTGCTGCTGGGCTGGTGCTTCTCGAGCGTGCTCATGGCCATGATCGGCGGCGCTATCGCCCCGGGCGGCGCCGCGGCGCAGACGCCCGAGGAGCGTCCGGCGGCCCCGGAACTCTCGCGCCAGCAGGCGCTGCAGCTGGTGCAGAGCCGCTATCGCGCGCGCGTGGTGCGCACCGAGCAGGTGGAGCAGAGCGGCCGGCATGTGTTCGTGTTTCGGCTGCTGTCGGCCGACGGCAAGGTCTGGACGGTGCGCATCGATGCGCAGAGCGGAGCGGAAGTGCCATGAACGGCGGCGCCGAGGTGAGCTGAGTGCGGGTACTGGTGGTGGAGGACGAGGCCTCGCTGCGCGAGGCGCTCAAGACCGAGCTGACCGCGGCCGGCTACAGCGTCGATCTGGCGGCGGACGGCGAGGAAGGGCTGTACGCCGCACTCGAGTACCCGATCGACGTCGCGATCGTCGATCTCGGGCTGCCGAAGCTCTCGGGCCTGGAAGTGATCCGCCGGCTGCGTGCGCGCGGCAAGACCTACGGCGTGCTGATTCTCACGGCGCGCGATCGCTGGCAGGACAAGGTCGAGGGCCTGAGCGCCGGCGCCGACGACTACGTCGCCAAGCCATTTCATTTCGCCGAGGTCCAGGCGCGGCTGTCGGCGCTGCTGCGGCGCTCGGGCGGCTGGGCCAGCGCCAGGCTCGCCTGCGGCCCGGTGGAGCTCGACACGCGCGCCCAGACCGTGAGCGTCAACGGCGCGCCGGTGGAACTGACGAGTTTCGAATACCGCATTCTCGAGCACCTGATGCTGCGCGCCGGCGAAGTGATCTCCAAGACCGATCTCACCGAGCGGCTGTACGAGCAGGATTTCGATCGCGACAGCAACGTGGTCGAAGTGCTGGTGGGCCGGCTGCGGCGCAAGCTCGATCCGGACGACAGCCTCAAGCCGATCGAGACCCTGCGCGGCCGCGGCTATCGCCTGAGCCTGCCGCGGCGGCCGGCGTAAGGCCAAGCCTCGCCGATGGTGCGCGCTCCGCCGTCCGTCAGCCGCCGGCTGCTGATTGCGGTCACGTTGCCGCTGCTGCTGTTCTTCGTGCTCACGGGCGCGGTCATCGATGCCGTGTTCGGCCAGCAGATCACCGCGGCGCTGCGCGACCGGCTCGACGAGCAGGTGGTCGCACTGGTCACGGCCGTGGACCTCGACCGCGACGGCAGCCTGGTGATCAACCAGCTCGATCCGGAGCGGCGCCTGGAAGTGCCCGGCTCGGGCCAGTACGCGAGCCTGCGCGACGAGAACGGCCGGCTGCTGTGGAGCTCACCGTCGCTGGCCGGCACCGGACTGACGCTCGGCACCGGGCTGCCGGTCGGCGGCGTGGATTTCCGTTACCTGCTCGCGCAGGACGGTACCCGTGTCGCGGAGCTCAGCCGCGGGCTGCAGTGGGACTACGGCTCGGGCCTGTCCAAGAAGCTGGTGTTCACCGCAGCGGACAGTACCGCACCGCAGATGCGCCAGCGATGGCTGTTCCGCCAGCAGATGGCCGGCTGGTTCGCGGGCCTGGCGCTGGCGCTGCTCGCCACCATGGCCTGGATGATGCGCCGTGCGCTCGCGCCGGTGCGGCGCCTGGAGCAGGAGATTGCGGCGGTGGAGGCCGGCACCGCCACCGCGCTCGGCGGCGGCTATCCGCGCGAGCTCGCCGGCGTGACGCGCGGACTCAACGAGCTGCTCGCCTCCGAGCGCGACCGCATCGCGCGCTATCGCGACACGCTCGGCAATCTGGCGCACAGCCTGAAGACCCCGCTGGCCGTGATCCGCGCCGCGCTCGGCAGCGCCGATGGCGAGGCGGCGCGCGCACCGGCGACGATCCAGCTGGAGATCGATCGCATGGCGCAGATCGTCGAGCATCAGCTCAAGCGTGCCGCCGCCGGCGGCGGGGCCACGCTCGGCCAGGCGCCGGTGCCGGTCCTGCCGCTGCTGACCGACCTGCGCGCGGCGTTGCTGAAGGTGCATGCGCGCAAGGATCTGCACGTCGAGATCGACGTGGCGCCGGAGCTCGGCTTCCTCGGCGACGCCGGCGACATCCTCGAGCTGCTCGGCAACGTGGTGGACAACGCCTGCAAGTGGTGCCGCTCGCGTGTGCTCGTGAGCGCGCGGTTCGATCCGGATCGGACCGCGCAGCAGCGGCTGTCGATCGTGGTCGAGGACGACGGCGCGGGCATCCCGGCGGCCAACCGCGCGCGCGTCATCGAGCGCGGTGTGCGCGCCGACGAGCACGTGCCCGGTCACGGCCTGGGGCTGGCGATGGTGCGCGAGACCGTCGCCCTCTACGGCGGCAAGCTCGACATCGGCGGCTCGGCTTCACTCGGGGGTGCGCGCGTGGAGCTGCGCCTGCCCGGCCGGTGACGGTCACGGCGGCAGGTCGAATTCGATGCCCTGCGCGAGCGGCAGCGCCGGGCTCCAGTTGAGCGTGTTGGTCTGCCGGCGCATGTAGGCCTTCCAGGCCTCGGAGCCGGCTTCGCGGCCGCCGCCGGTGTCCTTCTCGCCGCCGAACGCGCCGCCGATCTCGGCGCCCGAGGTGCCGATGTTGACGTTGGCGATGCCGCAGTCGCTGCCGCGATGGCTCAGGAACAGCTCGGAATGCTGCAGCCGCTGGGTGAACAGTGCGGACGACAGACCATAGTCGGACTGGTTCTGCAGCCGAATCGCCGCCTCGAGCGAGTCGACCGGAATCAGGTACAGGATCGGCCCGAAGGTCTCCTGCTGCACCACCCCCCAGTCATTGCGCGCCAGCACGATCGCGGGCTCGACGAAGTGGCCCGGGCCCGGCCGCAGCTTGCCGCCGATCAGCAGCTCACCGCCCGCGGCCTGCGCGGCGGCGAGCGCGGCGGCGAAGTCCTGCACCGCCTGGTGGTCGATCAGCGGACCGACCAGCGTCGCGGGCTCGAGCGGATCGCCGATGCGGATCTGCCGGTAGGCATGCACCAGCCGGCGCTGCAGCTCCGGCAGCACCGCCGCGTGCACCAGCACCCGGCGCGTGGTGGTGCAGCGCTGGCCGGCGGTGCCGAGGGCGCCGAACATGATCGCGCGTGCGGCCAGCGCCAGGTCCGCGGTCTCATCGACGATCACGGCGTTGTTGCCGCCGAGCTCGAGCAGGCTCCTGCCAAGCCGCGCCGCCACGGTCTGCGCCAGCTGGCGACCCACGGCGGTGGAGCCCGTGAACGACACCAGCGCCACGCGCCGGTCGGCGGCCAGGCGCGCTCCGAGCTCGCCGCCGGTGTCGATCAGCAGCTGGAAGATCGGCGGTGCGCGATTGCGCATGAGCACGTGACTGCACAGCTGGTGCACTGCCAGCGCGCACAGCGGCGTCTTCGGCGAGGGCTTCCAGATGCAGGCGTTGCCGCAGATCGCCGCCAGCAGCGCGTTCCAGGCCCAGACGGCCACCGGGAAGTTGAAGGCGGTGATGATGCCGACCACGCCGAGCGGATGCCATTGCTCGTACATGCGGTGCTGGCTGCGCTCGGAGTGCATGGTGCGGCCATAGAGCATGCGCGACTGGCCGACGGCGAAGTCGGCCATGTCGATCATCTCCTGTACCTCGCCGAGAGCCTCGGCGAGGATCTTGCCGTTCTCGAGCGAGATCAGCTCGGCGAGCTCGCGCTTGTGACGCCGCAGCTCATCGCCGATCAGCCGCACCAGCTCGCCGCGCCGAGGAGCGGGCACGTCGGCCCAGTTGCGCGCCGCCGCGGCCGCCTGGCTGATCATGATGTCGTACTCGGCGGCGCTGGCCGTGCGCACACGGCCGATCAGGCTGCCGTCGCCGGGGCTGTAGGAGCACAGGTGGGCCGGCGTGGTGTCGGCGATGTGGCGCACGACCGCGCCGGCGCCATGCGGCGCAGCGCCACCGAGCAGCGCCGTCCCGCCGTGCAGCGCGGCGGCGCCGTGCAGAGCACCGCCGCCGTGCGCCGGGCCCGCCGTGCTCTCCTGGCCCGCCGGCGTGACCAGCGGCAATTCGAAATGGGTCAGCAGTGTGGCGACGCTGGTTCTGGACAAGGTTAGCCTCCGAGCGCGCGTTGCCGTCCCGGCGCACCACTCACCACCACGTCGGCCGATACGTCCTTGCTGCCGCCGGCGGCCAGGTGCTGTCCGAAGCGATTGCCGAGGATATCCGGCAGCCGGAACGACTCCTGGGTGACCAGGCCGCGATGGCGTCCGCGATGGGTCAGCACCAGGTCGAGCACCGCGCACAGCCCCGAAGCGGTGCTGACCTGGATCGCCGACCAGAGCCGGCCGGCGATGATCTGCGGGTAGATCTTGCTGACGTAATTTTCCTCGCGCAGTTCCCCGTGCTGCAGGCCGGTGACGGCGGCGTAGACGATGACCACGTCCTGCAGCGTCTGCGGCACGGCGTTCTCGAGGATGCGCTTGAGCGTGCCGCGGTCCTGGTTGAGCTTGAGGTCGTTCATCAGCAGCCGCATCTGCGCGCAGTGCCCGGGATAGCGGATGGTCTTGTAATCCATGCTCTCGCAGCGGTCGCCCGCGGTCTGCGCCAGCGATCCGAGTCCGCCGGAGGTGTTGAAGGCCTCGTAGAGCGTGCCGTCGATCTCGATCTCTTCCTGGCCTTCGAGCGGCCGCACCTCCAGCAGCCGGCCGTCGACCACCGCCTCGCACGGATTGCCGTATTCGTTGATGAGGCCCTCGGTGGACCAGGTGAGGGAGTATTTCAGGACGTTGTGAGGATGCTGCGGCAGGGCGCCGACCCGCAGCCGCACGCTGCGCAGCGTGTCGAAATGCCGGATCAGCTCGCCGCCGGCGATGCTGATGAATCCGGGCGCGAGCCCGCACTGCGGTACGAAGGCGGAGGCGGCGGCGCGCGCCAGCGCGCCGACGCGCCGCGTGACCTCGACGTCCTCGGTCAGATCGAAGTAATGCACGCCGGTGTCGCGCGCGGCGGCCGCAACCGCGGGATTGCAGTGATACGGCAGGCTGGAGACGATGGCGTGCACCGGGTGCGACGCGAGCTGCGAGCGCAGGGCGTGCGCGTCGGAGGCATCGAGCCCCAGGGGTTGGATGCCCTGCAGCCCGTGTGCCCGCGCGACCGCAGTCGCGGCGGTTTCATCGATGTCGGCCAGCCACACCTGATAGGCGCCGGATTCGGCCAACAGGCCCGAAATGAGAGCACCGATCTTGCCGGCACCCAAAACCAACACCTTATGCATCCGTGTTCTCCGGCAGAGAGCGCATGTTAGCATTAGCTGATGCGCTCCACCGACGGCACTTCCTGGCACCCGGCGAGCTGGCAGGCGCGCAAGGCCGCCCAGCAGCCGACTTATGACGACCCGGAGGCCCTCGCGCGCGTGGTGGCCGAGCTGGCCCGGCTGCCGCCGGTGGTGGTGTCCTGGGAGATCGAGAATCTGCGCGAGCGCCTCGGTGCCGTGCAGCGCGGCGAGGGGTTTTTGTTGCAGGGCGGCGACTGCGCCGAGAACTTCGCCGACTGTGAGTCCGACCGCATCGCCAAGCAGCTCAAGGTGCTGCTGCAGATGAGCCTGGTGCTGCTGTCGGGCATGAAGCGGCCGGTGGTGCGGATCGGCCGCATGGCCGGGCAGTACGCCAAGCCGCGTTCGGCCGACATGGAGGTGCGTGACGGCGTGGCCCTGCCCGCGTACCGCGGCGACCTGGTGAACCGCCCCGAGTTCACGGCCGAGGCGCGGCGTGCCGATCCGCAGCTGCTGCTGCGAGGCTACGAGCGTGCGGCGCTGACGCTGAATTTCGTGCGCGCCCTGGTGGACGGCGGCTTCGCCGATCTGCATCACCCGGAGTATTGGGATCTGGGATTCATGCGGCACGCCGAGCTGCGCGAGGCCTACGAGCGCATCACGCGCTCGATCGGCGATGCGCTGGATTTCTTCGAGTCGCTCACCGGCCGCGCGGTGCACGATGCCACGCGGGTGGATTTCTTCGCCAGCCACGAAGGACTGCACCTACTGTACGAGCAGGCCCAGACCCGCTACATCGCGCGCCAGAACCGCTGGTACAACCTCTCGACCCACATGCCATGGATCGGCATGCGTACCGCGCAGGTGGACGGCGCACACGTGGAGTATTTTCGCGGCATCGCCAATCCGGTGGGCGTCAAGGTCGGCGCCGCGATGGACGATCAGTGGCTGCAGCAGCTGGTGACGACGCTCAATCCGCAGAATCTGCCGGGGCGGCTGACGCTGATCCACCGCTTCGGCGCCAAGGACATCGAGCAGGCATTGCCGCGGCTGATCGAAGCCGTGCGGCGCACCGGGCATACGGTGCTGTGGTGCTGCGATCCGATGCACGGCAACACCGAGACCAGCACCGGCGGCCTCAAGACGCGGCGCTTCGAGAACATCCTCAAGGAACTGGATCTGGCGTTCCGCATCCACGCGGACCTGGGCTCCTATCTGGGCGGAGCCCACATCGAGCTCACCGGCGACGACGTCACCGAGTGCACCGGCGGTGCGCGCGGTCTGACCGATGCCGACCTACAGCGCGCCTATCGATCGCAGGTCGATCCGCGCCTGAACTACGAACAGGCGCTGGAACTGGCCATGCTGATCGCCGAGCGCAGCAAACGTACACCGTGAGCGGCGGCGGCGGGCCGCCGCCATGAGCGACAGCGGGTTCGATCCCAGAGGCTACGCCGCGACGTTGCCGCAGCGTCCGGGCGTGTATCGCATGTACGCCGCCGACGGTGAATTGCTGTACGTCGGCAAGGCGGCACGGCTGCGCGACCGGGTCGGCAGCTATTTCAGCGGCCGGCCGCAGTCGCCCAAGGTCGACGCCATGGTGCGGCGGGTGGCCGGCATCGAGGTCACGGTCGTCAATACCGAGCCCGAAGCGCTGCTGCTCGAGTGCAACCTCATCAAGGCGCATCGGCCGCGCTACAACATCCTGCTGCGCGACGACAAATCGTTTCCGTACATCCTCTGTCCGGCCGGCCATGATTATCCGCGGCTGGTGTTCTACCGCGGACCGCGCCAGCGCGGCGGCCGTCAGTTCGGCCCGTTCCCGAGCGCCCACGCGGTCAAGGAGGTGCTGCAGCACCTGCAGAAGGTGTTCAGGATCAGGAACTGCCGCGATTCCTTCTTCGCCAATCGCAGCCGGCCGTGCCTGCAGCACCAGATCGGCCGCTGTTCCGCGCCGTGCGTCGGCCAGATCGGCCGCGAGGACTATGCGCGCGACCTCGAAGGCGCCATCGGCGTGCTCGAGGGACGCAATGCCGAGGTCATCGAGCAGCTGCAGCAGCGCATGCAGGGCGCGGCGGCGGCGCTGCAGTTCGAGGACGCCGCGCGGCTGCGCGATCAGCTGCGCGAGCTGCAGGAGATCCGCGCGCAGCAGATCGCCAACGCCCAGCGCCCGGCCGACATCGACGTGATCGCGCTGGCCGGCGAGCCCGGACTGTACGCGATCTGCGTGCTGCCGGTGCGCGAGGGCCGGAATCTGGGCACGGCCAGCCACTTTCCGGGCAGCGCGCTCAGCGAGCCGGCCGAGACCCTGGCCGACTTCCTGCTGCTCTACTACGGCCAGCACGCCGCGCCCCCGCAGATCCTGATCAACATCGAGCTGCCCGATCGCGAGGCGCTCAGCGAGGCGCTCGCGCGCGTGGCGGCCAGACCGCTGCGGCTGCGCCGGCCGCAGCGCGGCCTCGGCGCCCGGTGGCTGGAGCTGGCGCTGGAGAATGCGCGCAACGCATTGCGCATGCGGCGGCTGACGGCCGAGCGCGCGCTCGAGGGCCTGCAGCGGCTCGCGCGCGTGCTGGCCCTGGCGGCGCCGCCGGAGCGGGTCGAGTGCTTCGACGTGAGCCACACCGCGGGCGAGGGCGCGGTGGCCTCGTGCGTGGTGTTCGGCGCCGACGGACCGCGCAAGCGCGACTACCGCCGCTACAACATCGAGGGCATCACGCCCGGCGACGACTACGGCGCCATGCATCAGGCGCTGCTGCGGCACGGGGCGCACATCGCCGGCGGCGAGCGGCCGCGGCCCGACCTGCTGCTGATCGACGGCGGTCCCGGCCAGCTCGAGGCCGCGGCGAGGGCCCTGGAACAGGCGGGCTGCCCGGGATTGAAACTGGTGGGAGTCGCCAAAGGGGCCGACCGGCGGGTCGGCCAGGAGCGCTTGTTCCTGCCCGGCGAGGCGGTGCCGATCGTGCTCGAGGCCGACAGTGCCGCGCTGCATTTCATCCAGCGCGTGCGCGACGAGGCGCATCGATTCGCGATCATGGGGCATCGCCGGCGGCGCGCGCGCCGCTACCGCGAGTCGATTCTCGAGACCGTGCCGGGCCTCGGGCCGTCGCGACGACGAGCGCTGCTGACGCACTTCGGCGGTCTGCAGGGGGTCATGCGTGCCGGGGTCGCGGATCTGGAAAAAGTCAGCGGTGTGGGCGCAGCCATGGCGCGTTCGATCTATGATCATCTTCACCCGGGGGTCTGATGATCTGGAATCTGCCCAATATCCTCACCTGGCTGCGGATTCTGTCGATCCCGCTGATCGTGCTGCTGTTCCTGGTCGGGGCTCACGAACCCTCCAGCGCGGCGTATCCGATCGCGGGCGTGCTGTTCGCGGCCGCCGCGATCACTGATTCGCTCGACGGCTATCTGGCGCGGCGCCTCGGGCAGATCACGCGCCTGGGCAGCTTTCTCGACCCGGTGGCCGACAAGCTGATCGTTGCGGTGGCACTGGTGCTGATCGTCAGCCGCGATCCGCGTGCGCTGGTGGTGCTCACGGCGGCCGTGATCATCGGCCGGGAGATCGCGATCTCGGCGCTGCGCGAGTGGATGGCCGGCATCGGCCAGCGCACCGCGGTGGCGGTCTCGCGTATCGGCAAGTACAAGACCATACTGCAGATGGTCGGCCTGTCGATGCTGCTGTTCCGCGCCGATCTGCTCGGCCTGCCGATCTACCGCATCGGCCTGTGGCTGACCGTCATGGCGGCGGTGCTGACGCTGATCTCGATGGCACTGTATCTGCGCGCGGCCTGGCCGCACCTGTCCGCACGCACCTGAGGGGCCGGCGGCGCGCCGCCGGGCCCGGTCCGCCGTGGCGCGGGCCTCGCAATATGTGAACCGCGTCGCGCAGGCTCGATCTGGGCGCACCAGTGCCACGACTTTACTCAAGATTCCCGGTATACACGCCGATAAATCGGGTCGCATTCGGACGCGACGCAGTGGAGTTACAGGCGTGCAGCAGAACTTGAATTTCCTCGTGGTGGACGATTTTTCCACGATGCGCCGCATCATCAAGAACCTCCTGAACGATCTGGGTTACGCCAACGTTGCGGAGGCCGATGACGGCAATACGGCGTTGCCGATGCTCAAGAACGGCAATTTCGACTTTCTCATCACCGACTGGAACATGCCTGGCATGCCGGGCCTGGACCTGCTCAAGCACGTGCGTGCCGAGCCGCGCCTGTCCAAGATGCCGGTGCTGATGCTCACCGCCGAAGCCAAGCGCGAGCAGATCGTCGAGGCGGCGCAGGCCGGAGTCAGCGGCTACGTCATCAAGCCGTTCACGGCCGCGACGCTCAAGGAGAAGATCGACAAGATACTGGCAGCGCAGGCGGCAGCGTGACATGCCATGAGTACGCTGCATGAGAATAATAATGAGTACGCCATTTGGGTCACCGCGATGTCGCAGGCGCTCGACCAGGGCGACAAGGTCGCCTTTCGCACCGCCCTGGCCGGCTTCGACGGCGCCCGCAACAGCGAGGTCACGACCGGGATCCGCAAGGTGGCGCTCGACCTGCAGACGGCACTGGATCGCTTCCGCGTCGACTCCAAGCTGATCGACCTGGCGCAGCGCCAGGTTCCCGACGCCCGCCATCGCCTGGCCCACGTGCTGCGGCTGACCGACGATGCCGCACATCGCACCATGGACCTGGTCGATCGCTGCTGTCCGCTCGCCGATCATATCGCGCACGAGGCCGAGCGGCTCGCGGTGCAGTACGAGGCGGCCGAGCCGTCGCACGCAATGCAGCCGCAGCTGACCGGGTTTCTGCGGCAGACGGCCACCAGCATGACGGCGGTACGCGGCAACCTGGCCGAGGTGCTGCTGGCCCAGGGCTATCAGGACCTGAGCGGCCAGATCATCCGCGGCGTCATGACGCTGGTGGATGAGCTCGAGACGGCGCTGGGCGAGCTGGTACGCATCGGCGGATCCGAGCTCGAAGCCGGGAGCCGCAGCCAGGATTCCAGGCGCGGCCACGGCCCGATCGTGCCCGGCATCAATCACGGCAATGCCGTCGGCGGCCAGCAGGACGTCGATGCCTTGCTGTTGGATCTGGGCGTGTAACCCATGACCATAGACCTGACACAATTTCACGAGGCCTTCTACGAAGAGAGCTTCGAGGCGATCGCGCAGATGGAGGAGGCGCTGCTGCGCCTGGACATCGGCACCCCCGACCCCGAGCTGATCGCCACCATCTTCCGCGTGGCGCATTCGATCAAGGGCGGGGCGGCGACCTTCGGTTTCGGCGAGATCTCCTCGTTCACGCATTCGCTCGAGACGCTGCTGGACGAGCTGCGCGGCCAGCGCATGCAGGTCACGACCTCGCTCTCCGACCTGCTGCTGCGCTCGGTGGACGTGATGCGCGACATGCTGCGGGCGCAGCAGAACCGCACGCCGATGGATGCGCAGCGGGTGGCCGATCTGCAGTTCGACCTGGAACTGGCGGTGGCGCAGAAGGCTGCGCCGCCGGCGGCGGCGAGTGCCGCGCCGGCCCCGACCGCGGCGGTCAGTGCGGCTGCATCGAGCGGGCTCGATGCGGCGCCGGCGAGCGCGCCCGCAGCCGCCGCCGTCCCCGCGGCGGCCACCGTCGCAGCGCCCACGCCCACGGCCACGGCCGGGGACGGCGCCCGCGGTGAGCTCTATCAGATCAGCTTCCGGCCGTTCCTGCATCTGCTGGCGCGCGGCAACGATCCGCTGCGCCTGTTCCGCGAGCTGCGCGAACTCGGCGAGCTGCAGGTCACGGCCGATATCTCGGCCCTGCCGCCGCTGCAGGAACTCGATCCCGAGAACTGCTACCTGACGTGGAAATTGCAGCTGCGCACCGACGCGCCGCGCCAGTCGATCATCGAGGTGTTCGACTGGGCGGAGGGCGATTGCGCGCTGGAAGTCGAGGCGCTGCGGGCCGAAGCGGGCGCGCGCGCGGCGGGCCCGCGCGGCGCGGATGCGACGCTGCCGGCGGCAGCGACCAGCCACGAGCCGGCCGAGCGCGCGAGCGCCGCCGGCGCGGGCCATCATGAGGAGACCGAGTCGCGTGCCGCCAAAGGCAACGAGGCCGGCAAGATCAGCGATGCGAGCTCGATCCGCGTCAGCACCGAGAAGATCGACGACCTGATGAACAGCGTCGGCGAGCTTGTCATCACGCAATCGATGCTGGGGCAGTTCGGCGGCATGCTCGACGGCGGGATCGGTGAGCGGCTGCGCACCGGCCTGGCGCAGCTCGAGCGCAACGTGCGCGAACTTCAGGAAAGCGTCATGCGCGTGCGCATGGTGCCGATCAGCTTCGTCTTCAGCCGCTTCCCGCGCATGGTGCGCGATCTGAGCCAGCGCCTGGGCAAGCAGGTGGAATTGAAGATGACCGGCGGGGAGACCGAGCTCGACAAGACGGTGCTCGAGAAGATCGGCGATCCGCTCGTGCATCTGGTGCGCAACAGCATCGATCACGGCATCGAGTCGCCGAAGCAACGGCTCGCCGAGGGCAAGGACCCGCGCGGCACGGTGCATCTGCACGCCTATCATCGCGGCAGCAGCATCACGGTGGAGGCCAGCGACGACGGCGGCGGGCTCAAGCGCGAGCGCATTCTCGTCAAGGCGCGCGAACGCGGCCTGATCGGTGCCGACGAGCAGCCGTCCGACGAGGCGATCTGCAATCTGATCTTCCTGCCGGGCTTCTCCACCAACGAGCAGGCTACGGACATCTCGGGCCGCGGGGTGGGGATGGACGTGGTCAAGCGCAACGTCGAGGAGCTCGGCGGCGCCATCGAGGTGCGCTCCGAGCCGGGCAAGGGCTCGCGCTTCATCATCACCTTGCCGCTGACGCTCGCGATCGTCGATGGCCAGACGGTCGCGGTGGGCGACGAATCGTACATCGTGCCGCTGACGGCGATCGTCGAATCGCTGCAGCTGCGCACCGCATCGGTCAGCCAGGTGGTCGGTCACGGCGAGGTGCTCTCGTTCCGCGGCGAATACCTGCCGGTCGTGCGGCTGCAGCAGGTGTTCAATGCCGGCTCGGGCCGTGTGCGCGAAGCCGGCGACGGCCTGATCATGGTGGTCGAGGGCGATGGCCGGCGGGTCGGGCTGTGCGTCGATGAGCTGCTCGGCCAGCAGCAGGTCGTGGTCAAGACGCTGGAGGCGAACTACGGCCATGTCGATGGCATCGCGGGCGCCACCATCCTGGGGGACGGCTCGGTCGCGTTGATCCTCGACATCGCGGGGCTGACGCGCTCGGTGTCCGAGCGCCTGGCGGCCTGAGGCCGGCCGATGCGGTGCGCGCCACGGCCGGCGGCGCACCGAGAGTGTGATTTGCGACGCAATCCCAGGACAGCCGGTGCGCGGGGGTTTAATCATTGTAGGCCCTCGCCGATAAAGCTGTCGTGGGCCGCAAGGTCCGGAATAGCGCAGTGACCCGTCCAGGTTTGACGTAACGAGGCGTGGAGCATCCGTATATGTCGAAAGTAATTCTTGCGGTCGATGATTCCGCCTCGATGCGGCAGATGGTCGGGGTCACCCTGCGCGCCGCCGGTTACGAGGTGATCGAAGCGTCGGACGGCGACGAGGCGCTGGAATATGCGCGCAAGCACCGCGTGGACCTGGTGCTGACCGACGTCAACATGCCGCGCATGGACGGCATCACGCTGATCGCGCAGCTGCGAACGCTGCAGAATTATCACCTCACGCCGTTGTTGCTGCTGACGACCGAGTCGAGCCCCGAGCGCAAGCTGCAGGGCAAGCAGGCCGGCGCGACCGGCTGGATGGTCAAGCCCTTCAATCCCGATCAGTTGCTGGCGACACTGGAGCGCGTGCTGGGCAACCAGACGGCGCTGCGAGCCTGAGGAGACACTGCATGGACGTCACCCAGAACAAGGCGACCCAGAAGTCCATCATTGCCGCGAACGCGGATCAATACCTGACGTTCCAGCTTGCGGGCCAGACCTACGGCGTGGAGATCCTGCGCGTGCAGGAGATCAAGGGCTGGGAGAAACCCACCCGCTTGCCGCACTCGCCCGAGCACGTGCAGGGCGTGATCAACCTGCGCGGCGCAGTGGTGCCGATCCTGGATCTGCGGCGGCGTTTCGGTCTCGGCGAGACCGAATACGGCCGCACCACGGTAGTCATCGTGGTCAAGGTGGACACGCCGCGCGGAGATTTGACCGCCGGCATCGTGGTCGATGGCGTGTGCGAAGTCTGCAACATCGGCAGCGAGGATCTGAGGCCACCGCCGGAAGTCGGCTCGGCGATCGATACCGACTTCGTGCACGGGCTGGCGATGGTCGGCGATCAGATGCTCATCCTGTTGGACGTCGTGCGCCTGGTCAACAGCACCCTGGGCGATCCGGCGCTTGCGCCGCGGGCGGCCTGATGGGCGCAGACATGAGGCGCGCGAAGAAGAAACCGGCGGCACGGCGCCCGAAGGCCAGGCCGGTGGCACGGCGCCGCGCGGCGGCGGCGCCGCCGGCGGCGGCATCTGCGGCGGCGATTGCAGC
>DAHUYP010000074.1 GCA_027315105.1 Gammaproteobacteria bacterium
CGCCGCCGGGTGCCGGCGCGCCGGGCGCGGCTTAAGCGGAATTTAAGACTCCCCGATTACCTTCGTCGGCAGTGCGGGGCCTGGGTCTCGCAATACTCACGCATATCGAGGAGTGGCAGATGAACAGCAGGAAATGGAAGGCCGGCGGGGCCGTGGCCGGCGCGGCATTGCTTCTGGCCCTGGGCTATGGCTTCGGCATGGATCACGCGTCGGCGGCGCCGGCGGCGCAGAGCGCGGCCACGGCAAGCACCGAGAGCAACACTCGCATGGCATTGCCGGACTTCAGCTCGATCGTGGCGCAGTACGGACCGGCCGTGGTCAACGTGCGCGTATCCGGCGTCGTCAAGACGGGCGGGCAGGAATCGCAGATGCCGCAGTTCGGCCCGGACGACCCGTTCAGCCAATTCTTCCGGCACTTCCAGCAGCCCGAGTCACCCCAGCGCGCGCCGATGCGCGGCATGGGATCCGGCTTCATCGTCAGCCCGGACGGGATCGTGCTGACGAACGCGCACGTGGTTGACGGTGCCGACGAGGTGACCGTGAAGTTGACCGACAAGCGCGAATTCAAGGCGCGGGTGCTGGGCGTGGACAAGCTCACCGACGTTGCGGTGCTCAAGATCGACGCCCACGATCTGCCGGTGGTCAAGATCGGCGATGCCGGCAAGGAGCGGGTCGGCGAGTGGGCGGTGGCGATCGGCGCGCCGTTCGGTTTCGAGAACACGGCCACTGCGGGCATCGTGTCGGCCAAGGCGCGCTCGCTGCCCGATCAGGGCTACGTGCAGTTCATTCAGACCGACGTGCCGGTGAATCCGGGTAATTCGGGCGGACCGCTGTTCAATCTCAACGGCGAGGTGATCGGCATCAACTCGCAGATCTACAGCGGCACCGGCGGCTATCAGGGCGTGTCATTCGCGATACCGATCAATCTCGCGATGCAGGTCGAGCAGCAGCTGGTCAAGAACGGCAAGGTCGAGCGCGGCCAGTTGGGCGTATCGATCCAGTCGGTGGATCAATCGCTGGCGCAGGCCTTCGGCCTGAAGCAGGCGACCGGGGCGCTGGTGAGCGCGGTCACGCCGGATAGTCCGGGGGCCAAGGCGGGGCTGAAGTCCGGCGACATCATTCTCGCCTTCAACGGCCAGATGATTGCCGATGCCGGCGATCTGCCGCCGCTGGTGGCGGCCGTCAAGCCCGGTGATACCGCGACGCTGTCGGTCTGGCGCAAGGGCGGTGCGCACGACCTGAGCGTCAAGGTCGGAGACGCGGCGACCAGGACCGTGGTGGCGGCGACCGACGCCGAGGGCGATGCCGGCAAGGCTCGACTGGGCCTGGGAGTGCGGCCGCTCACGCCCGAGGAACGGGCACAGGCGAACGTCTCGGGCGGCCTGCTGGTCGAGCACGTCGCAGGTCCTGCGGCCAAGGCGGGTATCGAGCCCGGCGACATCGTGCTGGCCATGAACGGCGAGCCCATCAGCTCCGTCTCGCAGCTGCGCCAGCTGGCGCAGCAGGACGGCAAGCACGTCGCGCTGCTCGTGCAGCACGAGGATGCGAAGATCTTCGTGCCGATCGATCTGGGTTGAGCGCTGCGGCGGGCAGCGGCGTGGGGGCCTCATGCCCACGCCGGTGCCGCCGCAGCCCTGGTTGCCTCAACTGCGAATCAACAGCAGCGGCACCGGGGCGTGCCGTACGACGTATTCCGCGTCGCTGCCCATGACGGCGCGCGCGAAGCCGCGGCGGCCATGCGTGCCCATGATGATCAGGTCGGCGCGCCAGCTCTTGGCCTCCGCAATGATGGCCTCGGCAATCTGCGCGCCGCGGTAGTCGAGCAGCGTCGCTTCCACGTCTTCGACCCCGTGCTTGCGGGCCGCCGCCTCGGCCGCATCGAGGATGGTCTGGCCCTCGGCCTGAAGGCGGGGCAGCAGATCCGGGCTGTAGCCGGCGCTCATCAGCGCCGCGCTGACGAACGGGTCGCAGACCACGTGCAGGATGCGCAGGCGCGCCGCCTGCTCCTTGGCGAGCTTGATCGCTTCGCTCAATCCGCGCGTCGACGTGTCGCTGCCGTCCACCGGCACCAGGATTCGTTGGTACATGGTTGCCTCTCCTGCGCCCATGCCCTGCATCGGGCGATCGCTCCCCCGATAGGCTAGGCGCTCGTCGCGCCGCTCGCCGTAGGTACTTTCCGCGTGAGCCGAGCGGCCCGGAGGCGTGGCGGGGATCGCCGCCGCCCGAACAGGGGAGGAGCGCTCGAGCGGGTCGGGGCGGTGGTGGCGGCGGCGGCGTATCATGGCGACAAGAATGGGGGGCGGCGCGAGTGCCGTCCGTGCGGCAGTCCGCGATGCAGCAAACCGTATGAAGCTGAAGTGATCTCGCATGTGCGGCCGATATCTGACGAAGGACCAAAGGGCCATCGAACGCGAGCTGCCGTATATCGATGTCGATCACTGGCCGCCGTTCGACGCACGCTACAACGTCAGTCCATCGCAGCAGGTGCCGGTGGTGCGCTGGTGGGAGGGTCATTACGAAGGCACGATGATGCGTTGGGGGCTGATTCCATTCTTCGCGCGCGGCGTGCCACCGAAGTACTCGACCATCAATGCGCGCATCGAGACGATCGAGACCTCGCCGGCCTACCGCGGACCCTGGAAGCGCGCGCAGCGCTGCGTATTGCCGGCCAGCGGCTTCTATGAATGGCACCTCAATGCGGATGGACGCAAACAGCCGTTCTATATCAGCCTGGCCGATCAGGACGTGTTTGGCTTTGCCGGCCTCTGGGATCGCTCGACCGGCGCCGACGGCGCGGTCGAGAGCTGCACCTTGATCACGATGCCTGCCAACGCGCTCATGGCCGAGATCCACAACGCGAAGCAGCGCATGCCGGCGATCCTGCGTCGTCAGGATCATAGCGCCTGGCTGCAAGGCGATGCCGCCGCCGCCAGGGCGGCGCTGCTCGAGTACCCGGCCGAGGCCATGGTGGCCTGGCCCGTGAGTACCAGGGTGAATTCACCCGCCAACAGCGGCGCAGCATTGATCGATCCGCTGCCGGGGCATCTGCAGACGAGTCATCAACCATGAGGAACAGCTCGTGAACCTACGAACGCACGCCAGCAGCGCGGCGCTGGCAGTCGCGGCCATGGCCATGGCCTTGAGTCCGCGCCTGCCGGCGGCCGGCGCGCTCGAGCCGGGGGTGCCGGAGATACCGTTCGACTCGGTGCCGAACTTCCTGCACCTGCCGCCGAACCTCTACCTGGG
The DNA here is from genome assembly GCA_027315105.1 of Gammaproteobacteria bacterium. GTDB lineage: Bacteria > Pseudomonadota > Gammaproteobacteria > Steroidobacterales > Steroidobacteraceae > FEN-1191. The sequence goes on from DAHUYP010000074.1 coordinate 3,247, forward strand.
CGAAGTCGCCGGCATTGCGGTGAATTCGAGCAGGCACGTGTTCGTGCTCTCGCGCGGCAATACCACCGGGCCCGCATACGGCGCCGCCGCGGCACAGTTGCTCGAATTCGACGCCGACGGTGATTTCGTGCGCGAGATCGGCCACAACCTGTACGCCTGGTCGTACGCGCACCAGGTGCGCGTCGATCCCGAGGACAACGTCTGGGTCGCCGACAAGGGCTCGGACATGGTGGTGCGCTTCGATGCGCAGGCGCGCGTCGACCTGGTCTTCGGCCGCAAGCCCGAGGCCGCGGATGAGAGCGCGCACCCCCTGGCGCATCCGAAGCCGCCGCTGCCGCCGATCGACGGCCTGTTCCGCCAGGTCACGGACGTGACCTGGGATTCCGGGCACAACATCTACATCAGCGACGGCTACATCAACTCGCGCGTCGCCAAATACGATCGCGACGGCAACTGGATCGGCTCCTGGGGCGAGCCGGGCGATGGTCCCGGCCAGTTCAATACCCTGCATGCCATCGTGGCTGATCGGCAGGACCGCATCTACGTGGCCGATCGCGGCAACGCGCGTATCCAGGTGTTCGATACCGCCGGCAAGCTGCTGCAGATCATCCGCATCGACGTGCCTGCGCCGCCGAACGCGCCGGTGGCGATCGGCAACCGTCCGGCGCAGAGCGGCCGCGCCGACGGCTCGCCGGCCGGCGGCGGCACGATGCAACCGGGCTCGCCGTGGGCGATGTGCATCACGGCGGGGCCGGTGCAATACCTGTACGTGTCCGATGCCTACCCCGGCCGCATCTATAAGCTGTCGCTCGACGGCAAGGTGCTGGGCTGGCTCGGCGGCACGGGCAAGGTACCGAAGAAGTTCGGCTGGATCCATTCCATGGCCTGTCCGACGGACAATGAGCTCTACGTCGCAGAGCTGCTGAACTGGCGCGCGCAAAAGCTGCTGCTGCACCCGCATTAGGGTCGAGACGCCATAGACGGCGGCGTGCCGCTTTGGTTCCGGGAACATGGCGCAGGCGCGCCGCCGTTCGCACCGCATGAATGGAGCGCTTTGATCCGATTAAAGCGCGTTAATGCAGCGCTGCGATGTCGGATCGCCGTCGGACTTTACCGCTGGCGCTTCGGCCGCGAAGCTCGCTATGCTCGCGCTCTGCACCGGCATCTGCGTCGATGCCGCCAACAGTGCCAGAGAGGCCGACCAGCATGCGAACGTGGACGACATGGACCTGAAGCTGTCAGGCAGGCGCGTCCTGGTCACGGGCGGCAATTCGGGGCTCGGTGCCGCGATGGTGCGCGCGTTCGCGGCCGAACATGCGCGCGTGGCGATCAACTACGTGGCGCATCCGGAGCTCACCGCCGCGATGGCAACGCAGCTGCGTGACAGCGCCGGCGAGGTGCTGCAGCTGGCAGCCGACGTGAGCCGCGCCGACGAGGTGGCGACCATGTTCGCGCAGATCGACTCGGCCTGGGGCGGACTCGACGTGCTGATCAACAATGCCGGCATCGACGGTGAGCGCGCACTCGCATGGGAGGCGGATGCGGCCGCCTGGAACCGGGTGCTGCAGATCAATCTCGGCGGCGCCTTTCTGTGCGCCCGCGAGGCGCTCAAGCGCATGGTGCCGCAGCGCTCCGGCGTGATCATCAATACCAGCAGTGTGCACGAGGTGATCGCCTGGAGCGGCTACAGCGCCTACAGCGCCAGCAAGGCCGGTCTGTCGATGATGGCGAAGACCCTGGCACAGGAGGCGGGGCCCTATGGGGTTCGCGTGCTGTGCCTGGCGCCGGGGGCGATCCGCACGGCGATCAACGCCGCGGTCTGGAAGGACCCCGATGGGCAGCAGGACCTGATCAGCAAGATCGCGCTCGGTCGCGTCGGGGAGCCGGAGGACGTGGCCGGCATGGCCGTGGTGCTTGCCTCCGGGGTGGCCGGCTACGTGACGGGCACCAGCGTGTTCGTCGACGGCGGCATGACGGACTATCCGGCCTTCAGTCACGGCGGCTGATCCATGAGCAGCGAAGACACCGAGGACGAGAACGGCCGCGGCGGCGGCGAAGAGACGATCATCGGGGTGCATCCCCAGAGCGATCATGGGCCGGACGGCGCGAGCGTCGAGGGCGCGGCGTTCGGCGCGCCCGGAATCTCGCCGACCTGGTCCTCGAGCGACAAGGATTACGTGACCACGGCGCTCGGCGGATCGCGCCTCTGGGCGACGCTCGGGCACGGCATCATCAACGAGGTCTACTGGCCGTCCACCGGCCAGCCGCAGGTGCGCGACTTCGGCTTCTATCTGGTCGGCGAGCAGCGCTGGATCGATCTGAAGCGCACGCGCCGCTACCGGCTGGCGACGCCGGGGCCGTTTCTGCCGGCGCCGACGATCACGCACTACGGCGAGGACTATCAGCTCACGCTCGAGGTGTTGCCCGATCCGTTGCGCGACGTGCTGCTGGTGCGCTTCAGCCTGACGGGCCCGTACCGGCTGGTGGTGATGCTCGCGCCGCACCTGGGCACCACCGGCCGGCACAACAGCGCGTGGGTAGACGATGGCGTGGGCTATGCGCGGCACGGGGATTTCTGCCTCTGCCTGGCGGCCGATGCCGGCCTGCGCATGCTCAGCTGCGGCTACGTCGGCGCCTCGGACGGCTGGCAGGATCTCAATCGCCACGGCCGCCTGACCTATCGCTTCAGCAGCGCCGACAACGGCACCGTGGCGCTGAGCGGCGAGGCGGCCGCGCGCAGCGGCGTGCTCGCACTGGGCTTCTCGTACGGTGCATTCGGCGCCTTCACGCGGGCGCGCACCGCGCTCGCGGCGCCGTTCGATGCGCTGCGCGCGGATTTTCTGCAGCACTGGCGCGACTGGGGCGCGCGGCTGCAGCTGCCGCAGCCGGACGATGCGCTCGGCGATGCCGGGCTGCTGTCGGCCGCGGTGCTCAAGATCCACGAGGACCGTGCCTATCCGGGCGCGGTCGTGGCCAGCCTGAGCGTGCCGTGGGGCAACAGCACCGACACGCTCGGCGGCTACCACCTGGTGTGGCCGCGCGATGCGACGCTCACGGCGTTCGCGCTGCTGGCGGCGAATCAGATCATCGATGCGCGGCACATCCTCGCGCATCTGACGGCGACGCAGCGGCGCGACGGGCATTGGCCGCAGAACTATTTCCCGAGCGGCGAGCCATTCTGGGTCGGCATCCAGCTCGATGAGGCGGCGTTTCCGGTGCTGCTGGCCGCCAAGCTGCGCGAGCTGGGCGAGAACGAGCTGCCGGGTACGGCGCAGATGGTGCGCTCCGCGGTCGAATTCATCGCCCGGACGGGCCCGTCCAGCCCGCAGGATCGCTGGGAGGAGAACCCCGGCGTCAATCCGTTCACGCTCGCGGTCGCGATCAGTGCGCTGGTGGTCGCCGAGCCATGGCTCACACCGGCCGAGCGCGACTACGCGCTGAGCCTGGCCGATGATTGGAACGAGCGGCTCGAGAGCTGGTGCTACGTGCACGACACGCCGCTGGCGCGCGACACCGGCGTGGCCGGCTACTACGTGCGCATCGGCAACCTGGACGGCGATTTCGACGACGGCGATGAGGCCAGAAGCTGGGTACAGCTGCGCAATCGCGAGGGCGAATCGATCTCGGCGGCGGCGCTGGTCAGCCTCGATTTCTCCTATCTGACGCGCCTGGGATTGCGCAGCGCCCACGATCCGCGCATCCAGGACACCATCAAGGTGGTCGACCGCGTGCTCAAGGTGGACACCCCGTCCGGGCCGCTCTATCACCGCTACAACAACGACGGCTACGGCGAGCACGCGGACGGCCGGGCGTTCGACGGCAGCGGCATCGGCCGCTGCTGGCCGCTGCTGGTCGGCGAGCGCGGACACCTGGCGCTGCAGAGCGGAGAGGATCCGATCGCCTATCTGCGCACCATGTGGCGCTGCTCGAGCGTCGGCGGGCTGCTGCCCGAGCAGGTGTGGGATGCGGCGCCGATTGCCGAGCTCGGACTCGAGCCCGGCAGGCCGTCGGGCAGCGCGATGCCGCTGCTCTGGGCGCATGCCGAGTTCCTGAAGCTGCTGGTCGCGCGCGAGCGGCGGCGGCCGATCGAGCTGCTACGGGCCGTCGAAGAGCGCTATCTGCCCGGCAAGGATGCCGCGCATGGCGCCGGCGGCAGTGGCGCCGTGCAGTACGGCACGCTCGCGGCGGCGGCGTGGCACTGGCGCGACGAGGTGCCGGTGATGCAACTGGAGGACGGCCGCGCGTTGCTGATCGAGGCTCGCACGCCGTTCATCCTGCATTTCGGTTTCGACGGTTGGCAGCGGGTCGAGGAGCGCGCGGCGGTGATGCAGCCGTTCGGGCTGTGGGCGGTGCGGCTGCACGCCGAGGAGCTCGCGGGCGCCGCGTACCTGCAGTTCACGCGCCGTTACGACGATCGCTGGGAAGGCGTGGATCACCAGATCAGCCTCGGACACGTGGGTCTGAGGCATTCGCTGCGCCCCGCGACCTGACGCCATGTCGGGCCGCCGACCGGCCAACGCGCGGCCGGCGCGTGCCGGTCGCACGGCCAAATCGATTCCCGTAAGCTCGAACGCGCATTGCGGGAGGCGCCGATGAGGGAACGCGGTCTTTGGATCGCGCTGGCGGTGGCGGCCGCGGTCTGGCTCGCGACGCTGGCGGCCTACCGCGCCCCGCCGGCGGCGCCGATCGATGCGCCGCCGGCGCAGTTCTCCGGCACGCGCGCCAAGCAGCTGCTGCGCACGCTGCTCGACGACGGCGCGCCGCACCCGATGGGCAGCCTCGCCAACGCGCAGCTGCGCGCGCGCATCGTGTCGCAACTGCGGGAACTGGGCTATGAGCCGGAGCTGCAGGGCGGCATCATGGTCTGCAGCCGCTTCGGCGTCTGCGGCATGCCGACCAATATTCTCGCGCGCCTGGACGGCGATGAGCCGCCTGGCGGCGGCGGCAGTGCCATCCTGCTGGCCGCACACTACGACTCGGTGGCGGCGGGGCCAGGGGCGTCCGATGACGGGGCCGGCGTCGCCTCGGTGCTGGAGATCGCACGCATCCTGAAGCAGCGGTCGCGGCCGCGTCATACCGTGATCCTGTTGCTCGACGACGGCGAGGAGCCGGGCCTGCTCGGCGCCGAGGCGTTCGTGCAGCGCCACCGCTGGGCCGGATCGGTCGCGGCGGCCGTCAACCTGGAGGCGCGCGGCACGTCCGGGCCGAGCCTGATGTTCGAGACCGGCACCGCCAACCGCTGGCTCATCGGGCTGTACGCGCAGGCGGTGGCGCGGCCGCTCGCCAATTCGGCGTACTACGCCGCCTATCGGCGCATGCCGAACGACACCGACTTCAGCGTCTTCAAGGCCGCGGGCTACCAGGGATTCAATTTCGCCTTCATCGGTGACGTGGCCGGCTACCACACGCCGCTGGACGACTGGCGGCATGCCGATGCCGGCAGCATCGACATGCAGGGCGCGCAGGCGCTCGCGAGCCTGGGGGCGCTCGCCAACGCGCGGCTCGAGCGCGCGAGCAGCGGGGAGGCGGTGTACTTCGATCTCTACGGCCGCACTCTGGTGCGCATACCGCGTGCGTGGCTGGTGCCGGGCGCGCTCGCTTGCCTGATGGGCCTGCTCATGCTCTGCGTATGGCTGATCCGGCGCGGGCAGCTGAGTGCGCGCGCGTTGCTCTGGGGAGCGGTCGGCCAGCTGGCTGCGCTGGCGGTGGGCGCGGCCGCCGCGGCGGCGCTGCTGGCGCTGCTGCATGAGCTCGGTGCGCTCGAGCTCGGCGGCGCCTATGTCTCGGTGGCTCATCCGTGGCCGCTGCAGCTGTGCTTCGTCGGCCTCGCGTTCTGGGTCAGCGCGCGCATGGCGTCGCTGCTGCGAAGCCGTGCCGGTTTTCCCGGACTCATGCTGGCCGGCGCACTGCTGTACGCGGTGTTCGCGCTGGCGCTCGCGCTCGGCCTGCCCGCCGCGAGCTATCTGGCGCTGACGGTCGCGGGCGCGGCGCTGTTGACGCTGACTCTGGCGCTGGCAGCGGGGCGCCGCGCAGCCGGCGGCGCCGAATGGGCGGCGAGCGCCGTCAGCGCCGTGAGCTTCACGGTCGTGATGCCGCTCGTGGTGCCGCTCTACGGGGCCCTGGGCAGCTCCGCCTTGCCGCTGACGAGCGTGCTCCTGATCTACGCCGGCTTCAGTCTGGCGGCGCTGATGGCGCCGGCCGCGCCGCGCACGCAATCACGGCTGTGCGCCGGCGCCGCGGCCGGCATGCTGCTCGGAATGGCCGCGGCCCTGCTGCTGCCGCGTCATACGCCGCAGGCGCCCGAGCGCGTCAATCTGCTCTACGACCTGGACGGCGATGGTCTGCGGGCGCAGTGGCTGGTGGACAGCGCCTCGGATCGAATACCGCCGCAGTGGTCGAGTGCCGCCGCGTTTGCGAGCCACGCCCGGCCGGCGCCGGCCGCGCTCGAGCGGCGCGTGTTCGCCGCCACGGCCCCCTCGCTGGCGCTGCCGTTGCCGCAGCTGTCGGTGCGCTCGGCGAGCGTGGTGACCGGCGGCGCGGGCACGGCGCCGCGCGCGCACTATCGGCTGCACGTGAGTTCGGCGCGCGCCGCGCCGATCCTGGAGCTGCTGTTTGCGCCCACGGCCGCCGTCGACTCGGTGCAGCTCGGGAGCGGCGGGGCGCCGAGCGTGCGCGTCCGGCCGCGGCGGCTCGCCGGCGGCGAGTCGCTGCTGCGCCTGTGGAGCCTGCCGGCCGATGGCATCGACGTGGACTTCGAGGCAACGAATGCAGCCTTCGATCTGCAGCTGATGGATCGGAGCTTCGGTCTGCCGCCGCCGGGACAGGCGCTGCAGCGCGCGCGCGGCGCCGCGGCCGTGCCCTCGCATGAGGGCGACGTGACGGTGGTGCGGCGAAGCTATCGGCTGCGGCCTCCCTCGTCGCGGTAGGCTACCGCGGCTGGACATCGCGCGCCGCTCGGTGGCCGTCGCGGAGCACGGTGCTCAAGCCGCGCGTCCGGCTAGCGTCCTTCGTGGTCGGTGCTCTGCTGCGGTGTCTGCTGACGCAAATGCTCGCGGCGCTTCATCGCGACATAAGCGTCGCGGTCCACTTCATGCAGCTGCCTGGCGTAGCGTTCCGTGGCAGTGAACCAGCGCTCGAGGCTCTCCTCGAAGGGCCGCGGTGCTGCGGTCGCGAGTGCGCCCAGATAGGCGTCGATGGCGAGGTAGTAGCGCATGATGTTGCGCTCCAGTGCACCGCGCACGCCGCCAATGTAGTGCGGCGGGCCGCCATTCTCACCGCCGACCATCGTGAAGCCCACCTTGTCGTGGCCGCTCGTTGCGAGGTAGGCGCGCATCGCGATACTCGCCGTGAGACCGTAGGTGTAGGAGTACTGAACGTGCAGCAACGACCGCGCGGCGTCCAGACCGGTCAATTCGAGCGCGATCTCGTAGTCGTGGGTGCCGAGCGGGCCCCGCTTGGCATCGAGGTCGACTTTCATATAGTCCGACTCCAGGCGCGGGACGTCGTATGCGAACTCGGCCCAGTAGGCGTCGCTGAGCGGCTGATCGAATTTCCTGCCGATGGCGACCGTCAGCACGGTGCGTTCACCCCGTATCTCGGCCCGGCAGTACTTGACATTGAGATGCAGCAACAGTGTCTCGCACCAGTGTTCGGGACTCGAGAACGCGTCGCGGACGGTGGCAAAGGGGTAGTCGACCAGGGCGTAGATGTCGCCCCGCAGGGCGCGCTGGCTCTCGATCGATTGCAGGTAGAGTCCAGGTCCGAGCGGGCTGTGCGCGAGCTGCGCTCTCAGGTTCGAATACTGCGCGCGCAGGGCCGCCGCGGCGCCCGATTTCGGCATCGCCTCCGCGGCAATCGCGGTCAGCGCGCATGCGGTCAGCGCGCCTGCGGCCAGGCACAGCGTGAACTGTGCGATTCGCCGCCGCACACGCGGGCAGGGACGCGGCTTCATCGAAGGATCACTGAGCCGACGTGCAGCCTCGCACCCGCCGGCAGGGCGGGGCAAGGGTCGGTCGGCGGCGGATCGAAGGGCGTGTCCGCTGGCTCGAAGTCGACACCGATCGCAGTCATCTTGCGAAAGGACGGTCGCATGTGAGGTCCCTCTTCTCGAGCCGTCGGCGCGAAGACCGCAAGCGCCCGGATCCCTGGGGCGCCGCGGGCGACTGCGATGCCATCGGAGTCGGCGGTGCAGGACGGCGGCTTGCGCTCGAGTCTCATAGCGCAGGGCTCGAGCCGGCGCTTCGGTGCTTGTGCGTATGGTGCGGGCACGCGCGCTCTGCTAGCGTTGCACGCCAGTGCCGATGGCGCCAACGCCAACCGGCCGCTGGCGAGCCTGGCCAGCCGGAACCGAATGTGATGACCATGCCCGCGGACTCATGAAGTCGCTGCGCACCGTAGTTGCAGTTGCCCTGACGCTCGTCCTGGCCGCGTCCGTGTACGGCTGGTGGCGGACGAACCCGGGCGCCGCCGCGCATCAGCGCGGCGCGGCGACTGCGCCGCCGGGCGGCGTCGAGCAGCCGATTGTCGATTCTTCGGCGCTCGACGCAGCCCGCGCGCTGCTGCCGCTGGCGTCGACGCCGGACGAGAAACGCCTCGCTGCCAGTGCGGTCGACAAGGCCGATCACCTGCTGGATCTGGCGTTCGCCGACGCCTTGCGCGCGGCCACCGATCACCCGGCTCCGCCGACGCCGGCCGTGCGGGCCGCGCAAACGCGCCTGGCGCGCGCCGCCGAGCAGCTCATCGCCGACAACCTGCAGGTCGCGCAGCTGACGGCCGCCGTGGCGAAGACCAAGGGCGACCGCAATGATCCGCTCGCAGGCGAGCTCGCGCTCGCCAAGGCCCAGTTCGAGGTCGATCAGTACGAGTTCAACGACGCCAGCAAACAGCTGATTGCCGCCGGCGGTGATCTGCGCGCCAGGATCGAGGCGCTCGTGGCCGAGCACCAGGCCGCGATACCCAGTCCCGCCGTGCCCGCCGCATCCGCTGCGTCTGCCGACGCCGTGTCGGCGCAGCCGGGATTGATCCATCTGATCGAGAGCTGGACGGCGCTGCGGCACAAGGCGCGCACGCTGGCGCGTACCCAGGCACAGGTCGAGACCGCGATCGGGCAACTCGCCGCCGAGCGTGCGAGTCTCGCAAGCCGGATCAGCGAGCAGGGCGCTTCCCGGCCCGCGATCACCGGGTCCGGTGGCACGGCGCGCACGGCCGAGTCGGCCGCGGCGCTGCTGGCGAGCACCAGACAGATCGCGTCGGCACAGAAGGACCTGGACAGCGTCGACAACCGCAGCGCGACCGAGCGGGAGCTCGGCACGGTCTACGGGACCTGGAGCGGGATCGTCACGCAGCAGAACACGGGCGTCGAGCGCCGCATCCTGCGTGACCTGGCGATCATTGCCGGGGCCTGCCTGCTGCTGCTGTTCTTCGATCGCTGGCTCGTGGCCGCATTCGGTCGCCTGCGCCTCGATCGCCGGCAGGTCGCGACCCTGCGCACGGTCACCACCGTGGTGCTGCAGGTCGCGGCGGTGCTCTTCATCGCGCTCGTCATCGTCGGGCCGCCGCGGCAGCTCGGGGTGTTCCTGGGTCTCGCGGGCGCGGGGCTGACCGTCGCACTCAAGGATTTCATCGTCGCGTTCCTCGGCTGGCTGGTGCTGCTGGGCAAGAACGGCATCCGCATCGGCGATTGGGTCGAGATCAACGGCGTCACCGGCGAAGTCGCCGAGCTCGGGATCTTCCACACGGTGCTGCTCGAGACCGGTAACTGGACCGACACCGGACATCCGACCGGCAGGCGCGTGACCTTCACCAACAGCTTCGCCATCGAGGGCCATTACTTCAACTTCTCGACCACCGGCCAGTGGCTCTGGGACGAGCTGCAGATCGTGTTGCCGACCGGCCAGGATCTCTACGCGTTCGTCGACGCGATCAGCCGGAAGGTCAAGGAGGCGACGGCCGCGAATGCGCGCGAGGCCGAGGACGAATGGCGCCGTGCCGCGCCGTCGCGCAAACTGACCGGCCTCACGGCGGCCCCGGCCATCAACCTCAAACCCGTGGTCGGCGGCACGGAGCTCTCGCTGCGATACATTGCGCGCGCCAACGAGCGCTTCCGGTTGCGCGCCGAGCTCTATCATGCGGCGGTGGATCTGTTGGGGCCGAAGGCCGGCAGCGCCGTCCATCCATGACCGGGGAGCCCCATGATGCTCGAACCAATGCGCCGCCTCGCCTGGGTATCACTGCTGGGGTGGCTGAGCGTCAGCTTGCCGGCCGTCCTGGCAGCCGCGGGCCTCGAGACGCTGAGCTCCAAGGACGCCGCCGCCGGTCTCAAGGCCGCGCTGTCGCAGGGTGTCGACAAGGCCGTGGCGCAGCTGGGCGCCGCCAACGGTTTCCTGGGCAATCCCAGGGTCATGATCCCGCTGCCCGGTGCACTCGAGAAGGCGGATTCGGCGTTGCGCATGTTCGGCATGGGTGGCGAGGCCGACGCTCTCAAGGCGTCGATGAACCATGCGGCCGAAGCGGCCGTGCGTGAGTCGGCGCCGGTGCTGAAGCAGGCGCTGCAGCGCATGACGCTCGAGGATGCCAAGGGCATCCTGGCGGGCGGAGAGACCTCGGCCACGGACTATTTCCGCCGCGTGTCGAGCGCGGAACTCAGGACGAAGTTCAGGCCGATCGTGGCGCGCGCCACGCAGCAAGTGCGACTCGCAGCGCTGTACGATCAGTACGCCGGCAAGGCGGCCGAGCTGGGGCTGATCAGCGGCGCGAACGCGGATCTGAATGAGTACGTCACGGGCAAGACCCTCGACGGCCTGTTCACCGTGATCGCGGACGAGGAGCGCGCCATTCGCAAGGACCCGTTGGGTCAGGCGAGCTCGCTGATCAAGAAAGTCTTCGGGTCCCTGTGAGTGCGTGGTTCGGGTGCCCACTTGCCGCCGATCCATAACCAGACACGTGCCCGGCGGCTGCGCGGCCGCAGCGAAGGACGCCTGACGCTTGAGTTTTGCGGCGCCGGCCCCATCCAGACCCTTGACGTCGCAGCTGTCGCGGCCCGTGTGGTCCTGGCGGCGCTGAGACGACACGGGATGATGAGGATGGTTCGCACAATCGTTGCGAATGGGATACGCCATGGTGCATAGCAATGACTTCGTCGATGAAGCGCGAGTGCTCTCGAGCCGCGCCGCGCTCGGACTGCGGCCCCTGGCCGCCGCGCTGCTGGGAGCAGGGCTCGCGAGTTGCGGCGGCGGCGGAAACGGCTACTGCTTCGGCTCCTGCGGCCAGTCGATCACGACACCCACGGAAGTGTCCCTGGGCGTGGTGGCGGGTGACTTCGCCCACAACGGCCTGACTTCCATCGTGCTGACCAGCCAGATCCAGGGCGGGTCGGCAGCCAAAGCGTACGGCAATCTGAAGACCTACCTGGCCACCGCGGCCGGCACCTACGCCGCGCCCGTGTACACCCCCGACGGCACGCAGCCGCTGTACCTGGTCACGGCGGACCTCAACGGCGACGGCTTCCCCGATGTCGTGTCGGTCAACTATGCGGACGAAGCGCTGATGGTGTTCGACAACAATCCGCAGAGTCCCGGCACCTTCGATGCGCCGCAGGTGCTGCTCTCGCCGGGCACCACGAACGTGGCGATCGCGGACATGAACGGCGACGGCCTGCCCGACCTGGTATCGGCCGATGCCAACCTGTCGCTGTTCCTGCAGACCGCGACCGGCACCTATGCCAAACCGATCAGCCTGCTTGCGGGTGGGGCCGACTGGGTCGCCCTCGGCGACCTCAATGGCGACGGCATCCCTGACGTGGCGGTGACCGTCGGCGCCGCGCTCGAGGTGCTGTTTCACACCGGGGCGAAGTCGGCCACGACGTATGCGCCGCCGGTCACGGTCTACACCGGGACGGCCATCGGCATGATGGGCGGCGTCAACCGTCTGGTGATGGCGGACCTGAACGGCGACGGTGCCAACGACCTGATCGTCACCGACATGGGTCCCGCGGGCGGGGCGGCGCCGAGCGTGGTGGTGCTGCTGCAGGATCTCGCGCATCCCGGGCAGTTCCTGCCCGCGGTGAGCTACCCCACGGCATCCGGCAGCCAGCCGCAGTCCGTGGTCGTGGCCGATGTGAATGGCGATGGCTATCCGGACATCATCGTCGGCGGCTCCAGCGCGGTCAGTGTGCTGCTGCAGGATGCCGCGCATCCCGGGCAGTTCCTGTCCGCGGTGAACTACCCGGTCACCGACGCCAACGAGGTAGCGGTGGCCGACATCAACGGCGACAATCTTCCCGACATCATCATCGCCACCGGCGCGACCCATCCGCTGGTGAACTCGGTGAGCGTCAACGAGCCGGGCGTGCTGCTGCAGATCCCCGGATCGCCGGGCACCTTCTCCGCGCTGCAGGATCTGCCGTAGCGCAGGTGCTTGCGCCCGCATCGGCTCGCCTGCCGCACCACCAGGCCGGCGCCCGGGCACGTCAGGTTGCGCACCCGCAGCCGGTGCCGTCGGTCTGCTTCGGCGGGCATTTGACGGTGCCATACGAGCAGAATACGCAGCAATCCCCGGCCTTCGGCTTCAACAGTACCCCGCAGCCCCGGCACTCGTAGAAATACTGGCACGCATCCACGGGCATGCGTTCGATCCGTGCATGTCCACAGACCGGACAGGTGATCATCGACTCCAGCTCGGGCGTAACCATGAGCATGCGCTGTTTCGCACGGGGCGGCTGCCGATATGGTACCCGACAACCGCTCGCGCTGGACATTCAGCGGCTATTCAGCGCCGCGCCGATATAAAGGTGTTCATTCGATCGCAACCAGAGGTAAGTTGAGATGAACACACGATTACGCTCCAGATTGCTTCGCCGCGCGAGCCTGTCGGCTGCGCTGGCCGCCGGCATCGGCCTTTGCGTCATCGGCTATGCAGACCCGGTCGGCAGCACCCCGGGCCCGGCATCGCCGCCATCGAGCCATGCTTCGCCGCCCGATGCGGCTTCGGTACCGCACAATGACGGCGCCGGGGCGACCGGCAGTGATAGTGCGATCATCGCCCAGGTGCAGGCGAAGCTCATGCACGATGATCGCACGAAGCAATCGCACATCAAGGTGGCGAGCGTCCACGGCGTCGTTACACTGCGTGGCTCGGCAAGCAGCGGCGCCGCCAAATCGGCGGCCGGGGAGCTGGCGCGCGGCGTCGAGGGCGTCAAGAGCGTCGATAACGAGCTCGCGACGAGTGCCTTCAAGGGCGCCGTGCACAAGGCCGTTGCCGCGACCGAGCGGGTCGGCTCCGACAGTTGGATCACGACCAGAGTGAAATCCGACATCCTGGCCAAGAGCGTCGACAAGGGCTTCGAAGTGCACGTCAAGACGGTCGACGGAGTCGTGCATCTGCGCGGTACGCTGTCCGACGCCGATGCGATCGCCCGCATCAGGGACATGACCGGACGCATCGAGGGCGTGAAGAGCGTCGATACCTCGCAGCTGAAGCCTCGCAGCGGCTGACGGTGAGGCGGCAGGCGGGCGCCGCGCCGCGGCGCTCGCCTGCGCGCAGGCGCCGCCGCCGCGCGCCGG
>DAHUYP010000081.1 GCA_027315105.1 Gammaproteobacteria bacterium
CCGGCGCGACTGCAGCGGATCACGGGGCCGCAGCAACAACCCTATATAGCCTTGCATGAGGGCCGCCGCCGTATCGCCATACACCAGTCGTCCAGTCTGGTGCACCATCCACATCAGCCACGCGGCGCAGAGAAACACCGCCGCCAGCAGCCAGAATTTGCGTGTGCGCCCGACCAAGCCGAGAAGCGCCACGAGCAAGGCAAGAAGAATGACGCCATAGGTGAGCAGTGCCGTTGCGGAATCCATCGATCTCATCGCGGTCGGTCCGGGGCGGGAATCAGCAAGCGATCCGCGTGTCGCGCGCAAAGCCCGTCATCGCCCTGTCGACAGGGCCCGACGCGCACGCAAGGCACGGCCTGTGCCTTTCCAAGTTAGCTCGAACTCGCCGCGGATTCATTGCGGACCGTATACAAAGCCTGAGGCGGCTCCGATGCCCCTCAGGGCAGCAATCCGGGTTCAGGTCGTCGGCCGTCGTGCACCCAGCCGAGCAGTTCGTCGAAGGCGCGCGCCACGTCCGCAGGCGTGTAGGTGCAGTGGCCGGAAACCGGCACGTACTGCTGCACGAATTCGGCACCATCGCCCCGACGTTGCGCGAGCAGGGCATACGCCGCGCCGACGTCGGCGTGGACCAGCGGATCGTGCAGCGTGTGCAGCTCGAGCAGCGGCCGGGTCAGGCGTCCGCTCGGGGTGTAGTGATGCTCGAGCCAGCGCGCCGCCGCGGGGTCGGCGGCGTAGCGGCGCACGCCGGCATTCAGCGCGCGATCGTCGCCGGTGCCCAGAAACAGGTAGCTTCCGGTCGCGAAGGGGTTGCCGCCGGCGCGGCGCTCGATATCACCGACCAGGTAACGTTCGAAGGCCAGCACATCGGCGATCACGCCGGGGTCGCTCGAACCGACCAGCACGCCCAGCGTGTGCAGGGCCCGCGGATCCCGCAGCAATGCCGCACGCACCCGCGCCGCAACCGCGGCATCGGGCCGATACGCCGCGGGCACCCGGGTCGGATCGCCGAGCAGCCCCGGCGCGTAGTAGTCCAGCGCTGCGAGCTGCGCGAACGCGCGCCGCTGCAGCCGGTCGCTGGGCATGATCGCGCCGCACAGCGCCAGTCCGCCGGCATAGCGCGCCGGTTCGGTCTCCAGTGCCTTGAGCGTCAGCAATCCGCCCATCGACATGCCCATGGCGAGCGTCTCGCGCGGTTTGCCGAAGCGCGCGTCGAAGCGGCGCTCGACCGCCGCGGTATCGCGCAGGGACTGATCCAGCGTCCAGCCGCCCTCGCGATAACCGGACTGGAGCAGCGCGTAGCCACGCGCGAGCACGACGCGCTGATCGGGCGGCAGCGGGCCCGGCGCGAAGCGTTCCGCAGTCAGCTGATAGCCGTGGAAGAACACGACCAGGCCGTGATTCCAGTGCGCCGGCACGTCGATGCGGTAGGCCGCGCCGTCGAGCACGCCGATCTCGCTGTCCGCCGCCCGGTCCGCCTGCGCCGCGCGACCGGCCGGCAATCCGGCCAGCAGGGTCAGCAGCAGCGCCAGTGACCACCGGCGGGAGCGATGCAGGGTCGGACCCATGGACACACCTCGGACTCGCGGAATGCGGCGCTCAGGACCGGGATGCGTCGAGATCGATGCGCTGCCCGCTCGCGGCGTCGAAAACATGCAGTTTGTCGGCGGCGAATCCCAGCCGCAGACGCTGGCCGGGTTGCGGCAGCCGGTCGGGTGCCACCCGCGCCACTAGGTCGTGCGCGCCCATGCACAGATGGAGATAGGCCTCGCTGCCCACCGGCTCGATCACCTCCAGCGTCGCCTCGAAGGCTGCCGTCTCGCTCGCAGCGTCCTCGATCACGCGCAGATCCTCCGGACGCAGGCCGAGCACGATCTCGCGCCCCGCGGCGGCGGCGCAGAGTCCGGCCAGGGCGCGCGCCGGGCCGAGCGCGATCCGCAGGTCGTCGTCGAGTTGCAGTTGCACCGCGTCACCCACCTGCAGCCGGCCGCGCAGCCGATTCATCGGCGGACTGCCGAGAAATCCGGCCACGAACAGATTGGCGGGCCGCGCGTAGATGCGCATCGGCGTGTCGATCTGCTGGATCTCGCCGTCGCGCATCACCACGATGCGCTGCCCCAGGGTCATCGCCTCGAGCTGGTCATGGGTCACGTAGATCATCGTCGCCCGCAGGCGCCGGTGCAGGCGCAGCAGTTCGGTGCGCATGGTCATGCGCATCCTGGCGTCGAGGTTGGACAGCGGCTCGTCGAGCAGAAACACCTGCGGCTGGCGCACCAGCGCGCGGCCCACGGCGACGCGCTGCTGCTGGCCGCCCGAAAGCTGGCGCGGTTTGCGCTCCAGCACCGCGGTCAGCTCCAGCACCGCGGCCGCCTCGCGCACGTGGTGCTCGATCTCGGCGCGCGCCACCCCGCGCAGGCGCAGGCCGAAGCCCATGTTCTCGGCCACGCTCATGTGCGGATAGAGCGCGTAGTTCTGGAACACCATGGCGACGTCGCGGTCCTTGGGCGGCAGATCGTTGACCGTGCGGCCGTCGATCTGCAGCGTCCCGGCGCTGATCGTCTCGAGACCGGCGATCATCCGCAGCAGGGTGGTCTTGCCGCAGCCCGACGGCCCGACCAGCACCATGAACTCGCCGTCGGCCACCGCGAAACTGGCGCCGGCGACGGCCACCTGGCCCGGGTCGTAGACCTTGCGCACCCCGTCGAGCCGAACACTGGCCATCCGCCCTGCCCCCGTGCCTGTGCCATCCGCCGCACTTTGCGTGACGCGACCCTTGCAGCGGTTCGACACGCGCGGCTTTGCTGATATTCTGCCATGTAATCGTTTTCATACTGATCCTCGCAGGGGCGCCCATGGACCGCAAGCACGCCTTCACGTTTCCCGAAGGGTTTCTCTGGGGCTGCGCCACTTCGGCGTATCAGATCGAGGGTTCGCCGCTGGCCGATGGCGCAGGCCCGAGCATCTGGCAGCGCTTCGCGCACACGCCGGGCATGATGCGCGACGGCGACACCGGCGACATCGCCTGCGATCACTACCGGCGTTTCCGCGACGACGTGCGGCTGATGGCCGAACTGGGCCTCAAGGCCTACCGCTTCAGCATCAGCTGGAGTCGCGTGCTGCCTGCCGGAACCGGCATGGTCAATCCGGCGGGCCTGGGCTTCTATCAGCGCCTGGTGGACGCATTGCTCGAGCACGGCATCCAGCCGATGGTCACGCTGTTCCACTGGGACCTGCCGGCGGCGCTGGACGATCGCGGCGGCTGGCTGAACCCGGATATCGCCCACTGGTTCGCCGATTACGCCAGCGTCTGTTTCCGCGCGCTGGACGATCGCGTACCGCAGTGGGCCACGCTCAACGAACCGTGGGTGGTCACCGACGGCGGCTACCTGCATGGCGCGCTGGCACCGGGCCACCGCAGCCCCTACGAAGCACCGATCGCCTCGCACCATCTGCTGCGTGCGCACGGCGCCGCGGTGCAGGCGTATCGCGCCAACGGCCGCAACCGGATCGGCCTGGTGGTCAACCTCGAGCCCAAGTATCCCGCGTCGCAGAGCCCGGCCGATCTTGCGGCGACGGCGCGCGCCGACGCCTACATGAACCGGCAGTACCTCGATCCGGTGTTCCTGGGTCGCTATCCCGACGAGCTGGCCGAGGTGTTCGGCGCTGCCTGGCCGCAATGGCCGGAGCGTGATTTCGAACTGATCCGCCAGCCGATCGATTTTCTCGGCGTCAACTACTACACCCGCAGCGTCACCCGTCACGACGAGAGCGCCTGGCCGCTGCGCGCCGCGCGCGTCAAGCAGCCGCGCGCGACCTACAGCGAAACCGACTGGGAGGTCTATCCGCAGGGACTGACCGACACCCTGCTGTGGGTGCGGCAGCGCTACGGCGCGATCCCGCTCTACGTCACCGAGAACGGCGCGGCCTTCTACGACCCGCCGACCGCGCACGGCGGCCGCGTGCACGACCCGCTGCGCGTGCACTATCTGCACGCGCATCTGCGCGCGGTGCACGAAGCGATGCGGCTGGGCGTCGATCTGCGCGGCTATTTCGCCTGGTCGCTGCTCGACAATCTCGAATGGTCGCTGGGCTTTTCCAAGCGCTTCGGCCTGGTGCACGTCGACTTCGCGACCCAGCAGCGCACCCCCAAGGACAGCGCGCGCTTCTATACTGACGTGATCGCTTCCCACGGAGGCCGACTGGATGACGAGCCGTGACGGCAGATGCAGGGTGTGGACTGGTTGCTGATATCGGCGGCACCA